>JAEXRD010000032.1 GCA_023438245.1 Pseudomonadota bacterium | reverse complement strand
AGGACTACTACAAGAAGAACGGCATCGCCCCCATGGTGCGCATCCTGTCCAAGGTGACCGGCTACAAGCTCAAGGAAATCTACGAGCTGTTCCCCTCCGGCCCCGGCAAGGGCGCCTGCAAGATGGCTGGCCTGCCCAAGCCCACCGGCTGCGTGTAATCCACGTATCCCGTAATATCAAAAGGGGCGGAAGGTTTCGACCTTCCGCCCCTTTTTGTTCGCGTTCGCTCCGGCTCCGGACCGTGCCCGGCGTGGCCGGGCTGCCCAGGGCGCGGTCTTGGTTCTACTTCTGTTCCGGCTCGGCCATGCGGATGGCGCAGAACTTGCCGCACATGCCGCACTCCTTGCCGTGCTCCGTGCCCTGGGAGCGCTGGCGCACCAGGCAGGGGTCCAGCGCGGTGTCGGCCATGCGCTTCCAGTCCAGCTTCATGCGCGCGTCGGACATCTCGAATTCGCGTTTGACGGCCCAGGGGCGGCCCAGGGCGGCCTCGCCCGCCTGCGCGGCGATGCGCGAGGCCAGCACGCCCTCGTGCACGTCGCGGGCGTCGGGCAGGCACAGGTGCTCCGCCGGGGTCAGGTAGCACAGGAAGTCCGCGCCGTACTGCGCGGCCAGCGCGCCGCCGATGGCTCCGGCGATGTGGTCGCGACCGGCGGCGGTGTCGGTGACCAGCGGTCCCAGCACATAGAGCGGAGCGCCGAAGGTGGCGCGCTTGATGCCCTGGATCTGGGCCTGGACAAGATGCAGCGGCACGTGGCCCGGGCCCTCGATCATGACCTGCACGCCCGCCTTCCAGGCGCGCTTGGCCAGCACGCCCAGGGTCAGCACCTCCTCCCACTGGGCCGGGTCGCCCGCGTCGCAGCCCGCGCCGGGCCGCAGGCCGTCGCCCAGGCTCAAAACCAGGTTGTGCTTGCGCGAAATTTCCAGGATCTCGTCGTAGTGGGTGAGCAGGGGGTTCTCCTGCCCGGTGCGGCGCATCCAGCGCGCCAGGATGGCCCCGCCGCGCGACACGATGCCCAGCAGGCGCGAGCCGTCTTGAGCCAACTCCGCGCCGCGCTTGGTCAGCCCGCAGTGCACGGTGACGAAGTCCACGCCCTGCTCGGCCTGCTTGCGGATCTCGTCGATGAGCTCCCTGGGCTCGAATCCGGCGGGGTCGCGCCCGGCCTCGGTGCACTGCTGGGCCAGGCCGTAGATGGGCACGGTGCCCAGCGGCAGCGGGGTGGCCGCCAGCATGCGGGTGCGGATGGCGTCCAGGTCCCCGGCGGTGGAGAGGTCCATCACCGCGTCGGCCCCGGCGGTCTCGGCCACGCGCAGCTTGTCCAGTTCGCCGCCGCCGTCGCTGGTCATGGGCGAGGTGCCGATGTTGGCGTTGACCTTGACCCGGGCGGGCTGGCCGATGAGCGTGGGGCGCACGCCCTTGTGGCCGGGGTTGGCCAGGAGCGTCAGCGAGCCCTGGTCGATGCGCGCGCGGATGTCCGCGGGCGACATGCACTCCAGGGTTGAGAGTTCGTCGATGTGCGCGTCCAGCAGGTTTCGGAGCGCGGAATTCTGATTGATGATGGACATTGGGGCCTCCTGGTGGCAGATTGCCAGCCGTGGCGCGGCCCATGCGGGGGGAAACCGGGGGATGGATGGAGCGTTGAGGCCCATTTCCCTTGGCGGCATGATCCGCCCAGGTTCCACGGTCGGCCCCACGTGAAAGAGGCCCTCTCAGCCCGGTTGGCCCGGACTCCCGTATGGTCGCGTTCCGGCGGGAACGTCCCCGGTGGCTACCCCCGGCGCGTCGGGAAGTCAATATGCGCCGGATTTGGCCTTTCTTGTGGCGAAAACTTGCTTCGCGCCTCTTGCCAAGCGTAGGAAAGGGGCGTATCAGTCTCTGCCTTACGCGAACAAATGTCACTGGAGATAGCCATGAAGAAAGACATCCATCCCAACGTGAACGACGCCAAGGTGCGTTGCAACTGCGGTTACGAGACCGACATGCTGACCACCAAGGGCAAGGAAGTGAACGTCGAAATCTGCTCCAACTGCCATCCTTTCTACACTGGCAAGCAGCGTTTCGTCGACACCGCCGGCCGTATCGACCGCTTCCGCAAGAAGTACGCCCAGTTCCAGAAGTAGCGCCCACCAGCGCCTGCGGGAATGCCTCTGTTGGATCGCCAATGGAGGCATTCTTGTTTCCTGGCCGCGCGGCACACTTCCCGCCTTTACTTCGAGCCGCCCGGCCTTATTCTGGTGAGTGCCGCCCGGAAGTTCCCGGACGCGCCAACAAGGGGGCCGATACCGCCCCGAACCCCAGAGGTGGCCAGCTTGATCCGATCCCTTCTCGCCGCACTCTCCGCAGGCCCCACCGTGGGCGGCCAGGCCGTCATCGAAGGCGTCATGATGCGCGCCAAGAACCGGCTGGCCATAGCCGTGCGCAAGCCCGACGGCACCATCCTGGTGGAGGCCCGGCCCTGGTTCACGCTGACCACCCTGCCGCTTCTGAAAAAGCCCTTCCTGCGCGGGTTTCCCGTGCTGCTGGAAACGCTGGTCAACGGTATCAAGGCGCTCAATTTCTCGGCCATGCACGCCGCGGAGGACGACCAGGGCGAGAGCGAGATCGCGCCCTGGCACCTTGTGGTCACCATGGTGGTGGCCCTGGGCGTGGCCCTGGGCCTGTTCGTGGTGGTGCCGCACGCCCTGTCCATCGGCATGCAGTGGCTGGGGCTTTCCGGCGACGTGGAGTCCCTGTCCTTCAATTCCTGGGACGGCGTGTTCAAGATGGCCGTGTTCCTGGGCTACATCGGGGCCATCTCGTTTGTGCCGGACATCCGCCGCGTGTTCGAGTACCACGGGGCCGAGCACAAGGTCATCTGGGCCTACGAGGAGAACCGCACCGTGAGCGTGGACGCTGCGCGCGGCTTCAGCCGACTGCACCCGCGCTGCGGCACCTCGTTCCTGCTGTTCGTGCTGGCCGTCAGCATCGTGCTGTACACCGCCATCGTGCCGCAGCTGCTCAAGCTCTACAAGCCCGAGATGTTCCTCATGAAGCACCTGTACATCGTGACGGCCAAGCTGCTGTTCATGGTGCCCATCAGCTGCATCGCCTACGAGATCATCCGCTTCGCGGGCAGGTTCAATACCAACATTCTCTGCCGCATGCTCTGCTGGCCCGGCCTCTTCCTTCAGATGCTGACCACCAAGGAGCCTGACGACAGCCAAATCGAGGTCGCCATGGCCGCGCTGAACTGCGCCCTGGGCGAGGAGGGGACTTCGTGTTCAACAAATTAGCCGACATCGAACGCAGCTTCCTGGACCTGGAGCGCGAACTGGGCGCGCCGGAGGTTCTGGCCGACCAGGAGAAATACCGCAAGGCCGCCAAGGCCCACGCCGACCTCGGCGTCATCGTCAAGGCCTACCGCGAGTACAAGGGCCTGGAGCAGGAACTGGCCGACAACCAGGAGCTGCTCAAGGACTCCGACCCGGAGATGCGCGAGATGGCCGCCGGCGAGGTGGAGCGCATCAAGGGCCGCCTTGAGGAGCTGGATACCGACCTCAAGCTGATGCTGCTGCCCAAGGACCCGCTGGACGACAAGAACAGCATCCTGGAAATCCGCGCGGGCACCGGCGGCGACGAGGCCGCGCTGTTCGCCGCCGACCTCTTCCGCATGTACTCCCGCTACGCCGAGCGCGTGGGCTGGCGCGTGGAGCTGCTGGACGCCAACCCCACCGACACCGGCGGGTACAAGGAAGTCATCGCCTCCATCTCCGGCGACCGCGTGTTCAGCAAGCTCAAGTGGGAGTCCGGCACGCACCGAGTGCAGCGCGTGCCCGCCACCGAGGCCCAGGGCCGCATCCACACCTCCGCCGTCACCGTGGCCATCATGCCCGAGGCCGAGGAAGTGGACGTGAACATCCGCACCGAGGACCTGCGCATCGACGTGTTCCGGGCCAGCGGCGCTGGCGGCCAGCACGTCAACAGGACGGAGTCCGCCGTGCGCATCACGCACATCCCCTCCGGGCTGGTTGTGCAGTGCCAGGACGAGAAGTCGCAGCACAAGAACAAGGCCAAGGCCATGAAGGTGCTGCTCTCCCGCCTGCTGGACCAGGAACAGCAGAAGCAGAAGGCCGTGGAGACGGACATCCGCCGCGCCCAGGTGGGTTCCGGCGACCGCTCCGAGCGCATCCGCACCTACAATTTCCCCCAGGGCCGCGTCACCGACCACCGCATCAACCTGACGCTGTACAAGCTTGATGCGGTGATGGAGGGCGACTGCGGGGACCTGATCCACGCCCTCACCAGCCACTACCAGACCGAGGCCCTGAAGCTCCAGGCCGCCGGAGGCTAGCGTTGTCCGCCAGTGAGAACGGCGGCGCGAAGAGCCTGCGCGACGTGCTCTCCCGCTTCGGCCAGAAGCTGAACGAGCGGGCCGAGAAGGCTGAACGCTCCCGCCCTGGAACGGTGGCCGAGGCCCTGGACAGGGCCACGGAGCGCCTCAGCGCCGCAGGAGTGGACGCCCCGCGCCGCAGCGCCGAGCTGCTGGCCGAAAAGGCTTTCGGGCTGTCGCGCCTGGGGCTCATCGTGCGCAAGAAGGACGAGCTTTCCCTGGAACAGCAGGCCGCGTTCGACGCGCTGGTGTCCCGCCGCGAGAAGGGCGAGCCCGTGGCCTACCTGCTGGGCGAGAAGGAATTCTACGGCCTGGAGCTGGCCGTGACCCCGGCCACGCTCATCCCCCGGCCCGACACGGAGACCATGGTGGAAGAGGCGCTGAAGCGCTTCCCTGCCGATAGCCCCCTTGTGTTCGCCGATTTCGGCACCGGCACCGGCGCGCTGGCCATCGCCCTGGCGCATGTGTTTCCCCTCTCCCGCGGCACGGCGGTGGACATCAGCCCCGAAGCGTTGGACGTGGCCCGGGCCAATGCCGAGCGCCACGGCGTCGCGGAACGCATCGACTTCATCGAGGGCGACATGCTCCAGCCGCTTTTGCCGCCCGTGTCGTGCGACCTGATTGTCTCCAACCCGCCCTACGTCACCGAGGGCGAGTACGCGGAGCTCTCCCGCGAGGTGCGCGAGTTCGAGCCGCGCCTGGCGCTGGTCAGCCCGGCGGACGGCCTGGAGCACCTGCGCGGGCTCTTGCCGCACGCGGTTTCGGCGCTCAAGTCCGGCGGCCTGCTGCTGTGCGAGATCGGCGCGGGGCAGGGGGGCGGAGCCCTGGAGGCCGCCCGCGCGCACTCTCCGGAGCTGGCCGATTGCGCCATCCTGAAGGATCTGGCCGGGCTGGACCGCGTGCTTTTGGCGCGTCGCGCCTAGGCCTCCGTGTGGCGTTCCTGCCGCAAACCGGCTGTGGCGGTGTTGCAACAGCGCCACGAGTGGTGAAAATCACACACCCGTTTGATTCCGTTTCAAATCAACTTGTTCAATGAATATGGTGTGTTGGGTTGTTTGATTGGTTTGGCATTGTCCATGCATATTGCGTCGTCATGAACCAGACCACCATCCGCAACACCGTCCGCTGCACCGGCATCGGCCTCCACGGGGGCAAGCAGGTGGAACTGGTGTTGCGGCCCGCTCCGGAAGATACGGGCATCCTGTTCGCCCTGCGCAGCGGGTCCGGCACCTCGTTCCTGAGCCCCAAGCCCCGCCTTGTGGTGGAGACCGGCCTTGCCACCACGCTGGGCAACGGCCACGACCACATCGCCACGGTGGAGCACCTGCTCGCCGCCATCCGCGGCCTGGGCATCGACAACATCCGCATCGAGGTGCAGGGGCGTGAGCTGCCCATCATGGACGGCAGCGCCGCCTCCTTCGTGTACCTGCTCAACCAGGCCGGCCTGCGCCGCCAGGGCAAGGCCCGCCGCGTGCTGGCCCTCAAGAAGCCCATCGTGTTCGAGAAGGACGGCAAGTTCATCAAGGCCACCCCGCACGACGGCTTCCATGTCGACTACACCATCCAGTTCGCCCACCCGGTCATCGGCCGCCAGAACATGGCCCTGGAGATCACCCCCGACGTGTTCGCCGACGAGCTGGCCAAGGCCCGCACCTTCGGCTTCCTGCGCGAGGTGGAGTACCTGCACGCCAACGGCCTGGCCCTTGGCGGCAACCTGGACAACGCCGTGGTGCTGGACGACTACGGCGTGCTGAACACCGACGGCCTGCGCTTCAGCGACGAGTTCGTGCGCCACAAGATGCTGGATTTCGTGGGCGACATGGCCGTCATGGGCCAGCCCATCCAGGGCAGCTTCGAGGTCTTCGCCTCCGGCCACGCTCTGAACAACGCCTTCCTGCGCTACCTGGAAGCCAACGCCGAGGAGTACCTGGAAGAGCGCGTGCTGGATCTGGAGCCTACGGTCCTGCCCTCCGCCGAGAAGCTGCCCAAGGCCGCTCCGATCCGCCCGGTTCCCGCAGTGGCCTAGGCCGCGAATCCAGCCCGCAAGGAAAACGCCCGCAAGGGCGTTTTTTTTCGCCCGAAATCCGGGCGCTAGACCCGGGCGTTGAGACCGCCGCTCTCCCGGGCCGACTCGCCGAGCAGTTCGGTGAAAACGCCGCCGGGGATGGGCGCGGTGATCCTGCCCACGCTGAACTCCGGGCCCGCCCGCCCGGACTTGGCCAGCGCCTCGCGCGTCAGCACGGCCAGTTCCTCGGCGCGTTCCGGGCGCTCCAGCCACAGCCGCAGGCGGTGCTCGCCGCCGCGCCCCAGAAGCCGCAGCTCGAAGGCCCCGTACCGCTCCAAACGCCCGCTGGCGGCCAGCTCGAAGCTCCCGCCGCCTTCGCCGACCTCGCCGGACATCGTGAGCATGGCCTCGCACTGCGCCAGCCCGGGCGCGGCCCAGGGAACATACAGCGCGCGGCGGCCCAGCGGCCGGGCCAGGGCTTCGTCCAGGCTCTGGAGCCGGGCCTGGGCCTCGGCGTGGAGCGCGCCAAGGGCATCGTCCAGCGCCAGCAGGGCCTGGAAATCCGGACCGGGAGCAGGGGAGGGCGGCAGCGAGAGGGGCAGGGCGGCCAGGTGGCGCGCGGCGCGGGTTTCGAAGGCCTGGCGCGCGGTGCGGAACTGCTGGAGCAGGCCCGGCGGGTCGGCGCTGGCCACTTGGCCGTGCAGGGCCTGCAGGTGGATCTCCGGCAGCAGGGCGCGCACCACGAAGAGCAGGGTGTCGCCAGGCTCGGCGGGCACCTCAAGCCGGGCCAGCAGTTCCTGGCCGTCCACCTCGACAACGGTGAGGCCGCCGGGCTCGTGGCGCAGGATGCGGCCTCTCAGCCGCTCGCCGATGCGGTGGCGGGCGCGGAAGAGGTCGGCGCGCTGGCGAGGCTGGCCGCCGCCGCCAAAGCCGGGTCCGTATCCGGAAATGCGGGCCATGCTCGTCCCGCCGGTGCGGCTAGATGGAGGCCTGGTCGATGATGAGCTCCACCTCGTCGGCGGAGAGGCCCGTGGCGCGGGAGAGTTCCTTGATGCTCTTACCCTGGCGGTGGCCGGTGATGATGACCTGGCGCAGGAACTGGGGCGACTTGGCGAACTCGTCGGCCTGCTTGAGCAGCTTGTTCAGGGCGATGACGCGGTCGGCGAGCAGGGTGTCCAGCCGGGCCAGCTCGTTCTGCCGGCTCTCGAAGCTGTCCACCAACTCCTGCTCCAGCTGGGCGTTGGCCCGCAGCTTGTTCAGGAACTCCTCCTGCTTGGTCTGCAGCCGGGCGATGAGCGCCTCGGACTTGCGCAGGCGCAGGTAGAAGGCGATGACCACGAAGAGCAGCACGAGTTCCGTCACCGTGAGGGCCAGAAGCAGCAGTGCGGTGATCTGCATGGGGTACCTGCGCTGTTGTAGGGCGATGGCTTGGAAGGATTCCGTTCAGGGTCCATTGCCCATTTTTCGCCGGGAAATCAATGGCCCGGGTGGGCGGGCAAAGCAAAAGGCGGCCCCGGGCCGACCCGGAACCGCCCTTGGGAGCGGGAATGCGGCCTAGGCCTTGAAGGAGCGGGCGAACAGCTCGGCGATGGCCTTGCGTCCGTTTTCCTCCAGGAAGCGGGTGCCCGTGCCGGTGAAGTGGGTCTTGGTGATGACCGGGGCGGCCACGGTGTCCCACTTGTCGCCGGTCCAGGTGAACCAGCCGTCCTTGACCTGGTCGAACACGAACAGGGGCTTGTTGCAGATCTTGGCGAACTCCGCGCCCCAGCCGGTACCGCCGTTGACGGTGCCGTTGGGCAGGATGTTGCCGATGACGAAGACCTCAAGCCCGGCGTCCACCTGGTACATGATGGTGCGCAGCACCATGCGGATGAGCGGTCCGTTGCTGAAGTTGCGGTCCAGAAGCTTGGAGACGTAGCTGATGCTCACGTCCTTGCGGGTAAGCTCCTCCTGGGTCAGCATGCGCAGGCCCCGGTTACGCTCGATCTTGTGGCCTTCGAAGGAGAAATTGACTTCCTGGACGCCGGACTTCTCGGCCATGCGGCCGAATTCGGCTTCGGCGCCCTGAGCGCCGCCGCTGAACAGCGTGAACTGCGTGGCATCGGACATCTGTGTTTCGCTCCTTGTCATTCTCTGGCGTGATTGGTGTTCCGAATAGCTCAGGGCGATGCCCCATTTGCCTATTATGCACACAACCCGGTCCGGAGGCAATGCGTAACGAACAAAGTTTTTTCTCGCAATTTACCGGTACAGTGTGTACGCAATAATTGCGGAGAATACGCAGGGTGTTGGCGCAATCCCGGAGGTGGCCATGCAAACCTGGCTTTTCGCCCTGGTCGTGCTCGGCGTTGGAGTGCTGCTGGCCTACATAGTGGACCGCATGCGGCACTTCCACAAGTTCGGACAGGCCAATGGCGAGTCCGGGCGGGTACGCCGCGAGCGCAACCGCTGGCTCACCTACTGGTTCACGGGGCGTTTTCCCACCAGCGAGGAGGAGAGCGAACTGGAGCGCGAGGTGGATGAGGAGGTGGACAGGGAGCGGCGGGAGAAGCAGCGTCCGGACGCTAAATCTTGACGTTGATGATGTTTCCCGTCCAGGGGGAGGCGTTGGAGGTCTGCGTGGGCTGGTCATCCCCCTCGGACGGAGGGCGGTGGCGCTGCTGACGGGCGAAGCCGGGCGTGTTCGTGTTGCCCCCGCTGTCCTTGCCCATGGCCTCCAGGCCGTCCTTCTTCTCCACTTCCTGGACATTGTGCTCGACCTTGCGCTGGTTCTCGGCCACCAGATGCCCGAAGAGCACCTGCTGCGTCTCGGTGGCGGCCTGGGCGGCGTGCGCCATCTGCTGCAGGTTGGGCAACTGCGAGACGATGATGGGCATGTCCAGCGGGTTGGCGCTCATGGCTACTTCACCACGTACTCCTCGAACAGCAGCGTATCGAACTTCGTGTCGGCCACATACTGGTTGATGACCAGCAGCAGCTCCTTTCTCAGCTTCTCCGTATTGGCTTCATCGGCCAAAAACTGCACGTCTTTATTCTTCAGGTAATAGAATATGGCGTTTCGGGCCGGAAGCAACTTGCCCTGAAGCTCCTTCACCGCGCCGGGGTCCTTTGCGCCCAGCAGCATGCGCACGATGAGGAAGCGGACCTCGTCGTCCTTGGCGCCCTTCTGCTCCACCCAGAAGGGTTCCAGCCTGTACATGGTCTCCGGAATCTCGGCCTTGGCGTCCTCTGTTCCGTTGTCCTGCGGCTCCTCCACGGCGGGAGGCGTCTCGACGGGCTTGGGCTTGGGCTTGAAGAACAGCAGCTTCACCGTCACACCGATGCCGATGAGCAGGACGAGGGCGGCGGCGCCGATGATGATGAGCTTTTTCTTGTCGCGCTTGGGAGGGGCCTCCGCGGGCTCCTCCATGCTGATGGCTTCGTGCCTGGGCGGCGCTTCCTGCTTGACCTCCTCTTCCTCGTCCAGAAAAGGAGCATCGTCCAGATCCAGGTCGACCTTCTGCGCCGCGCGCGAGGTCTCGCTGGTGTCGAGCATGTCGTCGGCGCCAGACGGCTTTCCGGAATCGTCAGGCACCATGAAGAGAAGCATCGGCCCCTGCCGATCCTATAGGGTTAGCCGAAGATCTTGTCGATCTTCTGGCCCAGGGTCTCGGGCGTGAAGGGCTTGACGATGTAGTTGGACACCTTGGCCTGCACGGCTTCGATGATGTTCTCCTGCTGGGCCTCGGCCGTGACCATGAGGAAGGGCGTGGTGGCGTACTCCTCGCTGGAGCGCACCTTGCGCAGCAGGTCGATGCCGGTCATCTGCGGCATGTTCCAGTCGGAGACGATGAAGTCGATGTTGTCGCGGTTCAGCACTTCCCAGGCGGTGGTGCCGTCGTCGGCCTCGACGACGTTGTTGAATCCCAGCTGGCGCAGGATGTTCTTGATGATCTTGCGCATGGTGGAGAAGTCGTCGACCACGAGGATGCGCATGTTTTTGTCTGCGGGCATAGATTCCATCTCCTTCTGGGGGCTTACCGCTCGTTTTCGTAGCGTCGCCGGAAATTGTCGCGAAGCTTGGCCAAGGCCTGGGAGTGCAACTGGGAGACGCGGCCCTCGGTGATGTCCATGACCTGGGCGGTCTCCTTCATGTTCAACTCCTCGCCGTAGTAGAGCGAGATCACGAGTTTCTCTCTTGGCGTCAAATCTTCTATGAGGCTCGCTATCTTGTCAACCATTTCCTGAAAAGCCGTGGACTGATAGGGCTCGTTCTCGTTGAGCGCCTCGCGGCTGCCGACGAAGTTCTCCTGAAACACGTCGAGGCTGACGCACATCTGGTTCTGGAGCGCCTCCAGACCCTGCTGCACCTCACGCGGCGAGAGCCCGGTGCGGGTCTCCAGCTGCTCCTGCGTGGGCGTGCTGCCGGTTTCGTGCTCAATGACGCGCATGGCCTCGTCGAGCATCTTCACCTTTTGCCGCAACCCGCGCGAGAACCAGTCCATGCGCCGCAGTTCGTCGAGCATGGAGCCCTTGATGCGGTTCTCGGAGTAAGTGTCGAACTTGATGCCCAGCTCCGGGCGGAACTTGCCCAGGGCGTCCAGAAGCCCGATGCTGCCCGCGCTGATGAGCTCGCCAAGCTCCACGCTCTGCGGAAGCTTGTTCTTCAGCCGCAGGGCGAGGATGCGGATCTTCGGGGCGTAGTGGCGGACGATGGCTTCCTGGTCCCGCGGTGTGAACTGCGACCAGGGGCGCTGTCCGCACTCCAGCTCACGCCACGGATTGCTCCTGGAAGAGGAGCTTTTTCCAGAAGAACTTAATGTTTCCATCGGCCTTGGGGGTCACTTTCCAGTTGTTGATCTTGGCCGCGACCTGGCCCAGGGCCACGCTGGCCGGGGCGCTCGGATTCAAGTGGCAGAACGGGGTCTGCGCAATGACGGCCTTACGTACTACGGGATCATGCGGTATGAAGCCGACAAGGTCAAGCGAAACGCCGCTTAAGAAGTGGTCGCAGGCGTTGTACAGCTTGCGGAACACGTCCTTGGCGGACTTCTCGTCGCGCACCATGTTCACCAGCACGCGGAAGCGGTCCACCCCGTGCCCCTGCTTGAGCACCTTGATGAGCGCGTAGGCGTCGGTGAGCGAGGTGGGCTCGGTGGTCAGCACCACCAGCCGCTCCTGCGCGGCGATGTTGAAGTAGAGCACGTTGTCGTTGATGCCCGCGCCCGTGTCCACGATGAGGTGGTCCACGTCGCTGTCCAGGTAGTCCATGGCCTCCAGCAGATCCAGCTTCTGGCCGGTGGACAGGCTGACCATGTCGCTCACCCCGCTGGCGGCGGGCAGGATGCGGAAGCCGTAGGGCGTGGGGCAGAGGATCTTCTCCACCGTCATGCCTTCGTGGAACAGGTGGAACAGGTTGAGCTTGGGGGTGATGCCCAGGATCACGTCCACGTTGGCCAGCCCCAGGTCGGCGTCGAGGATGACGACGCGCTTGCCCATGGCGCTCAGGCTCAGCGCCAGGTTCACGGCGATGTTCGTCTTGCCCACGCCCCCCTTGCCGGAGGTGACGGAGAAGACCAGTGGGAGCGCGCTTGCCATGTGTGCCTCGCCTTAGTCCTGCCGCGCGGGTTCCAGGCCCGGCAGCTGGTGTTTGAAGAACAGACGCCACAGAAGGTCGGTGGCGGCGGGCACGATGGTGTTCTTCAGGCCCGGCCCGAAGGACAGGGCGGACACCGGAAGGCCCATGAGCCGCGCCACGTTGAGCAGCGCCCCGAAACTACAGGCTTCGTCCAGTTTCGTCCAGATGAGACTTTTGAGTTGCGGGCAGGCGTGGCGCCGGGCGATGTCCTGGTACTGGGACGCGCTGAAGTAGGGCGAGAGCACCAGGTGCGCGGCCATGTCCTCGTGGTCGAACAGGCCCACGTCGTTCAAGCGCTCGGCCAGGCTGGCCCGGCTGGACAGGCCCGGCAGGTCCACCAGCACCATGTCGAAGTTCCTGGCTTCCTTGATGATGTCCTGCATGTCCTCGGCGGTGGCCGCCTCGCGGAAGGCCAGGCCGGAGAGGTCGGCGTAGTGCCGCAGCACCATGCGGCCCTTGCCCTGGCCCTGGTCCGCCGCCACCACGCAGATGCGCGCCCGGGGCTTGGCCTGCTTTTCGCGCAGGGCCAGGCGGATGAGGCAGCTGGTCTTGCCCGAACCGGCGGGACCGGCGAACACGTGGATGCGCTCCAGCCATTTTTTTGACTCGAAGGGCCGCACCTGGGCCACGTTCTCAAGAACGGGAAGAATGGGCCTGCCCGGATCGCTGCGCAGGTCCAGGAACACGCTGAGCAGCACCTGCGCGTCGCATTCCTCGCGCTCCAGGTACTGCATGGCCACCCGCTGGCGCGGGGCCAGCTCGGAGAGGTCCATCTGCGGCTTGGAAAGCGCCAGCAGCTGGTCCTTGATCTGGCGCCACTCGCTGGCCCAGTCGGCGGGCATGGCGTCGATCCCGGCGTCGGCCTGCGCACCCTTGGCGCCCCACTGCGGGGTGCGCGACGGGTTCTTGGCGCGGGAACTGGCCGCGCTGCGCGGGTCGATGGCCGCGGTGATCTCGCAGAGCCTGCTTCCGCCTTCGCGCACGGTCCTGGTGTTCAGGATGATGGCGTCGTCACCCAGTTCGGCCTTGACCCTCGCCAGGGCGACCGAAGCGTCAGATCCCTTGAATGTCCTCATCTGCATGGCGTTATCCCAACTTTACGGTTGCAAGGGATTGGATCTTGATGTCCGCCGGAATCTCGGCCTGTGAGATCACCGGCATGGTCGGCAGGAACCTAAGCAACAACTGGGCCAGATGGGGCCGCACCTGGGGGGTGGTGAGCAGAACGGGCTGGCCGTCGGTTCCCACGGCGTTGTCCTGGGCGCTGGAGATGTTGCGGATGATGGTCTGGGCGGTGCCGGGCTCCAGGGCCAGGTAGCCGCCGCCGTCGGTGGTGCGCACGCTGCCGGCCAGCACCGCGTCGATGTCCGGGGCCAGCGTCAGGATGGGCAGGGTGCCGTCGGTGGACATGTAGCCCTTGACGATGGTGCGGCCCATGCGGGCGCGCACGTACTCGGTGAGCACGCCGGGGTCCTGCACCACCGGGCCGTAGTCGGCCAGGGCCTCCACGATGGTCAGCATGTCGCGGATGGACACGCTCTCGCGCACCAGGTTCTGCAGCACCTTCTGCACCACGCCCAGCTGCAGGATGTTCGGCACCAGGTTGTCCACGGCCTTGGGCGCGCGCTTGGCCAGGTTGGTGAGCAGATCCTGGACCTCCTGGCGGCCCAGGAACTCGTGCAGGTTGCGGCGGAACACCTCGGTGAGGTGGGTGGCCACCACGGTGGAGGGGTCCACCACGGTGTAGCCGGCCAGCATGGCGGCCTCGCGCTGGGCCTCGGGAATCCACACGGCGGGCAGGTTGAAGGCGGGCTCCACGGTCTGCACGCCCTCGATCTTGTGCTTGGCGTCGCCGGGATCCATGGCCAGGAAGTGGTCGATGAGGATCTCCGCGCTGGCGATGGGATTGCCCTTGACCATGACGCGGTACTCGCCGGGCTTGAGCTGGAGATTGTCGCGCAGGTGCAGCGAGGGGATGATGACGCCCATGTCCAGCGCGAACTGGCGGCGGATGCTGCGAATGCGCGAGAGCAGGTTGCCGTTCTGTTCCTCGTCCACCAGCGGGATGAGGCCGTAGCCCACTTCCAGCTCCAGCTGGTCCAGCGGCAGCAGGGCCTGCACTTCCTCGGGGGTGTCCAGCTTGGGAGCGCCGCCGGCCTTGCCCTTCTCGGCCTGGGTCTTGGCGTCGTGCTCGGGGCGGGTCTTCTCGGCCACGCGGGCCACCCAATAGATGACGCCGGAGAGCAGCAGGAAGGGGAAGGTGGGCAGGCCCGGCACCAGGCCGAACACGACCAGGATGCCGGAGACCAGCTTGAGCGCCCGGTGGTGGTAGGTCAGCTGGCCCAGGAATTCCTCGCCCATCTTGGCCTCGGCCGCCGCGCGGGAGACGATGATGCCCGATCCCGTGGCCACGATGAGCGAGGGGATGGTGGCCACCAGGCCGTCGCCGATGGTCAGCAGGGTGTAGACGCGCGCGGCCTCCTGCCAGGGCATGCCCTTCTGGAACACGCCGATGAAGAAGCCGCCGATGATGTTGATCAAAAGCATGATCATGCCGGCCTTCACGTCTCCCTGGACGAACTTGCCCGCGCCGTCCATGGCGCCGTAGAAGTCGGCCTCCTTGCGGATCTTCTCGCGGCGGCGAGTGGCCTCGGGCTCGTCGATGAGCCCGGCGTTGAGGTCGGCCTCAACGGCCATCTGCTTGCCGGGCATGGAGTCCAGGGTGAAGCGCGCGGCCACTTCGGCGATGCGCGTCATACCGGCGACGATGACGGTCTTGTTGATGGTGAAAAGGATGAAATAGATGACGATGCCGATGGCGTAGTTGCCGCCGACAACGAACTCGCCGAAGCTCTTGATGACCTCGCCCGCCGCGCTGGTGCCCTCGTCGCCGTGCAGCAGGATGAGCCGCGTGCTGGCCACGTTGAGCGCCAGGCGCATCAAGGTGGTGACGAGCAAGAGGGACGGGAAGATGGTGAATTCCATGGGCGACTGCATGTACATGCAGGTGATGAGCACGACCACCGAGATGGCGATGCTCATGGTCAGAAAAATGTCCAGCAGCAGCGTGGGGATGGGCACGAGCATGACGAAGAGAACGGCCATCACGCCGAGGGCCAGCATGATGTCGCCGGACTTGGCGAACTTCTCGTAGTTCATCTCGGGGACGGAGAATTTGGTGCTCTGGGACATGTTTTTGACGCTCCCTTGGGGGTTTGCCCGTGGGCGTCAGGACTGTCCCAGGATGAGGAGGCTAGGTCCGGCGGCTCTTGAATTTCGGCAGTTTAGCCAAAATCGCCGCCACGGCCTGGAACATTTCCTCGGGGATGGTCTCGCCCACGTCGACCTGCTTATACAAGGCCTGTGCCAGGGGCGGATTCTCGTGGATGGGAATGTCGTTTTCGATGGCGATTTCGCGGATCTGCTTGGCGATGCGGTCCACGCCCTTGGCCAGCACCAGGGGGGCGGGCGCCTCGCTGAGGTCGTACTTCAGGGCCACGGCGAAATGGGTGGGGTTGGTGATGACAACGTCGGCCTTGGGCACGCTGGTCTTCAGGCGCTTGGCCATGAAGTCGTACATCTTGCGCAGCTGCTTCTGCTTGACCACGGGATCGCCTTCGGCCTGCCTGCGCTCGTCCTTCACCTCTTCCTTGGTCATCATGAGGTTGTCGTTGTAGCGGTACCGGGTCCACCACAGGTCGGCTATGGCGATGAGCAGCATGGGCACCAGCGCGTAGCAGATCATCTTGTAGGACACCACGAACATGTATGTGGTGATGCCCATGACGTTCTGGCTGAACAGCGGCAGCAGGTTGGGCATCTCCTGCTTGATGACGATGTAGGGCGCGATGGCCACCACGGCGGCCTGGCCCACGCTCTTGCCGATGCGCACCAGCGCCTCGGGGCTGATGATGAGCTGCTTGAGCGCCGCGGCGATGTTGAAGTTGATGCGGTCCCAGCGGAACTTGAACACCCAGAGCTTGCCCACCTGCAGGCGCACCACGGCGTAGGCGCTGATGGCGACGACGACCATGATGGGCAGCACCAGCATGGCGATCTTCATCAGCGACCAGAGGAACATGCGGTACACGGTCTGCTGGTCCAGCGTCTGCTGCACGCCCTCCACGAAGAACCAGCGGAAGATCTCGTTGATGTTCTTGTAGTAGTATTCGCCCATGTAGCGCATGGCCACCACGCCCACGAGCAGCACCACCACCTTGGAGACCTCGGCGCTCCTTGGTACGCTACCTTCCTCGCGCGCCTTCTTGATGCGCTTGGGGGTGGCGGCTTCTGTTCTGCTCGGGTCCTGCCTGGACATGGGCCGTGGCTCTCGCTTGCTGTGGGTGCGTGGGGCGAACGCAGAAAGACAGCAGGAACAATGCCAGATTGCGCCCCCGGCGTCGAGGGGGGCGGGCGGTGGGGAATTGGCAAGGGCCGGGGAACGGGGTAGAAGACGGGGAGTGGTTGGCGCGCCAGGAAGGATTCGAACCCTCGGCCGACGGCTTAGAAGTCCAACGCAATACCCCCCAGGAATACACCAAACATTCCGTTGATTCGAAGGAATCTTCCTCCAACCAAGTGGAAGATTCTAGCGGTATTTCACGGTCATTCGACCTGGCTAATTATCCAGCCTCTTATCCAATTCAAATGAACGCGGGCGCGAACGCGACCGCAACCTCTCTCTACGCCTTTGGCCTTTCCACCCTGTGCTCCCGTACCGCGCTCCCCCGCTCCCCCATCCTCCAAGAGGACAGGCCAATGGTCCCATGGGGCGGCCTACCCTCTTGGGTCCTCCCTGGGCATCACTCTTCAGGGGTCGGCAACAGCGCGGTCCGCGCGGCCGGGGAAAATTTTGAAAGTGTGGGAATTTGGGAAACCCTGAAATTGCGCGCATTTCGTGCTACTAGCGATGCGATTCGTGTTACAAATTCCGGCCCGATGGAGGGTGCCCGTGGCTGATACCGACACCAACGCCAAAGTCGTGCAGCTCGAAGACATGCGGGCGAAGGTTGCGGCGCGGCGCGACGAGGAAGCGCAGATCCTGGGCACGGACGAGTCCAAGCCCAAGGAGCTGGAGCCCCAGTTCGTGCTGGACTGCTTCCGCTCCAACGAGCTTGGCGATGGCGCCCTGTTTGCCGCGCTAATGCGCGGGCGCTACGTGTTCAACGCCTCCTCGGGCGAGTGGCTGATGTGGACCGGCCACCACTGGAAGCGCGACTCCCTGCAGGAGGCGCTCTCCGCGGTGGAGGATGTGGTGCTCACCTACGCCCGGGTGGTCCCGCATTATGTGGACCCCAGCGCATTCGCCACGCTGCACAAGCGGATCAACCGGCTGCGCTCCAACCGTGGGCGCAAGGCCACGCTGGAGGCCGCCGCCACCTGCGCCGACCGCCTAGCCATCGAGGGCGACGAGCTGGACAGCAAGCCCCTGCTGTTCCCCTGCGCCAACGGCGTCATCGACCTGGAGACCGGCGAGCTGCGCCCTGGCCGCCAGGAGGACTACCTCATGCGGGCATCGTCGGTGGTGTGGATGGGGATTGATGCTCCATGTCCCAATTGGCGCAAGATCGTTCTTGAGGTGATGAAGGGGCGGCAGGACATGGCTGACTTCCTCCAGCGCTACTTCGGCTACTGCATGAGCGGTCTCGTCATCGACCAAAAGTTCTTGGTGCTTTGGGGGCGAGGCCGCAACGGCAAAGGAGTTATGGTTGATATCTTAAAGCACATTCATGGCCCCCTGGCCAAACCCATCGCCTCGGAGATGTTGCTGGACCAGGGCAAGTTCGGCGGTAAGAACGCCAGCGGCCCCAGCCCGGAGATCATGGGCCTCAAGGCCGTGCGCATGGCCTTCGGGTCGGAGACGGATGATGGACGGCGCTTCAGTTCCGGCCGCGTGAAGTGGCTCACCGGCGGCGATCTTCTCGTCGGGCGCAACCCGCACGACAAGTACGAGATCAGCTTCCCGCCCACGCACAAACTGATTCTTCTGACCAACCACAAGCCCGGTGTCTCGGCGGATGACTACGCCTTCTGGGAGCGCTGCCTGCTGGTCCCGTTCGAACTTTCATTCGTGACCAGGGAACCACAGGCAGAGTTCGAGCGTCGCGCGGACACTGACCTGAGGCAGAAACTCCTGGATGAGGCCTCGGGCATCCTGGCCTGGCTGGTGGAGGGCTTCCTTATGTGGCGGCGCGACGGCCTGAAGCCCCCGGCAGCCGTGCTGGATGCCACCGCCGAGTACCGCTCCGGCGAGGACATCATGGGCGAATTCGTGGCCGACTGCTGCCAGGTGGCCACCACCAACCGCGTGGAGGCCTCCGCCTTCTACGAGGCCTTCAAGTCCTGGTGGGAGGAGAACATCAGCAAGAATCCGCCGGCGCAGAAGCGCTTCGGCAACCTGATGAAGGAGAAGTTCGAGCGCCGCAAGGTGGGCGGGAAATACCACTACTTCGGCGTCAAGTTGCTGGAAACAAAGGACTAGTCTTAATTGCGCACGGCTCTGACAGGACAGGACCGTCCACCGGATAGGACCGAAAATCGCTATATATTTAGAAAGAATTTTTCATTTTTTAAAATTTCACCGGAGAAAAAGTCCTATGGTCTACAAGCTCTTAAAAAGTAAATATGCTCATATAGTTATAAGCAGGACCGAGAGCAGGACCGTTGCAGGACTTTGGGAGGCCTCATGCTGAGCATCCTCGATCTGCTGCGCGAGCGCGGCCTGGAAACCAGGAAGGTCAAGGCCGACGAATGGAGCAGCCCCTGCCCCGGCTGCGGTGGAACCGACCGCTTCCATTGCTGGCCGGACCGCTCCGATGGCGGCAACGGCTGGTGCCGCCAGTGCGAATGGAAGGGCGACACCATCCAGTTCTGCCGGGACTTCCTGGGCATGGAGTTCAAGGAGGCCTGCGAGCATGTGGGGCGCGACGACAAGGCCACCGCCCCGACCCCGCGCCGGGCCCAGGCGCCCAAGGCCGCGCAGGTGTACCAGCCCACGCGGCCCGGCCTGCCCCCCGCGCTGTGGCAGCGGAAGGCCGCCGAGCTGGTGGCCTGGGCCCACGAAAAGCTGCTGCGCAACCCCGAGCAGCTCGCCTACCTGGCCGGGCGCGGCATCGACCTGGACTTCGTGCGCTTCTTCCGCCTGGGCTGGAACCCCGGCGAGCAGGGCCGGGACATCTACCGCAAGCGCGAGTCCTGGGGCCTGCCCGAGGAACTCAAGCCCGACGGCAAGACGCCCAAGCGCCTGTGGATCCCGCGCGGCATCGTCATTCCGGTGTTCGCCCACCACGAAGGCACGGACAAGCCGGTGCGCATCCGCATCCGCAGGCCCAAGGAGCACCGCACCGAGAGCTTCCCCGAGCCGTACATCATGATCGCCGGGGGCACGAGCCAGACCATGGTGACCGACCGCAGCGCCCGGGCCTTCGTGGTGGTGGAGGCCGAGCTGGACGCCATGCTGGTGCATGCGGCCTGCGCCCGTGAGCTGCCCGGCAAGGTGGCCGGGCTGGCCCTGGGCTCCCTGGCCTTCAAGCCCGACGCCGCCACGGACGAGCTGCTGCAGCGCGCGCTCTCCGTGCTGGTGGCCCTGGACTACGAGCCGGTGTCGCCCGAGCAGGACAAGGCCAAGGCCGCCACGCTGGCCCGCGTCATGACCTGGTGGACGACCCGCTACGAGCGGGCCGAGCGTTGGCCCGTGCCGCAGGGCAAGGACCCCGGCGATGCCTATATCGAGGGCGTGGACATCGGGGCTTGGGTGGGCTGTGGGCTGCCTCCTGTGCTGCGTTTGAAGGATGCTGAAACCATGACCGACGGACCGTCTCCTTCTGCTGGGGCGGTTTCGGGGGGCGCGCGTTTTGAGGTTCCGGGCAGGCTGGCGCGGGCCGCCAAGCCGCTTGCGGAACACATGGCGGCGCACGGCATCGTGCTGCACAGGTCGCAGGACGGCGGAGCGCTGCTGCCTGTGCGCGGAGAGTCGACCACGCTGGCGGCCATGGAGGAGGTCATCTTCCTGCTGCCGGATGACCTGGCCGTGTGGCTGAGCGAACAGGGCGCGGATGAAGTGACGGCGGAGATGCTGGGGGTGGCGCGTGGCTGAGAACGACGGCAACCGCGCCTTCGAGAGCCTGGAGTCCATGCGCCGCTGGCTGGAGGGCATGGGCTACAAGGTCAGCAAGAGCACCATCGCCCGGCACAAGGACGAGGGCAAGATCAGGCTGGACGCCACGGAGCGGCAGGCCATCAAGTACGCTGAGAGCTTCCTCAAGCTGGCCGACGTGGGCAAGCGCGCGGTGGACGAAAGCGCCGACGAGAACCGCCGACTGCTCGCCGCCAAGGCCCTCAAGGAAGAAGAGATCTATCTGCTGACGCGCAACAAGCGCCTGCGGGAGGAAGGCAAGCTCATCCCGGCGGATCGCGTGTCGCAGGACATGGCCGCGCGGGCGGTGATGCTGAAAAGCGGGCTGAAGCACCTGGTGCAGAGCCAGGCCCTGGCCCTGGTCCACCTGGTGGGCGGTGATCCGCGCAAGGCCCCGCTGCTCATCGACGAGCTCTCCGGTCGCATCGACGGCCTGCTCTCGGACTACGCGGCGGCGGAGAGCGTGGTGGTGGAGTTCGAAGAAGAGGCCCGGCCAGCAGAGGTCGCGGAACAGGAAACGGAGGAGGCCTAGCCCATGCCCACAGTCCGCGCCGACATTAAGCCCCTGGCGGTTCTCCCCGCCACAATAGGGAAAAAGCCTCAACCGCGCGCAAGCATTTTCCCCGCCGAGCATTGGGAAAAATGGGGCGGGCAGGCGGGGCGATACCGCGTCATGCTCGGCCAGGCCTGGCACTGTCGGACTGGTGAGCGCGTGAGTTTTTTCACCGTGGAAGGCATCCGCGCCATGTTCGGTGAGTCGTGCCTGCGCACCATGGGCCTGCAGGCCGACGCCTCCGCAGCGGTGGGCCAGTCCACGCCGCGCGGTACCCTCGTCTGGCTGGTGGATGCCATGCCCGCGGGCGAGGAGGGCGAGGCAGTGGAGCGCGCCCACTTCGCCACGCGCACCCGCACCGAGCCGTTCCTGGACGAGTACGGCGAGTGGCGCGTGTGGATCGCCTACCGTAGCGCGCCCGTGCTGCTGGCCGACCTGCGCCCCCGCGCCGATGGCCGGGGCTTCGACCTGCGCGACCGCGAGGCCGTGGCCGCCGAGGACAAGATGCTTGCCGAAGAGGAGGCCAGCTGATGCTCACCGCCGTGAACGCCCCCCAGGTCCTGGCCCGGCCTCCGCTGGTTGTCACCCTCCCGGCCAGCATGCGGCCTGCCGGGTTTCCCTCTCGCGTCGAAGTGCGCCTGCACCGGGCGGAGCGCAAGGTGTGGCGCACGGGGCGCAGCGTGCGCTGTTCCGACTGGGTGGAGCGCCACCGCGTGGTCACCATGTCCAGCCTGCCGGGCCGCTGGAAAAACGAGGTCACGCCCTATCTGGTGGGCATCATGGACGCCAGCTGGCACCCGTCCGTGCGCACCGTCATCATCTGCAAGGCCCCCCAGGTGGGCATGAGCGAGGCCGTCAACAACTGCATCGGCTACGCCATCGACTGCGACCCGGCCCCGGCCATGTTCGTCTACCCGGACGAGCAGACCGCGCGCGACAACTCCAAGGCGCGCATCCAGCCCATGATCGAGAACTCGCCCGCGTTGCGCCAGTACCTCACCGGCATTCAGGACGACCTGGCCGCGCTGCAGATCAACCTGGCGCACATGCCGCTGTACATGGCCTGGGCCGGTTCGGCCTCGCGCCTGGCCAACAAGCCCATCGGCAAGCTGGTGCTGGACGAGCTGGACAAGTACCCGCCGGCGGGCAAGCGCGAGGCCGACCCCATCGCCCTGGCCGAGAAGCGCACCAACACCTTCCGCTACTCCAAGAAGGTCTGGAAGGTCAGCACGCCCACGGTGGAGAAAGGGCCCATCTGGGTGGCGCTGAACACGGAGGCCCAGGTGGTGTTCCACTACTGGGTGCGCTGCCCGCTGTGCGGGGCCTGGCAGGTCATGCGCTTCGGCGAGCCGGACGCGCCCGGCGCCATCCGCTTTCCGGACGGCGAGCGCGACCCGGAGACCATCGAGTCCGAGCAGCTGGCCTGGTACGAGTGCGAGCAATGCCTGGGACACTGGGACGACGCCCTGCGTGACAAGGCCGTGCGCCTGGGCCAGTGGCGCGACGCGGCCGGCGTGGAGCTGTTCGCCAGCTTAAGCAGACGCCGCCCGGCCAAGATCGGCTTCCACGTGCCCAGCTGGCTCTCCACCTTCGTCAGCCTCTCCGCCGTGGCCGCAGCCTTCCTCAAGGGCGCCAAGGACAAACTGGCCATGCGCGACTTCATGAACGCGCACAAGGCCGAGCCCTGGTACGACTACCACCAGGATCGCAGCGAGGATCGCATCCTGAAGCTGCGCGATGAGCGGCCCGAGGGCAGGGTGCCCGCCGCAGGCGTTGTCGCAGGCCTCACCGCCGGGGTAGACACCCAGGACAACGGCTGGTGGTACGAGATCCGCGCCTGGGGCTACGGCACCGCGCAGGAGAGCTGGCAGGTGCGCTGCGGCTTCGTCACCACGCTGGAGGCCTTGGACACCGTGCTCTGGGAGGAGGCCATCACCGATGTGGACGGCAACGCCTATCACGTGGAGCTGGCCGTCATCGACGCCATGGGCCACAAGACGGCCGAGGTATACGAGTGGGCGCGCCAGCACCGTGGCCGGGCCTTCCCCTTCAAGGGCGAGCAGCGCATGCGCCAGCCCTACGACTTCACCCGCCTGGAATACTTCCCCACGCGCGACGGCAACAAGAAGCCGATCCCCGGCGGCCTGCAGCTGCTGCGCGCGGACGTGAACCATTTCAAGAACCGCCTGTCCACCTTGCTGGAGGTGGCCCCTGCCGATCCCGGCGCGTGGCACCTGCACGCCGACACGACCGAGGCCTGGGCCCGCATGCTCACTGTGGAATACGCGGACGAGCAGGGCCTGTGGCGCTGCCCGGATGGCAAGGCCAACCACGGCTGGGACTGCTCGGTCTACAACCTGGTGGCGGCGGAGGTGAGGCGCATCAAGTTCCGGCAACGGCCTGGAGAGGCCGAGCCGCAGCGGCAAGAGAAAAAGGCAAGCAAGCCACGCGAACCGCAGAGAGGGAGATGGTGAGATGGAAAGAAAAAAAGTTGGACCATGTCCACCGCCACCAGCAATGACACCGCAACCGCCCAGGAGGAGCAAGCCCATGACGAAAAGCGAGACCGCCCTTGTTGGCATGGCCGAGATCTGCGCCTACATGCAGCGCAGCGAAAAAACCATGCTGGACCTCATCAAGAATGAGAATTTCCCGGCCAAGAAGCTGGGCGGCATCTGGGAAAGCGACACGCTGCTCGCCGACAAGTGGCGTCGCAAGCGGATCAACCAGGAGCGGGAAGCGGAGATGCGTACCAGGTCAATGTGAGGTCAAGCGGAAAAACTTACCATGGGCCGGGAATGTTCCAGCTCTGACCCGTAAATACCCGCAAAATCCAGATCGCCCAAAATCATGGGTTTAGGCTGGCCTCCGGTAGCACCAGAATACCGGAGGCCAGATGGCGGGATTCACCACATGGACGGCGCTGAGAACGCAGCTCCTTGACGACTTCGCCAAGGGGCTGCATTCGCGCAAGTCGTACACCTGCGGCGACACCACCGTGGTGTTCCGCGACTTCCGGGAGTTCAGCGAAATGCTGGCCTTCGTGGAAAACCGCGCCGCCGCCGAATCCAAGCGAGCCCCGCGCCGCACCCTGGCCGGGCAGGGCGGTGGCAAATGCTAGAACGCATTGCCAGAGCCGTCCGCGCGGCCAAGTCCGCCTTCTCCGGTCAACGCGACGCCGGAACCGACCGCCGCCGCTACGCCGCCGCCCAGGTCGGCCGCCTGGTGGGCGACTGGTTCCCCATCGGGCGCGATGTCAACGCCCTTGTCTCCCAGGCGTCACCCCTGGTGCGCGAGCGTACCCGCCAGCTGGTGCGCGACTTTCCGCCCCTGGCCCGCGCCGTCAAGTGCCTGGCCACCTACGTGGTTGGCGCGGGCATTCCCTTCCAGTCCCGCGTGCTGGGCCCGGACGGCAAGCCCCACGCCGGGTACCGCACCAAGATCGAGGACGCCTGGAAGTTCTGGATGGACGACGCCGATGTGGCCGGGTCCGAGGCGTTCACCCAGCATTTCTTCGAGCTGATGACCCTGTCCAAGCGCCAGGACGCGGAGCAGGGCGAGTTCTTCGCCGTGTTCCAGCCGCACCTGAAAGGCCGCAAGACCTACCTGGATACCGGCATCTGCATCTACGAGTCGGACCGCCTGGCCGGGCTGAACTGCAAGGCAGAGGCTGGAAACAAGGTGCATGACGGTATCGAGTTCGACGCTCGCACCGGCAGCCCCGTGGCCTTCCACTTCGTGGAGGACACGCTCATCTACAAGACCGTGCGCGTGCCCGCCTCGGACGTGGTGTTCGGTCTGGACCGACTGCGCCCCGGCCAGCTGCGCGGCATCACTCCCTTCGCCCCGGGCCTCATGCTTGCGCGCGACCTGGCCACCACCATGGACGCGGAGATCGACGCCGCCAAGCTGGCCAGCAAGTGGCTGGCCTTCATCCGCACGCCCAACCGCGATGATTTCCAGACCGGCAAGGTGGAGACGAAAAACGGCCAGAAGATCGAGATGCTGGAGAACGCCATCCTGGAATACCTGGAGCCCGGCGAGGAAGTGGAGATCAAGAGCCACACGCGCGGCGGCGAGACCTTCCAGGGATTCTCCCGCTTCCTGCTCAAGCTCATCGCCATCACGGCGGACCTGCCCTACGAGATCCTCTCCGGAGACTACAACGGCCTGGGCTACATCAGCCTGCGCGTTGGCCGCAACGACTTCGCCCAGCAGATGGCTCCGGTGCAGGCGCGCCACATCCGCCACTTCTGCCAGCCCATCTTCCGCAAGGTGCTTGACCGCGCCGTGCTCCAGGGCCGTCTGGAACTGCCCGGCTACTGGAGCGACCCCTGGGCCTGGCGGCGCGGGGTGTGGATTCCTCCGGGCATGAAGCCCGTGGATCCCCTGCGCGAGGTCAAGGCCGCCATCGAATCCATCCGCGCCGGGCTGGGCAGCCCGCAGGAATACATCATGGAGCGCGGCGGAGACCCCGACCAGGTGCTCTCCGACATCACCGCCTGGAAGGCCGCCTGCGCCGAACTGGGCTTGAACTTCGAGGCCATGCTTGGCTCGGTCAAGACCGGCATGAGCAATAACCCCGCGGCCATCTCGCCCGATGACCAGTCGCCCCTGGACGGCGCAGACGCCGACGGCAATGGCGACCAGACCCCCACGGAGGAACTGCAATGAAGACCCGCAAAAATCGCAAGCAGGACCTGGGCGTGCGCTCCCTGCGCGTGCGCATGGACGCCGCCGGCAAGCCCGCCAGCCTGGACGAGGCCGCCCGCAGCGTGGAGATCGTGGCCGCCACTGAGACCGACACCGTGATGGTGTACGACTGGGAGCTTGGCCGCGTGCCCGAGATCCTGCTCATGAGCGGCTGCCGCAACGTGGAGCAGGTGCCCCTGCTGGACACCCACAGCCGCGACGGCGTGGCCAACGTGCTGGGCAGCGTGCGCGAGTTGCGCGTGGAGGGCGACGAGCTCATCGGCCTCGCCGTCTACTCCAGCGTGCCCGAGGCCGAAAGCGCCTTCACCAAGACCAAGGAAGGACACCTGACGGACTACTCCGCCGGGTTCCGCGTCATCTCCACCACCGTGGTGGCCGAGAAGGAGACCGTCTCCCTGGATGGCCGCAACTTCACCGGGCCCTGCCTGGTCATAACGGAGTGGGAGCTCAAGGAAGTGTCCACCTGCCCTATCGGGGCGGATAACCGGGCCAAGGCCAGGGCCTTGGATTCCAACAACCAGGAGGAAGAGATCATGCTGAAAGAGTTCCTGCGCAAGATGCGCGGCGAGCTCGGCCTGCCCGAGGACGCCACCGAGGACCAGGTCCGCTCCGCCATCGAGGAGGCCGCCCGTGCGGCCAAGGCCGACAAGGAAGGCCAGAACGCCAAGCCTGCCAAGCCTGCCGACCCCGTCGACGCCGACGCCGTGGCCAAGCGGGCCATCGCCGAGGAGCGCGTGCGCACCAGCGAGATCACCGCGCTGTGCGAGGCCCACGGCTGCCGCGAGCTGGCCGCCGAGATGCTGAAAGGCGAAACCACCGTGGCCGAGGCCCAGCGCAAGGTGCTGGATCACCTGCAGAGCCGCGGCACCGCCAACGGCGGCCCCGGCTTCCGCGTGGAAGTCACGGCGGACGAGCGCGACAAGTTCCGTTCCGCCGCCACCGATGCCCTGCTGCTGAACGGCGGCATCACCGTGAAGGGCCGCGAGATGGACAAGGCCGCCGTGGACCTGCGCGGCTTCAGCCTGCGCGAGGTGGCCCGCGAGTGCCTGACCCGCGCGAACCGCCCCGCCACCGGCGACATCCGCGATGTGGTGGGCCGCGCGCTCACCACCAGCGACCTGCCCAACATCCTGGCCAATGTGGTGAACGCCAGCGTCATGGCCGGGTTCGAGAGCGCGGACGAGACCTACGAGGCCTGGTGCGACACCACCGGCTCCCTGTCCGATTTCAAGGCCGCCGACATGGTTCGCAAGGGCGAGGTCAGCGACATGGTCGAGGTCAAGGAAGACGGCGAGTTCAAGTACGGCAAGACCGCCGACACCAAGGAGACCGTGAAGCTGGCCACCTTCGGCCGCATCATCCCCATCTCCCGCCAGGCCATCATCAACGACAACCTCGGCCTGCTCACGGACATCCCCATGGAGATGGGCCTGGCCTGCGCTCGCCTGCAGGGCGACCTGGCCTACGCCGTGCTCACCGCCAATGCCAACATGTCCGACGGCAAGGCCCTGTTCCACACCGCGCACAAGAACCTCGCCGCCTCCGGCGCGGCCATCGCCGTGGCCACCCTGGACGCCGGCAGCCTGGCCATGGGGCTGCAGAAGGATCTGCTGGGCCAGCGCAGCCTGAACATCCGCCCGGTGTTCCTCATCGCTCCCCGCAGCCTTGAGGGCGAGGCCGAGGTGTTCTTCGCCACCACCGAAATCGGCGGGGTTGCCAACCAGCCCAACCTCAAGAACACCTGGGCCGGAAACAAGCTCAACCGCGTGTACGAAGCCCGCCTGGACGACGACGACGAGGCCGCCTGGTACCTGGCCGGGGCCAAGGGCAAGACCGTGAAGCTGTTCTACCTGAACGGCGTGCGCACCCCCTTCCTGGAGCAGAAGACCGGCTGGACCGTGGACGGCATCGAGATCAAGTGCCGCATGGACGCCGCCGCCAAGGCCGTGAGCTTCCAGGCCCTGTACAAGAACCCCGGCGACTAATTCCGGGCGGTTCCTCTAAAAAAGAAAAGGAGACACACCATGGCTCTGAACAAAGTGTGCAAGGGCGACAAGCTGCCCTACGCCAACGCCTCCGGCGTCGACATCGCCTCCGGCTCGCCCGTGCTGGTGGGCAAGATCTTCGGCGTCGCCTGCGTGAACATCGCCGACGGCGAGACCGAGAACCTGGACATCGAGGGCGTGTACGAGATCCGCAAGGTCACCGGCGCCATCACCCAGGGCGCGGACCTGTACTGGGACGCCGACGGCAACCCCGTGGGCGGCCCCAGCGGCACCGGCGCGCTGACCACCACCAGCAGCGGCAACACCTACGCGGGCCGGGCCTACGCCGCCGCCACCGAGACCGCCGCCACCGTTCAGATCAAGCTGAACGCCTAGGAGGCCGACATGAACGTCCTCGTCCAGATCGGCCGCTACGTGTTGAGCCTCCTCGCCGGTGAGCTTCCCAAGCCCATCAACGAGGTGCTGCTCATCGTCGGCGGCGCGCCCGGCGGCATCGAGGCCGCCAAGGCCTTCGCCAAGCAGACCAAGTGCGATGTGTGCGCCGTCAACGGCGTCATCGCCGAGTTCACCGGCCCCCTGTTCCTGGCCATCAGCATGCAGGAAACCATGCTGGCCGACTGGGTGAAGAAGCGCAAGTACACCAAGTCGCGGCCTTGCGTCATCGCCAATGACATTGCCGAAGGCCTGGACGCCGTGGTGGCCCTGGATCAGCCCTGCCCGTCCAGCGCCTTCTACGCAGCGCTCATCGGCAGGGCCATGGGCTACCAGCGCATTGTGCTGGCTGGCGTGGAGCTGGACCGCGAGGGCGAGCGCAAGGCCTACGAGGGCCTCCTGAAGGCCGCCGTCAAATCCGGCGCGCTCACCGGCGTGGAGTCCCTCTCGACCGGCTGGGTGGCCCAGACGCTCAAGGGCCGCCTGTAAACGCGACACCTCCCCCTCTCACAGGCCCGCCCCGGCCCGGCGCAGTACAGCCGGGGCGGGCCCCAACTCAAGAAGGCCGCCGAGCATGCAGCAGATCCTCCTCTCCCCGCTGGAGCTTTTCCTCGGAGCCGCGTTCCTCTCCATGTTCACCGCGGTGGCTGTCCGCCTGCTGTTCGGGTCCAAGTTCGTCACCCGCGAGGAGCACGAGAAGGACGCCGCCGACCACAAGCTCATCCTGCGCATGGTCCGCGCCCTGGTGGTGCATTCCAGCATGCCCAACGAAATGAAGGAAGAAATTTTGAACGATCGCGGAGGTTCCAAGTGAGCGCACTCTCCAAGCTCAAGATGCCCCGCCCCGGCCAGCTGCTGGCCATGCTCGCCATCGCCGTCGTGCTCGCCGTGTGCGACTTCCTGGCCCCCCGGCCGCTGGTGCTGCCCGGCGGCGCGGTCGAGATCGTCGGCTGGGCGGTCATCCTGCACAAGGCCTTCGTCATGTGGCTGGGCGCCACGGAGGGCCTGGTGGTCGACATGATCGTCTCCCACTACGCCCGGCCCGGAAAATACCTGGCCGACGGCAAGCTCACGGAGTTCCTGCACGCCATGCATCGCCGCGCCATCTTCATGGTGCTGTTCGCCTTCGGCATGGGGCTGGCGCTGTGAGCCGCGTCGAGCTGCGCGCCCTGCTGTTCCTGGTGGTCGGATTGCTGCTGGCTGCCTCCATCGGCCTGCTCTGGAGCGAGGCCCGCGCCGCCAGCTACCCGCCCCAGGCGGAGCGCTACCGCCGCGATCTCATCCGCAGCGCGCGCTACGTGTTCGGCATGAGCGCCCCCGTGGCCGTGCTGGCCGGGCAGATCCACCAGGAGAGCGCCTGGCGCGAGGACGCGAAAAGCCCCTACGCCGCCGGTCTGGCGCAGTTCACGCCCGACACCGTGGACACCATGCAGCGGGCCTATGCCCGCGAGCTGGGCGGCATCCACCGCTCGCGCGCCGCGCTGGACCCGCGCTGGGCCCTGCTGGCCCTGTGCCGCTACGACAAGCAGCTGCTCGGCATGTTCAGCGCGCGCAGCGAGGCCGACCGCTGGGCCTTCGCCCTGGCCGCGTACAACGGCGGGCCGGGCTGGATCCAGCGCGACCGCGCCCAGGCCCAGGCCCAGGGCCTGGATCATCTGGTCTGGTTCGGCCAGGTGGAGGCCGTCAACGCTGGCCGCGCGCCCCAATTTTTCCGCGAGAACCGCGACTACCCGCGCAGGATCCTGCTCCGGAACCAGGCGCTCTACCGCTCCTGGGGCCCGGGCGTCAGCGTCCAGGAGGTGCAGCCGTGATCCTCCCCGAAGTGCCCACCACCAGCAACCGCACCGCCATCGTCACGCTTGCCGTTGTCGTGGCCCTGCTGCTCACGGCCATCGGCTGCTACCTGTGGGGCAGCCACAAGGGCTACGCCGAGGCCGAGGCCCTTGGCACGGCCAAGCTCAAGACGCGCGAGGCCGAGTACGCCAGCGCCAGCGCCAACGCCACGGAGGAGGCCCGGCAGAAGTCCGAGGTCATGGCCCGGCGCGGCAACGAGCTTTCCGCCCAGCTCATCACCACCCGCCGCGAGCTGGACGCCGCCCGCGCGGACACCAACCGGAGGATGCACGATGTTGCGCTTTCTGTGCCTGCTGCTTGTACTTTCGGCTCTGAATGGGTGCGCTGGTGGAACGACGCCGCCCGTCTTCGTGCCCGCGCCCTGCCCCAAGGCGCAACCCCCGGCGGAGATCCTGGCCAACCCGGACAGGCCGGGCCCGCTGACGCCGGGCTACTCCCGGACGAACCCGTAAGCCGCGAGGACCTGGCCGCCAGCTACCGCGACATCGCGGACTACCTGCTGCGCCTGGAGGCCCAGCGCGACGCGCTCAAGTCCTACGTGCTGGAGGTGAGCCGGTAATGGACATGTCCAACCTGGCAAGCGGCATTCTGGCCGACCTGGGCGAGATCGTGCAGTACGCGCTCGGCGGCGAAAATCCCGTCGACGTGGAGGCGATTGTGACCCGCTTCGGCCTGGGCCCGTGCCCCACGGGCTGGCCTGCGGACCTGTTCCCCAACACCGCCAAGCACGCCTCGCTGCGCATCAGCCCCGCGGACGTGGTGGACGAGCCCACCGGCGACGATACCATCACCCTGGACGGCCTGGACTTCGAGGTGCGCGCCGTGCAGCGCGAGCCCAAGACCGGCCAGCCCCTGTGGTGGGTGCTGCTCTGCGCGGCGGACCAGCGCGGGAGGTACCGGTGAGCTTCCTGGACATCCGCAACTTCGTCGGGCCCATGCAGCCCGGCTCCTCCTACAGCAACTACGCGGACGGAACCGTGGAGTTCCGGGGCCGCAAATACTCGTTCTACGATGGCGGCCAGACCCTCTTCCGCATCAACGACACCACCAGCTACGCCATGGCCATGCTGGCCCGCACCTTCCCGGCGGAGCTGGCCAAGGCCATGGGCTCCCTGGGCTGGATCGTGCGCAAGAAGCTGCGCGAGGCCATCCGCGCGGGCGGCCCCCCCGGCACCAGCTGGGCCAAGTCCGCCGGCGTGGGCAAGTTGAAGCAGCGCGGCGACCGCGCCTGGCGCACCCGCGCCTCCAACCCCAACGCTGGCAGCCTGTTCGGCCACCTGTACCAGGCCATAGGCTACAAGCGGGAGAAGGCCGACCTGCGCGTGCGCATCGGCTGGCTGTCCACGGAGTCCGTGCGCTACGCCATCTGGGTGCAGCAAGGCTTCAGCACCAGCATCACCACCAAGATGCGCCGCCTGTTCAGCGCGCGTGGGCTCGGACTCTCGGGCAAGGGCAGCGTCACCACTCCGCCCAGGCCGCTGGTGGAACCCACCCACCGCAACCTGGAGCACCAGTACGTGCCGTACCTGGAAATGAAGATCGCCTCCTACCTGGCGGAGCGCAGGCTCCTGGGCCGTGTGGCGTAGGGGAGGGCGGGCATGATCGCGGACAGCTTCGCCATTGCCGCCGCCTGGGCCCAGGCCCTGGCAAACGATCTGGCCCTGGCCCAGTTCTGCCAGGAGCGGTTCGAGAAGGCCCCGGCCATCCTGCTGGGTTTCCCCCAGGGCGAGCAACCCGGACAGCGCGAGACACCGTATGTGGCAGTTATTCCGGTGAAAGACGAGGACGGGCCGGAGATGGGAACGGCCACACAGGTTGTGCTGGTGGCCTGCGGGTTTGTGGATAAGCAGATTGTGAACTCTGGTTCGGTTGAGGCGCTGCGCGCCTTCGAGAGCGCCCGCCTGTTCGACCAGCTTGTGCAGGACGTTCTTGTGGCCACGGACTACCCGCCCAGCCGCCGCGAGGCCGAGCTGGCCAACCCCGGCAAGGGCTTTTTCGAGCGCTTGAGCTTCCACGAAATCGACCAGGACAGCACCCTGTAGGGCGCTGCAACCACGGAGGACACCATGAGCGGACAGGAGAAAGGCTACAAGACCACCAGCGTCATCGACTTCGAGGCCAGCTTCAACACCGTGCCCTCCTCGGGCTCGCGCAAGGGCTGGCGCATCCCCATCAAGTCCAACACCATCAAGGGCACGCAGAAGCTCATCCCGGATGACGGCACCATCACCGGCCGGCGCGATCCCGTGGAACCGGACCAGGGCAACCTGGACGTTTCCGGCGGGCTCTCCGTGCCCGTGGACGCCCACAACTTCGGCCTGCACCTGCGCGCCATGTTCGGCCTGCCCACAACCGCCGCCGTGGCCGCCCTGCACCTGGGCGCCGCCGCCGCGGTGAACAAGGGCGGCGGCAAGGTGGGCCTGCCCTCCACGGCCCACGGCCTGCGCAAAGGTTCGCCCGTGGTCATCGAGGGCACCACCAACTACAACGGGGCCTACACGCTCGATGCCGCCACCAGCGCGGACGAGCTGGTCATCGCCCACGCCTACACGGCGGAGACCTTCGACGGCTCCGAGACCGTGACCCTGGCCCGGCGCGTGGTGCTCACCGGCGCCGCGGTGGACAAGGGCGACGGCAAGGTGGGCCTGCCCAGCGCGGAGCACGGCCTCATGCCCGGCGCCCGCATCACCGTGGACGGCAGCACCAACTACGACGCCACCTACACCGTGCTGCGCGGCACCAGCGCCAGCGAGCTGGTCATCACCGCCACCTTTGTTGCGGAAACCTTCACCACGGCCACCGCCACCGCCCCCTATTACGACCACACCTATAAGCTTGGTGACACCGTGCCGAGCTTCCTGGTGGACAAGGCCTTCCCCTCCATCCCCGCCTTCTACCTGAACAGCGGCCTCAAGTCCTCCAAGCTCTCCTTGAGCCTGGGCGGCGAGGGCGGCATCACCGCCAGCATCGACTGCATGGGCGCTGGCGAGTCCAGCGGCACCACGGCCTACGTGGCCAGCCCGGTGGAACTGCCCGTCTACAAGTTCAGCCAGGCCGACCTCTCCCTCACCGAAGGCGGCAGCGCCTACTCCGACCGGGTGAAGACTCTGAGCCTGGACCTGGACATGGGCCTGGACGGCGACACCTACACCATCAACACCCCGGACAAGGCGGGCCAGCGCGGCGACATCAACGAGGACAAGGCCTCCATCAACGGCAAGATCACCGCCCTGTTCAAGGATGTGGACCTGGTGAACAAGGCCCTCACCTTCGCCACCAGCAGCCTTTCCGCCCTGGCCTCCAAGAACGGCTACGAGCTGGAGTTCCGCCTGCCGGAGATCAAGTACGAGCGCGACACGCCCGGTATCGAGGGTTCCAAGGGCGTGCTGGAGAACCACAGTGTTTCGGGTTTCCTCCGCGACAGCGACGAGGACAGCGCCATCGTGGTGCGCCTGCGCAACGAAATCTACACCTGGGAGCACTAGGCCATGGCGCACAAGATCACGCTGCCCCTGTGCGGGCTTGAAGTGGAGCTGGCCGTGTGGCCCTGGGAGAAGAGCCGCTCGTTCTTCGACAAGGCCGCGGAGTTCCTGAAGCAGGACAAGTCGCGCGAGGACTGGATGGAGCACTGCCTGCGCGAGGATTACCCCGCCGAGACGCTGGACAAGGTGTTCCGCAACAGCCCCGACGCGGTTGACCTGTACAACGAGACCCTGCGCTACAACAAGTACGGGCAGGACCACATAAAAAACTCCTTGAGGTCTGGGACTGGCGATCAGACCCGGACCGACTAGCATACTGCCAGGCCTGCCGGGAAACGGGCGGCGACGACTGCGCCGCCTGCCCGGAAGGCCAGGGGCCCCAGCTGGCCCCGGAGAACGAACCGGCCTGGAAGCTCTGGGCCAGCTGCGCCACCCAGTGGCGGGCGGGCCCGGTCGGGGCCATAGGGCTGGACTACCTGGCCGTGGACAGGGTGGCCGCCATACTGGGCATGCGGATGGACAGGATGCTGCTGGAGAAGATCCAGGCGCTGGAGACGGCGCAACTGGACCGCTGGCACAAGGCAAGAGCAAACCGAGGGGACCGCGATGACGGCTGAGACTCAGATCATCATCTCCGCCAAGGACCTGGCCAGCGGCACCTTCAGCAAGGTCGGCCTGGCGGCCGAGGGGCTCATCAAGGTCTTCGAGCGCAGCCGCGAGCTCATCCCCTTTGCCGGGGCCGGGCTGGGCATTCATGGTCTCAAGGAATTCATCGAGCACCAGGTCGAGTACATCGACCAGTCCGGCAAGATGGCCCAGGTCACGGGCATGAACACCCAGACCTTCCTGGAGTTCCAGTACGCGGCCATGTTGGCGGATCTCTCCAGCGAGTCGCTCTCCAAGGGCGTGGGCAAGCTTTCCAAGAACATGGTGGCCGCGGCGGATGGCAGCGGCGACGCCTACGACGCCTTCCACACCCTGGGCATCAGCGTCAAGGATTCCTCCGGCCAGCTCAAGGGCGCGGACCAGATCCTGGAGGAGATCGCCGACACGTTCTCCGGCTTCGAGGACGGCGCGGCCAAGACCGCCCTTGCCTTGGCCCTGTTCGGCAAAAGCGGGGCGGAGATGATCCCCCTGCTGAACAAGGGCGCGGAGGAACTGCGCCACCTGCGCGAGGAAGCCGAAAACACCGGCTACGCTTTTGGCGATGCAGTCGCCCGCCAGGCCGAGGAGGTCAACGACAACTTCAAGAGGCTGCACACCCGCACCGATGCGCTCAAGACGCTGTTCGTCTCTGGCATGCTGCCTGCCCTGGTCAGCACGTCTGAGTACATGCTGCACTCGGCCACGGCTACCGACAAGCTGCGCGAGAATTTGGAAGGCGTGGAAAAGACAGTGCGTGGCATCGCCTTCGCCATCATCCTGGCCAAGAACGCCGTCGACATGGTGGGGGAGGGCAGCTACCGGGGTGCGCTCGGCGGCACCGCCGTCATGGTCGGCAACTTCAAGCTGGCCAGGGAGCAGTGGGAAGCCCTGAACAAGGGCGCCTGGAACGACATGCACGACATCGAGCGCGCCTGGGATGAAATCTGGAAAGGTGGCGAAAAGCGTCAAGGCATGCATTCCCTGGCCTACGACGAGCACATGCTCGGCAAGAAAAAGCCCCAGGCCCCCATCATCGCCAAGGGCGACAACGGCGAGGGCGCGTCCACCATCAAGAGCCTGCGCGAGGAAGCCCTCAAGGCCGAGGCCGGTGTCAGGGATCTCAAGTTTGCCTACGACGAGCTGGCGCTGACTGTTGCAGGCGACGGCTACGGCGCAACCCTGCTCAAAAACCAGCGCGACTTTGAGAAAGAAAGGCTGGAGGCGCTGCGGGAATACATCAAGCTGGACGACCAGCGCCGCGCCCTGCAGGCCAAGAACAAGCTGACGGGCGAGGCGGCAGGGCTCATCGACCGCGCCCAGGCAGCCTTGGCGGCCAAGCTGCCGGAGCTGGAGCGGCTGAACAACCTGCGCGACCAGCAGGCGTTTGAAAAGAGCAACGTGGATCGGCTCAAGAGCAGCGCCGCCCTGGCGGAGCTGACCGGCCGCACCTGGGACCACCGCAACGCCCAGGCCCAGCTGCTGGAAATCGAGATAGCCCTGGCCCAGACGGCGGAGGAACGCCAGCTGAAGGAACAGCAGCTGGCGGACGTGCTGGCCCAGCGCGACGGCAACTGGGTGGATGCCAGCCGCAAGGCCCTGCAAACCTACGAGGCCAGCGCGCGCGACACCTGGACCAACGTGAACCGATTTGCTTCAACTTCGCTGCAGGGAATTGAGGATTTTGCCATTGAGTCGGCCATGGGCACAGAGAAGGCTTGGACAAATAGCCTCCATGCTATTGAGCGAGAGTTTCTCCGTGTGCTGTACCGCCAGGGTCCCCTGAGCCAACTGGCCTCCTTTGCCGGTGGCTTCATCAACGACAGCGTCTCCAATCTCTTCGGTTCCTCGGCCGCAAACGTGGGCGCCAGCGACGTGCTGAACGAGTACGGCGATTTCATGGGCCACCACAGCGGCGGCATTGCCGGCAGCGAGCCGACCTTCATGCGCCGTCTGCCTATTTTCGCCTTTGCCGGGGCTCCGCGCTACCACACCGGCGGCGTGCCCGGCCTGGACTCCACGGAACGCGCGGTCATCGTGCGGAACACCGAGGGCATCTTCACCCCCGGGCAGATGCGCGCGCTGGGCTTCATGGCCGGCACCGGTGGCGGCGGGGCCACCCAGCAGGTGACCAACCACAACTACTACGATTTCCGCGGGGCGGACACGGGCACGGAAACGCGCATCCGCGCCATGCTGGCCGCCTCGGAGCGGCGTTCCGTTTCGCAGTCTGTTGCCCTGGTGCAGGCCCGCGCCAACCGTGGCGGAAGCTTCAGCAAGGCCGTGGGCCGCAGGCAGCAGTAGGGGAGGACCATGAGCGACACGCCCTTGACCTGGCCGGTGCTGAGCCGCCGCCCCAGCGAGTGGAGCTGGAAGCTGGTGCCCAACACCCAGACGTTCACCAGCCCGCTCAACGGCAGCACCCAAACCCTGGAGCTGCCCGGCTCGCGCTGGTGGTGCAAGATCGGCTACGAGCGCCTGCGCGAAGACGACTGGCGCATTTTCTCCGCCTTCCTGGCCCGCATGCGCGGCATGGCCGGGCGCGTGCTGCTGGCCCCCATCCACGGCGAAACCCAGCGCGGCGCTGCTTCGGGCACGCCCACGGTCAGCGGCGGCGGGCAAACGGGGCGCAGCCTGCTCACCACCGGGTGGACGCCGGGCGCGGCGCAGATCCTGCGCCTGGGCGACTACTTCAGCGTGCCCACAGCCAGCGGTCCGGAGCTCAAGATCATCACCGAGGACATCTCATCGAACGGTTCCGGCCAGGCCACGCTGAAGTTTGAGCCGCCCCTGCGCAGCGCCCCGGCTGGCGGCGCGGCCATCACGGTTGTGAATCCGGCCTGCCCCATGCGCCTGGCCGACAACCAGCAGGGCGACATGGCCCTTTCCAGCATGCACTACGGCAGCTTCACCCTGGAGCTGGTGGAGGCCTGGCTGTGAGCCGCGAGCTGACCACCGCCGTGGCCACCGCCGGAGCCAAGGCCGTGGTGCGCATCATGGACCTGGCGGAGTTCGAGTTCGACACGGGCACGGTGCGCGTCACCGGCGCGCCCTACGACGTGTGGTTCGACCTGGACGGCGACGGCGTGGCCGAGGAGTGGAAGACCCTTCTGGGCCAGGGGCAGGTGCAGGGCCTGGAGGAGGGCGTGGAGCTGCAAAGCTACGGCGTCAACTGCTCGCTCTCCGGCATACCGCCCGAGGTCATCGCCCTTACCCTGCAGGAAACGCCCCAGGGCCGTCCGGCGCGCATCTGGCGCTGTTTGCTTGATGAAGACCACAACGTCATTCCCGATCCCATCCTGATCTTCGCGGGCCGCATGGACACCATGCCCATCGAGCTGGGGCCGACGGCGGAGCTGAAGCTGGCCATCGAGAGCCGCCTGGCCGACTGGGACCGCGTGCGCGGCGGGCGCTACACCGACGCCGAGCAGCAGCGCCGCGCCCCGGGCGACCGGTTTTTCCAGTTTACCGCACCGGCGGCGGACAAGGAACTCACCTGGGGGAAGGCATGATGCTGCGCGCCCACGACTGGCCCACGCGCCTGCTGAACCAGGTGGAACAGGCCCGGCGCACTCCCTTTGCCTGGGGCGTGGCCGACTGCTGCCTGTTCGCCTGCGACTGCGTGCAGGCCATGACCGGGGTGGACCCCGCCGCCTGGTTCCGTGGCCGGTACCGCACCCGGGGCGGGGCCATGCGCGCGCTGAGGGCCTACGCCGGGGGCGGCCTGGAGGCCACGGCCCAGAGCATCGCCACCGATCTGGGCATGCCGGAGCTGCCCCCGGCCCTGGCCCAACGCGGGGACGTTGTGCTGCTCTCCGTTCCGGACTGCCAGCCCGAGAACCTGGCGCTGGGCATCTGCCTGGGCGGCCACCACGCCGCGCAGGGTCCGCAGGGTGTCTCCGCCATACCTTTGGCGCAGGCCGTGCGCGCCTGGAGGGTCTAATGGGAGCCGCTGTCGTTGCTGTTGCCGCTTTGGCCGCTGGTGCAGGAGCTTCCGCCGCAGCAGTGACTGCAGGCTGGGTGGTTGCCGGTTCCTTTGGCGCCATGATGATTGGCGGGGCTGCGAGCATGGCTGTCAATTTGGTGGGCGGAATGCTCCTTGGCGGGGCTGCCAAGCCCAAGAGCGAAAACCTGGGCAACACCGCAACCGACCGCAAGCTGACCCTGCGCAGCAACATCGAGAGCCGCAAGCTGGTCTATGGCCGGGTCATGGTCAGCGGCCCGCTGGCGCTCAAGACCACAACCGGCAGCACAAAGCAGTTCCTGCACCTGGTGGTGCCCGTGGCCGCGCGCAAGGTGGCCAAGATCTCCGAGCTGACGTTCGACAGCACCCTGGCCACGGCCACCCGCGTCAGCGCCAAGAACAGGGTCAAAACGCACCTGGGCAGCGTAAGGCAGGAGGCGGACGCCGACCTGGTGGCCGAGGTGCCCGGCTGGAGCACGGCGCACCGTGGCCGAGGCGTGGCCTACATCTATGCCCGCCTGGAGTACGATTCCAATGCCTGGCCCAACGGGGTCAAGAACGTCAAGGGCGTGGTGCAGGGCCTGGCCCTGTACGACCCGCGCCTGCCGCTCATCGCCATCGCCAGCACGGATGCGGGCAGCCCGGCCCTGCTGCACACCGTAGATCCCCACGGCCTGGCCGTGGACGACGAGGTGTTCCTCATCGGCCACGACCACCTGGCCAAGCACTACGTAGTGGACAGCGTGCCCAGCACCACCAGCCTGACCCTGTGCGACGCCGTGAGCGGCGCGCCCGTGGCGCTTTCCTCCTCCAGCACCGGCGGGTCCATCTCCCGCATGCGCTGGAGCAACAACGCCGCCCTGGCCGTGCTGGACTACATCCTGTGGGTGGACGGGCTGAACGCCAACCTGGCCGAGATCAACGCCGACTACTGGATCGCCGCGGCCAACGCCTGCGACGAGCAGGTGCAGCTGGGCGCGGAAAGCGCCTGCACGGCCAGTGCCGCCACGGACGTCATCACCCTGGCCCAGGCCGTGCCCTGGCAGACCGGGCTGGCCGTGCGCATGAGCACCACCGGCGCGCTGCCCGGCGGTGTGGACGGGGCCAAGTCTTACGCCTGGGTGCGGCTGAGCCCCACCACGGGCAAGCTGGCCGCCACCAAGGAGGACGCGCTCTACGGCCTGGGCATCGACATCACCGGCGCGGGCAGCGGCGTGCACACCCTTTCCTGCGCGCTCAGCTGCACGCTCTCCGCCACGGCGGGCAGCGTGACCCTGGCGGACGATGTGCCCCGCGACGACGACAACAGCAACGACGCGGACCAGGACGAGATCAGCCCGCAGTTCGGCTGGGACACCGGCGACGGCGTGCGTCTGGTTTCCGGCACGCCCCCGGCGGGCCTGAGCCTGGGCACCACCTACTACTGGATCGCGTTGTCCAATTCCTCCGGCCAGCTGGCCGCCAGTCACGAAGACGCCATTGCGGGCAACGCCCTGGACATCAGCGCAGCTGGCAGCGGCCTGTGCATCGCCCGGGTGAGCCAGCCGCGCTACACGGCCAACGGCGTGGTCGACCTGGGGGCCAAGCCCATCGACAACATGGAGAAGCTGCTCACCGCCTGCGGCGGCATGATCCCCTACGTGCAGGGCCGGTATCGCCTGCACCCCGCCGTGGCCCAGGCCTCAACCTTCACGCTCACGGACAGCGACGCCCGCGGGCCCATCAAGGTGCAGGCCCGGCCCAGCAAGCGCGATGTGTTCAACGCCGTGCGCGGCACCTTCGTGGACCCCACCCAGCTGTGGGAGCCCACGGACCTGCCCGCCGTGACCAGCGCGCAGTACCAGGACGAGGACGGCGGCGAGCAGATCTGGAAGGACGTGGAGCTGCCCTTCACCACCGACTGCCTGCGCGGCCAGCGCCTGCTCAAGATCATCCTGGAGTGCGGTCGCCAGGGCATGACTGTGGAGTTCCCCGCGCGGCTCACCGCCGGGCCCGGCTCCACCCTGGCCATGGCCCCTTGGGACGTCGGCAGCCTGTACATCAATCTTCTGGGCTTCGCGGGCAAGCAGTTCCAGCTGCACACCTGGAGCATGGCCGAGGACATGGGCGTGGACCTGATGCTGCAGGAATACGCGCCCCAGGCGCTGGACTGGGACCCCAGCGAGGCCCGCCACCCGGACTACGCCCCCAACACCGCCCTGGCCAACCCTTGGGATGTGGCCGCGCCCACCGGGCTGGCCCTGGCCAGCGGCACGGATGTGCTGGCCGTGCTGGGCGATGGCACGGTGCAGACCCGACTGCGCGCCACCTGGACGCCCCCGGCGGACGCCTTCGTGCTCTCTGGCGGCAGCATCGAGATCCAGGTCAAGAAGAGCGCGGACGAAATTTGGTCCGTGGCCATGGTGCTGCCAGGCGATGCCTCCGTGGCCTACCTGCTGGATGTGGAGGACGGCGTTGCCTACGACCTGCGCCTGCGGGCCAAGAACCGCATGGGCGCTTCCAGTTCCTGGGCCGTCGTCACCGGGCACGTGGTTCTGGGCAAAAGTCAGCCCCCACCGGACGTGCCCTGGATTCAGGCTCAGGTGTCCGGCAACGTGGTCACCAGCCGGTGGGGCGGGGTCAGCGTGGTGGACCTTGGAGGGTACCGCATGCGTGCCGCCCCCAAGGGTAGTTTCGACTGGGCCACGGCGCTGGATGTTTCCAGCGCGGAGGCGGGCACCTTGCTGGCCACGGCGGATCTTACGCCCGGGGAATGGACGCTGGGCATCAAGGCCCTGGACACCTCGGGCAACGAGTCGGTGCATGCCACCACCTGCGACATTACCGTCGTCACCAGCAACTGGTCTATCGCCTCGCAAGCACAACATCCCGCCTGGCCCGGCGCGGCCACCGGCGTCATCAAGGATCCCCTTACCGGGCTGCTCATCCCTCAGTCGCAGAGCACCCTGGAGGACATCACCGAGATTACCGGCACCTGGGCCACGAATCCTGTGGAGTCCGCCGTGTATGTCTCACCGGAGATAGACACCGGGTCCGAGCGCTCCATGCGCGTGTTTGCGGACATGGCAGGTCTGGTCTCTCCGGGCTCGGCCCAGAGCGTTGCCGATTCGGACTTGCACCTGGAGGTGCGCTCCAGGGAGGAGGGCGGCGAGTACGGCGCCTGGGCCCGCTGGCTGGTGGGCGACATCACCGGGCGCTATGTGCAGTTTCGCGCAACCTGGAACCCCGCCCTGTGCCCTCTGGCCTTGCAGGCGTTCACGAACCTGGTGGATGCCCCCACGCGCATCGAGGAAGGCGAGATCGTCGTGCCCGCTGGTGGTATGCCGGTGTCTTTCTCCGCGCCGTTTGCCAGCACCCCGAATGTGGAGTTGGTCAATGCCAGCGGGCTGGTGCGTTTCCCCGTCTATTCATCGCCCTCGGCCAGCGGATTTGACATCCACGTGTACGACGTGACCGAAACAAGCGTGGGCGGAACCGCTCGATACAAAGCCACAGGAGTGTAGCATGTCCGGAATCAATCCCACCACGAAACCTGTCCAGCCCCTGGCCACGGACGACATCAACACCTTGCTGGTGCGCACAACCCACGCCATCAATGCCCAGGCCCGCCTGGGCTGGGCCTTCGCCCCCAGCGCGCAGGACACCCCGAACATGACCGTGGCCATCGCCGCCGGGGCCATCCTGAGCGGGTCCACGCGCACGGAGGTTGCCGCGCAGAGCACGGCCACCATCACCGCTCCGGCCACCCATCCGCGCATCGACCTCGTGGTCGTCGACAAGACAACCGGGGCCGTGTCCGTCGTGGCCGGGGCGGAGGGGGCCAGCCCCAGCGAGCCCGCTTTGCCCGCTGGCAAGCTCCCTGTGGCCCTGGTGGCGCTCTCCGTGGGCATGACGGCCATCACCAACAGCAACATCACCGACGTGCGCGTGGGCGGCGGCAGCGGTCCGGAGCTGGCGCCAAACCTGCTGAGCCCCAGCGCGGATGCCGCTCCCAGCACGCAGGCAGTGGTGGACGACCTGGACAATATTCGCGCCATGGCCATGTTCAATTCGTTTCTGGCGCAACTTAGTTCCGGGAGATCATCAGGGGCCATCCCCGGCGGGTACATGCATCTGTTCGCCACCGATGAGCTGGCGACCAAAACAAACGCAACTTACGATTCCACAAACAAACGATACTACAACGCAACAGGACCGACGGCTATTTCGCAATCGTCCGGAACCGCCATAGGAAACGCAAACACTGGCGCAAAACTGCTCAACGGCCCTTTTGATGGAGTGACCAACCAAACAGGAGCGCAGGGCGGTTACACAACCACTACTCCGGCATACATTGGAAAATCTTGGGGAACTCCGACTATCGTTATTGGTTTTACGGCGACTGCATTTTCCGATTTCGGATTTACATACGGCGGAAACGAGTTGCCTACGCTCAAACTGTTGGGATCGAACACAAACAATCCGGGCACGGCAACTGAGTTGCTGACCACGACATTGAGCGGAGACGCCGGTGGGCAGGTCGTGACACAATCTGATGCAAGCATTAGCACGGCCTATTTGTACCACTGGCTCAAGATCATCAACAGCTCTAACAATTCGTGCGGATGTGCCGAGTGCGTTTTTTTGGCACCTGGCATTTCCGGGAACATGGTTCTCATCCCCGCGGCCATAACTGCCGGTGCTTCGCCAACCCTTGCAGACATCTATTTACTGCACAAGGCAGTGGATGGGGTGACGTTAAACACCGACCTCAAGGCCCGCGCCAGCCGTGATAATGGGGCAAACTGGTCCGGATTTGTCACTCTGGCCGAGGTGTGTCAGTTCGACGCCAACTACAAGCTGCTTCGGGGGACGGCGGACCTTTCGGCCCTGGCCAGCGGCACAAATATCAAGTGGGAAATAACCACTTTCAACAACAAGAGTCAGCAGATCCGCGCAGTGGCCATGCAGCTGCGCTAGGAGGGGGGAGAGACATGCAGGCGCTCATCATCGAAGGCCGCGTGGCCAGCACTGCCGAAGAAATCACGCCCGCCCCGGGCGAGTGCGCTCTCATCGTTCCGGTGGGCCCGGAGGTCGAGGTGGGGTGGCTCTGGTCGCCCGATGGGTGCGCGCCGCCCGCCGAGCCCGCGCCCGACCCGGTGACCGTGGCGCACTCCTACCTGCTGGCGGATGCGCAGACCGTGGACGAACTGCGCGAGGCGCTGGCCATCATACTGGGGCTGTAAGGTTGGGCGACGTCGCGAGAGAAACAAAGGCCCCGGAGTTCCGGGGCCTTTTCTATTTCAGTTCGATGCAGCCTTTCTCGTTCGGCTCGGGTCTGGGTATGCCCAGCTCGTCCAGGTGAGCATGGAGCTTGTCGATTTCATGCTGGTTGGCCAGGCCATCGTGGTTGCCCTGCAGGCAGCCATCGCAGGCCATGACTCGAAACTCCTTCAGCCAGCGACCGTAATACCTATGGTGCCCATAGTGAAACCACTGGCCGCAGAAAAAACACTGTTCCTTGTGTTCTGGTTCTCCCATCACTTCTTCTCCTTCATTTCCGGTCGCAGGTCCTTGCCCTCGGCCAGCTTGCCCTTGATCTCGTCGCGCGCGGCCTCCAGCGCCACAAAGCGGCTGCTGGTGCTGGGGTGGGTGCTGCCCATGGTGATGGCACCGGGATTCTCCACCGCCATGCGCCGCCAGATGTCCGCCACATCGGCGTAGTCGTACCCGGCCCGCGCGGTGAAGTAGAGGCCCACGTAGTCGGCTTCGCTCTCGAATTCCTGGCTGTAGGCCTGCGCGCCGATCTGGCTGCCCAGCTGCGGGTTGGAGCCCGTCAGCAGGATGATAGGCAGGTCCACCAGCAGCGCGCCCAGCAGCGCATTGCCCTGCTTGGCCTTGATGTGCCCCTGGTTGTTGTGGGCCATCTCGTGCCCCAGGATGGCGGCCAGCTCGTGGTCTGTGCGCACGAACTTGAGCATGCCGGAATAGACCACGATGCGTTTGCCGTCGGCAAAGGCGTTCACCTGGTTGTTGTTGCTCAGCAGGGTATCGTAGGCGCAGATCCGCTGCGGCAGCAGCGTCAGGTTCTGGCGCTGGCCGTCGCGCTCTATGGCCACGCCAACGGGGTTGCCCGCCTTGCCCGGCTCCATGGCCTTGTTCAGGGCCTCGTCCGCCGCCTTTTTGGTGGGCACGTCCACGCCATCCACGGCCACCAGCACATCGCCGCGGCGCATGCCCGCCGTGTGGGCCGGGCCGCCCTCGGCCAGCAGGTACACGGTGGGCTGCTCCTTCATGCCCGCGTTGCGTGCCGCCGCCTCGCGCATTTCCTTGGGCAGGTCGCCCAGCACGCCCAGGGCGAAGCCGGTGCGGTAGGCGGTGTTCTCTCCGCACAGGTCCACGTTCTTGGCGCGTATGGCCCACGCCACGCGGTCCAGCCTGTCCAGCCTGGCCAGGTGTTCCTTGAAAGCCATGTCCTGCTGTCGCCTTCCTTCCTCGTCCACGGCGGTGGTGTTCAGCACCGGCAGCTGGGCCTGCGGGGCGCAGGCGGTAAGCCAAAAGATCATTGCCAGAGCACAGCCGTAGCGCAGCGTGGCCATTAATATCCCCCCCAAAGGATGGTCATTGTTTGGGCAAGCTATCAAGGTAGTCCGCCACTTCACTGGAATGAAAGCCCTGCTTCTGCAGCTCCAGGTTGGCCTCGCCTTCGGACATATTCGGGTATTCTTTCAGCATGCTCTGGTGGCATTTGTAGATCAAGGAGTGCTTGATCGGCATCTCAGCGGGTTCCAAGTCGCGGCCGCAGTGTTTGCAAACTATAGCTTCCCATTTGATTTCCTCGGCGCAGAAAGGGCATACGCGTGCAGGAGGTTCGTACCTGGAACGAAACTCGCTTTTCGCTGGGGCTGCTGGAGAAAGTCCAACCATCAGCAGGGCGATAGGCCCAAGCAGTAAGCCAAGAAAAAGCCAAGTCCCGGTACTTTTGTTTTTTTGGCTGGCGATATACGCCGCCGCAATGCCAAAAATAAGCCACGCCAAGATGAACATCGCCCCTCCCGCCTAGAATCAATCTTCGACCCGAATTTTTATTTCCCCAAGCGTATCCCTACATGAGCAGTCGGATAAGAAAAGCTGTAATTGCGCGCGCGCCACTCCGTCTCCCTGGCCTTGGCCAGGAACTAGGCGGAATCGCCCCCGGCGGCCTTCTTGGGGTCTTGGTACCCTTCAGCTCCTTCGGCGGCAAGGGGTGGCGACGCGCTTTCGCGCACGCTGTATCGCCCCCTCACCCGGTCCAGCTCGCCATCGATCATGGCGCGCACGGCCAGGAGCACCGCTTCCTCGCCAGCGCCGCTGCTGCGCATGGCGCGCGCGACCTGGTCTACCTTGATGGAAAGTGGATCGGCCAACTGGGGGGTGTCGGCAGGTCCGGTGAACATGGGGCCCTCACCGGTGAGAAGCCACTGGGCGTTGATGCCGTAAGTCTTGATCCAGGATGCAAGGGTGTCGCGGCTCGGCTCTCGGTCCGAGTTCAAGTAGCCGTTGATGGACTGGCGCGAAATACCAGCGACCTCCGCCAAAGCGCTGTCGGAAATTTCAAGCGCAGCCTTAACCTCGCGCAATCGTAACTTAAAGTCATCTGCTGCCAAAAAAATGCGTCTCCTGCTGTCAAATTTTATTGACAACATGTAAAGAATTGTGGCAGACCTTTTCCCGAAGGCTCCCAAAACCTTCCCAAGTGGGAAAAAAGGTCATTCGATGAAAACAAATTACACTGCTACTCAAATTCCCCGGAATCGGCAAGAGGAGCTGGTGCTCTGGCTTGCGCAGCAGGAGACCACATACGTGGCCCTGGCAGCGAAGATCGGCTTGAGGAGCGGGGGCTACCTCTCCCGTTTGCTTGCCAAGGACACCATCGCCCCACACTACCATGAGCAGCTCCGCAAGATCGGCATGCCCGAGTCCGTGCTGCCCACTCCCATGCATCGCAAGCTCGGCAGGCCGCCGAAGCCCCAGGTCGCGTCGGCGGCCTAGTCACCAACCCGGAGGAACACCATGCTGAACCAGCGCCATATTGAGATCGTCGAGACAGCCTTCGGCAAGGACAACGCCAAGATGATGCTCTCCATGGGGGTCATCCCTGTCAGCTTCCACTCGGTGAACATCCTCTGCGAGTTCGTCTACTCCAGCAAGAACCGCCCGGAAGCGTTGCGCAAGCTTTGCGCCACGCTGAACGAAATGCCCAGGGACGTGCAGGCCATCTGCCACGAGGAAGACCTTACGCTCATCGACCCCTTCTCCCTCAAGCGGCTCATGGAGCTCTACGACGTTGCCGAGCATGAGAAGGACATGTTCGGTCTTTCCGGCATCCTGGCCCTGGCTGTCCGCAATCGCGTCAGAAACGCTCTCCGCACCGCGGCCTGACCCCACGGTCTCGGCCTACGGTTTTTTATTTGCCCCGGCAATGTGAGCTTTGAGGAGGAAACGCACAATGGAACTGAGCGGCCAGCACGACTTCATCAACATGGGCCTGTACGACGCCTTGAACCTGGCGCTGCGACTCTCCCGCAAGAGCCGCGACGACGTAGCTGCGGAAATGGGCTGGACACCGGGCAATGCGGACAGGATCTTCGGCACGGAGAACTACTGGCCCACGCTGCCCAACATCCCCCGGCTGTGCATCGTGCTGGGCAACAATATTCTCATCGACTGGCTGCACGCCCAGGCCCACGCCGGGGGGGTGAAGCACCACTTCCCGGCCCTGGATTGCGGGGCGTTGCTGCTGGACATGAACCAGCTGATGCGCGACCTGGGCGACGCGGCCAAGGAAGGCGAGCGCGCCGTGACCATCCGGCCCGGCGAGCTCGCCCCGCGCATTGATCCCGCCGAGGCCTCGCGCCTTATCAAGCGCCTCCTGTCGCTCTGCACGGACACCATCCACACCATCCGCGGCCTGCGGCCCATCGCTGGCGGCGGGTCGGAGTAGGAGGGCCCCATGGACTACGTGGCCGACATGACCCCCAGGCAGGCCCTGGAGCTGCTGGACAAGGTGCTGGCCGCCTCCATGCTGGTGGAGGGACTGCACGGCCACCACAAGGCCGGGCTGGTGCGCATGGGCATCGAGGTGCGCGACATGGCCAGCCACTACCAGCCCAGGCCCCACCATGTTTCCAAGGCGCATCAGTTCGCCATGGCCGCCGGAGCGCCGGAGGCCGAACAGCATTCCCTGCTGGGCAGGGCGGGAGGGTAGGGCACATGACCACGCTCACGCGCATCACGCACAGCGTCAATCCGCCGAGACAGTGCGAGCGGCCCGAGGACTGCTTCGACTACAGCGAAGACGACATGACGGCCCTGCTGCTGTTTTGGGCCGTGGTCGTCCTGCTCCTGTTCGGCCTGCTCATCTGGATGGACACCCACCCGGAGCAGTTGGAAGCCATCATCAATTACGGGAGGTAGGTAACACCATGCCCAAGCACACCCGCAACACCGACCCCGCCGACCGCGCGGCCTTCGACGCCACCCTGGCCCGCATCGTGGAGCTCACCGGGGCCAGCACCCAGTGCCAGCTGGCCGAGATCCTGGATGTGCGCCAGAGCAGCATCAGCGACGCCAAGCGCCGCGCCAGCATTCCGCCGGAGTGGGTGCTGAAGCTGCACACGAGCCACCGCGCCATGCCGGAATGGATCCTGGACGGCACCGGCCCGCGCACCATCGACGACATCATCCCCCACGAGGTGCGCCGGACGGCCCAGGCCGTGCGCGAGGCCCGCGCCGAGCTGGCCGCCATGGGCGACCTGGTGCGCGACGCCGCGGCCAAGGCCCGGCTGACCCTCGACGACATCGCCATTCACAAGCAGTGCGCCCGGCGCATGCTGGAACAGTGCGGCCAGCGCACCGATCTGCTGCTGGCCAGCCTGGACGGCGCGGCCCAGGGCCAGACCGTGACGGGCGAGCAGCCCGTGGCGCAGTAGGGGGGCGGTGATGCACGCAGGACATCAGCTCACCAGCAACGACCGGGCCGTGTGGCTGGAGCGAAACGGCTTCGATTGCCCGGTGTACAAGGCCAAGATCACCGCGCAGACCTGCGCCAGCAACCGCAATCGCCCACTGCTTACCGAGGTCGGAGTGCCTCCGGCGGACGGCACAATCCAGCTGCACCGCAACCCGAAGTGCAGCGATGCCTGCCCGACCTGGCTGGGCCAGCGCGACAAGTACGCCGGGGCCACCGGCAGTGCTTCCACCAAGCGCGGCACCTGCGCCTGGTGCGGTCGCACCAACATGGCCATCGTCAATCGCGGCCTGGACGGCGCCTGCTACAAGCTGTTCAAGGATGGCGTCATCGAGCAGGCAGAGGACGGGAAATGGTGCGAGATCATCGCCTCAACCCCGGCCACGCCCCCGGCCCCGGACCAGCAGCGCGCGGACGAGGAACTTGCCCAGCGTCTTGAGACTGCCGCAGCCCCCATCGTGGACGCCACCGGCGCGTCCATCCATGTCCCCGCGGGCGACCTCGCCGCAGACCTGGCCAACCCAGCCAACATCCGGCACATGCCCGGCCAGGCCCCGCCTGTGCTGCTGTCCGAGGGCGAGGCCGCCTCCGAACTGCTGACCCAGGCCCGCGCGCTGGCCGCGCCCGCTGCCCAGGGCGATGCCGCCGACGACTTCGTGCCCTACACCGGCATCATGCCCGCTCCCAAGAGCGAGCTGGTCATCATCCTGGACATGCGGGGCCGCATCGGCATCACCGCCGCCACCGTGCGCGAGTTCGGCCTGGCCGACTGCACGCACATGGAGCTGTTCTGGAGCGCCTCGCGCCGCCAGATCGGCCTGCGCCCGGCCACGGATTCGTCGCCCCACAAGCTGGCCGTGGCTCGCGGCCGCAAGGGCAAGCTGGCGCAGATCCACGGCTCGGGGTTCTACAAGGCCTTTGGCCTCAAGCCCGTGTACGGGCGCTATCCCCTCCACCGCGCGCCCTCGGGCATGCTGGTGGCCACCATCGAACTGGAGAGCGAGGAGGCGAAGGCGTCATGAGCATTTCTTGCGGATGTGACTTCGATCGCGAGGGCGTTCTCTACGTTGGCGAACCCAAAGAGGTGACGTGCAGGACGAAGCCGCTCACCTGTGCCGCCTGCCAGAAGACCATCGCCGTTGGTGAGAAGATGTTCCACTGGGCAAGGTTTGACTACGACGAAAATCGCGCTGTTCCTCCCGGCTATCTTTGCGAGGAGTGCGGCGAAATGGCGGAAAATCTCATGGGCCATGGCTTCTGCTTCTCCGTCGGGGATGGCAGCCTTCGTGAGCAGTGGCTGGACTACGCATACGACAACGGGATTATTGCGCGGCATCCCATGCACAAGAGCGAGGAGGCGAAGGCGTCATGAGCATCATCCCGATGACTGTTTCCGATCTCATTGCCCACCTGCAGACGCTGCCTCCTGGTCATGATGTGTTTGTCGCCACCAGGGACGGCAACGAGCCTTTGACCAAAGAGAACATGCGCGTGACGAGAACTGATGGCCGTGTTCCGGTTCCGGCGGTGATCTTCGCTCCGACGACACGCAAAGGCGTGGAGGCGATCCCTGCCGATGAGTTGATGTTCGGGGGGGGCGACGACAACTGCGTACATGCGGACGAGTGTATGCACTTCGAGCGTTCATTCGAAAGCAGACAGCGGCGCAGACATGCGAATTTGGCCGCGTGCCGGGCGCACGACGCCAAGAGGAACTAGCCATGAGCACCACACCCAAGCCCCACATCCCCGGCCCCTGCGAGCGCGTGCGCTGCGACGGCACCGAGCTTTCCGGCCTGCCCTGCGACAGCAGCCCGGACGTGTGCGCCAAGTTCCGCAAGCTGGCCCTGGTCGCCCGTGGCCGCGCATTTGTGGAGAACCAGGCCAAGGCCCTGGCCGGGAGCCGCCAGGCCGACGAGCTGCGCGCGCTGCTGCTCTACATGGACGAACAGGCGGGCGTGCTCCGCCACCTGCGCACCGTTTGCGCCACCTACGATATCGACCTGGGCGTCCCCGGCCAAAGGAGCTGAGCCATGATCTGGTGGACCAAGTCCTGGAATCCCGTCATCGGCTGCACCAAGTGCTCCCCGGCCTGCGAGAACTGCTACGCCGAGGCCCTGCACACCCAGCGCCACAAGGCCCTGCTGGCTGGCCGACAGGTTGCCGCGTGCTACAGCAAGCCCTTCGGCCAGGTGCAGTTCCTGCCCGTGCGGCTGGTCGAACCTACGCACTGGATAAAGCCGCAGCGCATCTTCGTGGGCAACATGGGCGACCTGTTCCACGAGGACGTGGAAGAGGCTTGGCTGGATGCCATCTTTACGTTCATCGCCCTGTGTTGCCGCCACACGTTCATGCTGCTGACCAAGCGCCCGGAGCGCGCCCAGGAGTACCTTTCGCGCCCTGACTTCCTGATGCGGCTGGTGGAATACGGGCAGCAGCGCTGGGGCCATGAGGGAGGAGTTATGGTCTTGGGACAAATCCAGGGCCTCCAGGTGCTCCCCAACGTCTGGCTCGGCACCACCATCTGGGACCAGCCCAGCCTTGAGCGCAACATGCCCATCCTGCTCTCCACCCCGGCGGCGCGCCGCTTCGTCTCCGTGGAGCCCATGCTCGGGCCGGTGGACTTCTCCGTGCTGCGCCACGGCAGCGACCACGACTTGCCTGTGTTCGGCACCGAGTGGGGGCCGGACTGGGTGATCTGCGGCGGCGAGACCGGCCCCGGCGCGCGGCCCATGCACCCGGACTGGCCCCGCAGCCTGCGCGACCAGTGCCAGGCCGCCGGGGTGCCGTTCTTTTTCAAGCAGTGGGGGGAGTGGGCGCCGCACCTGCCAGAGCTGAGCTACAACAACCCGGCCACTGGCGGCAAGGCCTGGGGATGCATCGACCACGCTGGCGTTTGGATGCCCGAGACGACGCCGTTCAATGGCGACCGTGGCGACTACGAGTGGCCCATGGTCCGCGTCGGCACCCGCCGCGCTGGCCGCGTCCTCGATGGCCGGACCTGGGAGGAGGTGCCCGCATGAGCCCGTCCGTCACACTCGTCGTCACCACCCCGGCAGATGTCACTCCGGAGCAACTGTCCTTGTACATGCGCGAACAGATGGAGCGCACCAGCGAAGCCAGCGACCTGCCCGGCGATGTATGGGACCTGCTGGACCAGGCGGAGATCGTTGTGTCCGCCGTACCGCCGCACCCGCTTCCGCCCATGTCCACGCGTTGCCGGAAATGTGGCGGTGCGGAGTTCCCCGGTGGTGCTGGGTGCATATGCGACCACATTGCGAAGAAGGCCCTTGAGCTTCGCGTGCAAGAGCTGGAGGCCCAGCTCTGCGGCCAGCTGGTGGAGCACCCGGGCCGCAAGGCCATGCTGCTGGTGCTGGCCGAGCTGCGCCGCGCCAAGGCGACGTACCCGCACTTTGCCTGCGACCTGGACCAGGCGCTGACCGTCCTGCTGGCCGAGGTCGGCGAGCTCGCAGCGGCGATCCTCAAAAACGACATCGAGGGCGAGCACGGCGTGATCCGCGAAGCCGCCCAGGTCGGCGCGGTGGCCCTGCGGATCATTGAGATGGCGTGCTACATCGTGGAGCACAGGGCCTCGCTCAAAGCCCTGAGAGAAGACATGGGGCCCTGCACCTGCGGTGTTTGCATGGCCTGCCAGGACAGCGGGCTGGGGAGGTAGATATGACCCCAACCGACAAGCCCATTTTCGTCGACCTGTTCTGCGGTGGCGGCGGTGCCGGGTACGGCATCTTCCTGGCCACAGGCCGCCATCCGGACGTGGCCGTGAACCACAACGAAGCGGCCATCGCCATGTACAAGGCGAACAGCCCCCATACCACGGTCATCCACCAGGACATCTGGTCCTGCCCGCCGCGCTGGGCATGCAAAGGCCGCCCCGTGGCGCTGCTGCACGCCAGCCCGGACTGCACGCACTTCTCCAAGGCCAAGGGCGCGGCCCCCAGGCGTGACGAGAAAATCCGTGACCTGCCCTGGACCATCGTGAAGTGGGCCGAGGAAGTGCGCCCGCAAGTCATCACGATGGAGAACGTAGAGGAGATCAAGACCTGGGGTCCACTGGACCGGGACGGCGTGCCGATCAAGGCCCGCGCGGGAGAAACCTGGGACCGCTTCCTGCGCGCCCTGCGCCGCCTGGGCTACACCGTGGCCGCTCGCGAGCTGCGCGCCTGCGACTACGGCGCGCCCACCATCCGCAAGCGCCTGTTCCTCGTCGCCCGCTGCGATGGCCGGCGCATCAAGTGGCCGCGCCCCACCCACGGCGACCCCAAGAGCCCGGCGGTCAAGAGCGGCAAGCTGGCGCCCTGGCGCACTGCGGCGGAGTGCATCGACTTCACCCTGCCGTGCCCGAGCATCTTCGAGCGCGCCCGGCCCCTGGCCGAGGCCACGCTGCACCGCATCGCCGAGGGCATCCAGCGGTACGTGGTGCAGGCCGAGCAGCCGTTCATCGTCAATCTCACCCACGGCGGACGCCTGGAGGACATCAGCGCCCCCATCAAGACCATCACCGCCGCGCACCGTGGCGAGAAAGCCTTCGTCGAGCCCTACCTCGTGGGCCTTGACCAGGCCGGGGCGCGCTCCGCCAAGTGGCCGGTCGAAGCTCCGCTGTCCACCGTCATCACCAAGGCCAAGCACGGCCTTGTGTCGCCCCTGCTGGTGGGCGCTGGCGGCCCGGTGTACGCGGGCAAGCCCGCCCCGGCAGACCGGCCCATGAACACGCTCATGACCGAGAGCCACACGGCCTTTGTGGCCGCCAGCATTCAGAAGATGAACAGCGGAGCAGTCGGTAGCAGTTTGCATGATCCGCTGCACACGGTAACTGCTGGCGGAACACCGAAGCGTGCCAGTACAGGAAACACCCACGCGCTCATGACATCGCACCTGGTCAAGCTGCGCGGCACCTGCAAGCACGGCCAGCCCGTGGACGAGCCCGCGCCGACCGTCACCAGTGGCGGCACCCACGTGGGCGAGGTCCGGGCCTCCTGCCTCATGAAGTTCTACGGCCAGGGCGGCCAGCACTCCGGCCTGGACGAGCCCATGCACACCATCCCCACCAAGGACCGCATGGCCGTGGTGGAGGCGCGCGAGATCGGCGGGCACGTGGCCGAGGTGCGCCAGCTGCTGCGCTGGCACCGCCGTTCCAAGCTCGTCTGGGGCTTCCGGCCCGACGACTTCGACGGCCTGCTGGCCGAGGCGTTCCTGGGCGAGGTGGTCATCGGCGGCGAGCTCTACACCATCGCGGACATCGGCATGCGGATGCTCCAGCCGCGCGAGCTGTACCTGGCCCAGGGCTTCCCCCGGTCCTACATCATCGGCGACGACCCGGCCAAGGGCCTCTCGCTCACCAAGGCCGAGCAGGTGCGCATGTGCGGCAACAGCGTCTCGCCTCCGGTGGCCGCCGCCGTGGTGGACGCCAACGTCGACATCGGCTTCGTGCCCGTGCGTGGGCCCCAGGCCCTGCCACTGCTGGCCGGGGAGGGCATGTGAACGCATACGCTCTTGAAGTGAAGGCGCTTAGTGTGCTGCGAACAGCCAAAGGCCGAGCCCAGGTTGAAGTGGCCTTGCGGTATGACGTTCTAGTGAAGAAGCGCATCGGCGTTTTGTCAAAAGAATTGGAAAGCATGGCGAAAAATAGCGCTCTCGCTCTTGGCTCTGGTGAGTTATTCCGCAGGGCATATGTTTCCATCCAGCCAAAGACCAAGATCACATTCCCGTAATGGAGGCATGCAATGGCTGACACCCCCATCGAACCCCGCCGCGTCGTGGCCCTGGTGCGCCAGAGTGGCCGCGCAGGCTGCACCCGCCCCTACATCGAGCGCATGACCGGCGGCACGTCCCAGGCCGTCAAGGCCTGCCTGGATCTTCAGGTGCAGGCGGGCATCATGACCGCCACCGAGGAGTTCGACGGCGAGCGCTACATCGGCTGGGTCTACCGGATCCGGGAGGGGATGTGAAAATGTCCGAAGGCGTCATCATCGCGGCTTTCGTCATCTTGGTCATAAGCCTGACAGTCAACGTGTTTGCAGGCTTTGCGATGTGGGACGCGAAGCATACCCTGAAGGCGCAAAACGATGTCATCATCAAACTCACCGACGCCTTGAACCAGACGTCCGAGGCGTTGCAAAACTCGACCAAGCTGTTGAAAAAGGTCGCTGAGGTTCCGGAGTGAGAAACTTCCTGGACTGCTGCATCGGCCTGGCCGTGCTGGCCCTGCTCGGCCTGGGCATGGCTATTTCTGGCCTGCTGCATTGGCGCTGGTTGGGCCAGATGCTCGTGCGCCTCAAGCACTGGTGCCTGGCCGTTATGGAGGGCCGCGAGCGCGTGAACTACCGCGAGCTGTGGATCCTGCTCACCGGCGCGGTGGGCATCGGCCTGGTCATGTTCTGCGGCCAGGTGCTGGCGGGCAGCCTCGTGGCTTTGCTGGGCCAGTATTTCTGGATCGCCGACACCTGGCGCGCCCGGGCCTGGGGCAAGTGCGCGCTCAGCATCTACTTCACCCTGGCCTACGTCGTCGGCGCCCTGCGCGCCTGGGGGGCATGATGGAACACAAAGGAGCCGGAGACGCCGTTGCGGCACTCATTGAAGACATCGCCCGCCGGGCTATCGACGCGGCGATCCGCGACGGCAGGCTCAAGCCCGCGGCAGCGGCTCCCATGGTCAAGAAGACCCTGACGCAGGATGAGGTGGCAGAGCTGTACAATATCCCCAAGAGCACCCTGGCCGACTGGCGCAGAGAGTCCAAGGGTCCGGCCTGGACCAAGCCGGGCAAGCAGGTGTTGTACAGGGTGGTGGACCTGGAGGCGTTTTTCGAGGCGCAGCGCGTCAGGACTTTTCAGTCTGACAAGCTTGCAGGGTCTGCTCGATGATCGGCAGCAACTTCTTCTGGTGGCCGGGGATGAGATGGGCGTAGCGTTCGGTCATGGCAAGCGTCTCGTGGCGCATGGCCTCCTTGAGCTCAAGGAGCGTCACCTTGCCGCTTTGGGCCAGCCAGCTGGCGAAGGTGTGCCGCCAGGTGTGGAACCACACCCGGTAGCGCCGGTCGGTGATGCCTTCGTTCAGGCGCAGACGATCCACCGCGCGCCCGAAGCTGCCGGGTATGCCCCAGGTTATCTGGCCGCCGTCCTTGGCCTGGAAGATCAGCTCTCCTGGCCTGCGCTTGTAGGCCAGCAGCATGTCGATGACATCCTCGGTGGCGTGGACGAACTCGCGGCCGCCGGTCTTGCCGGTGAAGTGGATGAGCCCGCCGGTCTTGTCCACGTCTTGCCGGCGGATGGTGAAGATCTCCATGGCGCGCAGCCCGGTCTTGAGCGAGAGCAGGCTCATGTCATGCACCTGCGGGCCGGACTTGGCCAGCTCGTCCAGCAGCAGCCGGGCCTCGTCCGGGGTCAAGTAGCGCACGCCGCTGTTCTGCACCTTGGGCATCTTCCACTTGCTGGTGCGCTTGGTGGCCAGCGGGTTGGCCCCCGTGAATTTTCCCTCGCCGATGGCGTGGTACACAGCCCGGCGCAGAAAGCTGAAGCAGTGCGTGACGCTGCCTGGCGAGAGGCGCTCCAGCAGCCTGCCCTTGAGCTGGATGAGCATGTGCGTGGTGATGGCCGCGATGGGCACGGCGTCCAGTTCGGGCTTGAGGTTGCCCTCGTAGCGGACGAGCTCACGGTCGATGCTCTTGCCCTCGGCTCGGGCGTATTCGGCGTAGAGCATCACGGCGTCGCCGATGGTGTAGCTGCGCTGCAGCTCGGGCGACTTGCCCTGGGCGACCTGGCCGAGCAGTTCCTGCCGCTTGGCGATGGCGTAGCGGTCGGTGATGCCCTCGCTGGCCCAGCCTACCGTGTGCCAGTGGCCGACCTTCTGGGCGTCGGTGTACCAAACGACGTAGCAGCGGTCGGGCTTGCCGCCGTGCAGCCTGCGGGCGCTTTCGCGGTAGTAGACGCCCACGTGCTTTGTCTTTATGAATTTGCGGGTGTCAGCCATGTTGCGGCAATAGGCCAGGCCGACCTTGGTGGCAAGGAATTTATCCATTCCTTATCCAAGGGGCAAATCGGCAGTGCCGGTCATGGACTGGATAGCGTTGGGAGAGTAGTGGCGCGCCAGGAAGGATTCGAACCCTCGGCCGACGGCTTAGAAGGCCGTTGCTCTATCCGACTGAGCTACTGGCGCGCGCGGGTGACTTTCACTAATCAAGCGGGCGGTCGCGGTCAAGCGCCGTGGCTGCGTGCACAAGCATCGGACACCAAATGACCTTCTTGGAATTCCAGGCCCGGCTCGACGCCCTGGGCCTGTTCCACATGGACCTGACCCTGGAGCGCATGCGCGCCTTCGTCGAACGCGCGGGCCTGCCGGATTTCGCGGTGCTGCACGTGGTGGGCACCAACGGCAAGGGCTCCACGGCCACCATGCTCGCGGAGTTGCTGGCCGCGCATGGCCTGCGCACCGGACTGTACACCTCGCCGCACCTGGTGGACGTGCGTGAGCGCGTCCTGGTGGATGGCTGCAGGCTCTCCGAGGAGGCCTGGGCGCGCTACGGGGCCGAGGCGCTTCGCCTATCTGGTGAGGGGGCGGACGGCCTGGGGCTGACCTATTTCGAGCTGCTCACCGCCGTGGCGCTGCTGGCCTTCCGGGGACAGGGCGTGCAGGCCGCCGTCATGGAGGCGGGCCTGGGCGGGCGGTTCGACGCCACCAATGTCGTGAATCCGCAGATGACCGTGTTCACGCCCATCGCCATGGACCACATGAACGTGCTGGGCGCGACGCTCGCGGAAATCGCCGGGGACAAGGCCGGAGCCATGCGCCCGGGCGGGCTGGCCGTGAGCGCGGCACAGGCGCCCGAGGCCCGGGACGTGCTTCAGGCCCGCGCCCGCGAGCTGGGCTGCGAGCTGGTGGACGGGCCGGGCGTGCTCTACTACAGCCGCGCCAACGGCCGCCTGGAGCCCGGTCCGCTGGGCAAGGGCTTTGTGCGGCCCCTGCGCGACCTCTGGCTGGGCCTGCACGGAACCCACCAGGAGGACAACGCCCGGCTGGCCCTGGCCGCGTTCCATGTCTGGGCGCGCCGCCTGCGCCTGCCGGTGAGCGGGGAGGCCTGCCGCGAAGCGCTGGGCCGGGCCTTCATTCCGGGCCGCATGCAGCGCGTTCCCGCCGCCCTGTGCCAGGAACACGGCCTGCCGGAGCTGATCCTGGACGGCGGCCACAATCCGCACGGGCTGTCGGCATTGGCCGCATCCCTGAAAGCGGACGAAGTCCGCCCCTCCGCCGTGGTGTTCGGCTGCCTGGGCGACAAGCCGTTGGGCGAGATGCTGCCGCTGGTGAAGGAAATGGCCGGGGGGGCGCGGCTCATCGCCTGCGGCATCCCCACCTGCCCGCGCGCGCTGGCCCCGCAGGCCCTGGCCGGGCTGCTGGGAACCGCCGAACACGCGCCCGACGTCCACGCCGCGCTCGGACTCCTGGCGGAAGTTCCTGGGCCTGTGCTGGTCTGCGGTTCCTTGTATTTGCTGGGCGAGTTTTATACAAAGCATGACTGGCTGCTGGAACGCCCCGCGTAGGGTCTGTTTCGAAAAACGCCTTTTGCCCCCTGGACTGCGTCATGAGGCGACTTGGGCCCAGGGCTGTACCAGGAGAGTAC
>JAEXRD010000103.1 GCA_023438245.1 Pseudomonadota bacterium | reverse complement strand
GCCTGGAGCAGCGTGAACACGCGATCGAAGGTGCCGTCCTCCAGGAAGTATTCCAGCTTGTGGGTGTAGGCGATGGCCATGAGCTGGGACAGGCGCTCGTTGAGGAACAGATCCAGCGTGCGGCGCTTGTTCTCGGTGATGTGGTTCAGGTGCCGGAATATCTTGGCCGTGTGGGCGGACTCGAACTGGCGGTAGATGGTGTAGCCCAGGATGAGCAGGGGAATGAAGGAGAACGCCAGCGTTGTGGCGATCATCTTGACGCGAAGCCTGGTGTAGCCGCTGCTCTCCATCGTTCCGTCCAGTCCCTTCGTGTGGTGCGCGCCGCCCGGCCGCAGGGGTGCGCGGTCGCGGGGTCTCGTTCAATGTTTCCCTATACCTTCCGGCGGCGTGATATGCAAGCAGCCGGGATTCCGGGTGAGGCGCCGGGCATGTTGTGCCCGCTTCCATTTTCTGCGATGAGGGATGCATGGCACAATCCGGCGGTTTTTTCGGCAGGATCATGCAGGCGCTCAGGGGCGGCAAGGCTGGCCCCGAGCCGAGCAGGGAGGAGCTGCGCACCCTGTTCGCGGCGCGCTCCCAGGCCTTCACCCGCCTGCTGGAGGCCAACAACAAGGCCCTGGAGCTCATGAGCGAGATGGAGGAGGCCCTGCGCGGGCGCTCCATCTTCGGCATGAGCTTCGTGCGCGCAACCTCCACCGCCATCGGCGTCAACGTGTTCAAGCTGGTGCGCGCCCTGGCCGAGCTGGAGCCGGGCCGCTACGACGCCCTGTTCGGCAGGCTCTCGGCCATCCAGGCGGGCATCGAGGAAGTGCTCTCCCGCCGCCCCGCGCCCAGGGACGCCCCCTTCGTGCTGCCGTTTTCCGCCATCGACCGCCACGCCTCGGACCTCACCGGCGGCAAGATGGCCAACCTGGGCGACATGCGCTCGCGCCTGGGCCTGCCCGTGCCCGACGGCTTCGTGGTCACCGCCGCCGGGTACGACGCCTTCATGGCCCACGGCGACCTGCAGGCCGAGATCAACGCCCGCCTGCTGGCCCTGCCGGAGGAGAGCGCCTCGGAGGCGCCCGATGGCGAGGGGCTGGACGCGCGCCTGCGCCTGTCCTCGGAGATCCAGCAGCGCATCATGGCCGCGCCCGTGCCGCCGGAGCTTCAGGACGCCATCCTGGGCGCCTACGAGCGCCTGCGCAGCGACGTGACCCAGGCCGGGGGCGCCATGCCCGACGGGAGCATCCGCGTGTCCATGCGCTCCAGCGCCCTGGGCGAGGACGCCGCCGGGGCCACCTTCGCCGGGCAGTTCAAGAGCATCCTGGGCGTCCGGCCCGAGGGCCTCATCGACGCCTACCGCGAGGTGGCCGCCAGCAAGTACACCCTGCACGCCATGACCTACCGCCTGAGCCGCGGCATCCGCGACGAGGACGTGGCCATGTGCGTGGGCTGCATGCAGCTGGTCGACGCCCGCTCCGGCGGGGTCATGTACTCGCGCAATCCGCTGTGCGTGCGCGACGCGTCGGTGTTCCTGAACTCCGTGTGGGGCCTGCCCACCGCCGTTGTGGACGGCACCACGCCCACCGACCTCTTCGTGGTGGACCCGGCCAGCGGCGCGGTGAAGCAGCGCGAGATCAAGCGCAAGGACAGCCGCACCGTGCCCGACGAGGGCGAGGGTCTGCGCCGCGAGGGACTGGAGGAGGCTCTCGCCGTCCAGCCGTCGCTCTCCGACGGGGAGGCCGGGGAACTGGCGCGGCTGGCCCTGGCGCTGGAGGAGGCCTACGGCGGCCCCCAGGACATCGAGTGGGCCGTGGACCGGCACGGCCGGATCTTTCTGCTCCAGTGCCGCCCGCTGCAGCAGATGGCGGGCGAGCCCGGCGGCGCGGTGGCGGGCGCGGCCCACCCCGGAGCCGTGGAGCTTTTCGCGGGCGGCACCACGGCCAGCCCCGGCGTGGGCTGCGGGCCGGTGTTCGTGGCCCGCAAGGAGGTGGACGCCCTGCGTTTTCCCGACGGCGGGGTTCTGGTGGCCCCGCTGGCCCTGCCGCGCTGGGCCGCGCTGCTGCCCCGGGCCTCGGCCCTGGTGACGGAGCAGGGCGGCATCACCGGGCACCTGGCCAACGTGGCGCGGGAGTTCGGCGTGCCCGCGCTGTTCGACGTGGCCCAGGCCGCGACGCGCTTCGAGGAAGGCCAGGTGGTGACCGTGGACGCCGAGGGCAGGCGCGTCTACCAGGGCCGCGTGGAGGAGCTGCTGGCCCAGGCCGCGCCCCGCCTGAGCGTCATGGAGGGCAGCCCGGTGTTCGAGACCCTGCGCGAGGTCTCCCGCCTGGTGCTGCCGCTTTCCCTCACCGATCCCGAGGCCCCGGCGTTCCGGGCCGAGAACTGCGCCACCTACCACGACGTCACGCGCTTCGCCCACGAGATGAGCGTGCGCGACATGTTCGATTTCGGCACGCGCCACGGCCTGTCCAGCCAGGCCAGCAAGCAGCTGGTGTGCAAGGTGCCCATGCAGTGGTGGATCATCAACCTGGACGACGGCTTCTCCCGCGAGGTTCCGGAGCGCTTCGTGCGGCTGGAGGACATCGTGAGCAGGCCCATGCTGGCGGTGTGGGCGGGCATCGTGGCCGTGCCCTGGGAGGGGCCGCCCGTGGCCAGCGCGGGCAGCATGATGAGCGTGTTCCTCCAGGCCACCATGAACCCGGAGCTGGGCGAGGGCGGCGGCGGGGCCTTCACCGAGAAGAACGTGTTCATGATCTCGAAGCGTTATGCCTGCCTCAACTCGCGCTTCGGCTTCCACTTCACCACCATCGAGAGCCTGCTCTCCGAGGGCGAGTACGACAGCCACGCGGGCTTCAAGTTCAGCGGCGGCGCGGCGGACGAGAGCAGGCGCACCCTGCGCGTGGAGCTCATCGGCTCGGTGCTGGAGCACTTCGATTTCCACGTCAAGCTCAGGCAGGACAACCTCTTCGCCAAGTACGAGAGCAGGCGGCACGACCTGGTGCTGGACCGGCTGCGCGTGCTGGGCTACCTGCTGGTGCACACCCGGCAGATCGACATGGCCATGGCCGACCAGGGCGCGGCGGACCGCCTGCGCGTCAAGATGCTGGCCGACATCCGGGCCATGCTCGAGACGCCCTTCGACCCCGCCGCCGTGGCCTGCCAATGGTCAGAAGGGCGGGCCGACGAACGTGGCGGCGGGGCGCGCCAGTGACGGCCGGAAACCGCCTGCGCGTGCTGCACTGCGCCAAGGGCCTGGGCCTGGGCGGCACCGAGAAGGTCATGCAGCTCCTGGCCGCGCACCTGGATAAAAACCGTTTCGACGTGGCCGTGCACAGCCCCCAGGACGGACCACGCGCGCCCCAGCTGCGCGCCCTGGGCCTGCCCACCTACGTCGGCATGGGCCTGGACCGGGCCCTGGCCGCATTCAAGCCGGACATCGTGCACCTGCACCGCGCGGGCTGGCCCGAGCCGGAGCTGCTGAGGCCCTTCCGGGATTTCGCCCCCCGACTGGTGGTGGAGACCAACGTGTTCGGCCGCTACGACCCCTCGCCCTCGTCCAAAATCATCGACTGCACGCTGTTCGTGTCCGACTTCTGCGCCGAGCGCTTCACGCGGCTCACGCGCATCCCGGCCGACTGGCCGCGCTACGGCGTGCTGCACAATCCCGTGGACACGGACCGCTTCGAGGCTCTTTTGCCGGACGGGCCCCAGTCCGGCGGGATGGCCCCAGGCCCGGTGCTGGGCCGCATCTCTCGCGCCGACCCCGGCAAGTGGTCGAGCCTGGCCCTGGACATCCTGCCCTTGCTGCGCGACGTGCCCGGCCTCAAGTACCGCGTCATCGGCGGCATCCCGCAGGCCGAGGATTTCGTGCGCGAGCAGGGCCTGGAGCAGATGGTGGAATTTCTGCCCCCGGTGGACACCGACGGGGAACTGGCCCGCTTCTACGGCTCGCTGCGCGTGCTGGCCCACGCCAACGACACCGGCGAGAGCTTCGGGCTGGTCATTGCCGAGGCCATGGCCTGCGGCCTGCCCGTGGTGACGCACCCCTGCCCCGGCGAGCGCGACAACGCCCAGCTCGAACTGGTGCGGGACGGGGTGACGGGCTTTGTGGCCGTGACGCCGGAAACCTACGCCCAGGCCGTGCGCAGGCTGCTGGACGACCCGGCGCTGGCGCGGCGCATGGGCCAGGCCGGGCGCGAGCGCATCCGATCGATCTCGCGGGCGCAGGACGTGGCCGCGCGCCTGGGCGGCATGTACCTGGACCTGCTGGCGCGCAAGGAGGCCCGGTGAGCGCCGATTTTCTGTTCGACTACAGCGCCGAGGCGCTGGGCTTCGATTTCGCGGGCCGGGCCGAGGTTTGCCCGCCCCCGCCGCCGGATGCCGGGGCGCTGGAGCGTCTGGCCGGGCGCGTGCGGGCGGCCTGGGAGCGCTCCGGATTGCCGCGGCTGACGCTGCTGGGCCTGGGCTCCGGGGCGCTGGCGGCGGAACTGGCCCTGGAACTGGCCGGGGGCCTGCCGCCGGGCGCGCTCTGCGTGGTGGAGCCGGACCCGGCCCTGGCGCGGGCGCTCAAATCCGCCGGTCGCCTGGACTGGTGGCGGCGCGGCGGCGCGGCCTCTCTCGTGGCCGACAGCTCCCCCTGGGCCGCGCTGGCGCTTCTGGAGCGCGCCGGGCGGGGGCCGGGCCGGGCGCTGGTTCTGGCCAATCCGGAACTTTCCCCCGAGGGCAAGCGCTCGCTGCGGCCCGTGGAACTGCTGCTCACGCGTTCCAGGCCGCTGGAACTGCCCGGTTCCGCTCCGTCCAGGCTGCCCAAACTGACCGTGGCGGCCATTCTCGCGCCCTCGGAGCCGGACCTGCCGGAATTCTTCGCCCAGATTCCCCCGTGGGTTTCGCAGCTGGCCCTGGTCTGGGACGCCCCGGAGCTTCCGGACACCGCCACGCCCGCCGACATCCCGGCCCGCCAGATCGCCCGACCGCTGGCCAGCGACTTTTCGGCGCAGCGAAACGCCATGCTGGGCCTGTGCTCCGGCGACTGGGTGCTGTATCTGGACGCGGACGAGCGCCTCTCGCCCGAGGGCTGGGCGGCGGTCCCCCGGCTCGTGGCGCTGGCGGAGCAGGCGGGCGTGGGCGGCTGGTGGCTGCCGCGCGTCAGCCCCTATCCCACGGCGGAGCGCGCACTCATCGGCTTCGGCCTGTGGCCGGACGTGCAGCTGCGGCTGTTCCGGAATCAGCCGGGCCTGCGCTTCGAGAACCCGGTGCACGAGCGCCTGGGCGGGCTCTCCGGCGGCCAGGGGCTGGCCCCGGGCCTGGAGATCGAGCATTTGAGCCGCCTGCGCAAGGGCCGCGCGGAGCTGGAGCGCAAGCTGCGGGGCTTCGACGAGGCCGGGGTGGGAAGCGTGCGCCACGCCCTGAGCGCGGAGTACCCCAGCGTGGCGCGCGCCGTGGTTTCCGGCCCGGCGGGCGGTTCGGCGGGCGGACCGACGGGCGGCCCGGCGCGGCCCCTGCTGCTGCCGCCGGAACTGGGCTAGGCCCGTCTCGTCTTGATTCCCGCCACCGAAGCGGGTATAGGGTCAGAGCGCAACACTTTGCCCAAAGGACCTGCCATGCGGATTCTCTGCCCACTGTGCGGTTTTGGCCGGGAAATTGACGAAAGCAAGATCCCGCCCCGCGCCCAGATGGCCACCTGCCCGAAATGCCAGCATAAGTTCCGCTTTCGCGTGGTGGATGACCTGGAGCCGGAGGAGGGCGCGCCCCACTCCCACGGCGCCCCGGCTGGCCCGGCTTCCGGCGTGCCCGGCTTCGGCGGCCCGCAGGAGTCCGTCTCCTCCGCCGGTCCGGGCGAGCAGGGCGAGGGCCAGGACCCCATGGCCGCCCAGCGCGCCGCCGCCGCCGCCCAATGGGAGCGCCTGCGCGGTGGCAAGCCGCAGGAATCCGGCCCCGCAGCTGGGGATGCGGGCGAGAAGCCGCGCGTGATCCTGGAGCAGCCCCAGCCCCGCGAGCCGCTGTTCGGTCCCGATGGACAGCAGCGGGACGAGGCCCAGGACCAGCCCGTGGAGCAGGCGCCGGACCGGCAGGACGCCCCCGCGCCGCCCACGCCCCCCATGCCCTTTGCCGCCCGCGCCGAGGTCAGCTCCACCGGCTCCCCCGTGCCCTTCGAGGATCTGCCGCGCCACGGCTTCTTCGGCGGGCTGTGGGCCACCATCATGCTGGTGATCAAGACCCCTGCGCCGTTCTTCCGCTCCATGCCGGTCATCGGCGGCATGGCCAAGCCGCTCATTTTCCACCTGCTCCTGGCCGAGTTCATGGTCTTCTGGCAGTTCGCCTGGGGGCTCACCGGCATGGGCTCTGTGTCGCAGTATTCCGGCAACGCCGAGCTCATGGACATGAGCGTGGGACTGGCCGGGGCCGGGTCGCTCATGGTGCTGGTGGTGTACCCGCTGCTGCTGGTCATGCGCCTCATGGTCATGACCGGCGTGATCCACCTGCTGCTCAAGACGCTGCGCGCGGGCAAGGGCGGGCCGGAGGCCACCTTCCGGGTGCTGTGCTACTCCGCCGCGCCGCTCATCGTGGGCGTGGTGCCCTTCCTCGGCCCCATCGTGGGCGGGCTGTGGAGCCTGGCGCTCACGGTCATCGGCCTGAAGGAGGCCCACCGCACCAACTACTCCTCGGCCCTGTTCGGGGTGCTGGTGCCCATCCTGCTGCTGCTGGCGGCCATGCTGGGCCTCATGCAGTCCGGCGCGCTGGGCCTCAAGTAGGGCGCGTCCGTGAGCGGCCAGTACGACGACGACCGCCCGCCGATGCTGGGCTGGATCACCCGCAAGTGGCGGGCCTACTGCACCGCCCGCAAGAGCGCGGCGGAGCTGAACCCCGGCGGGCTGCTGCGCCTGGCCGAGGAGGTGCGCATGCTGGCCGACGCCGCCCGGCGCGTGTGTCCGCCGGAGCGCAGGCTGCAGTCGCGCATCCGGGGCATCCAGGGCGAGATGGAGCGGCTGACCAGCATGGCCGCCACGCCGGAGTTCCGCCGCCTGGCCCCGGAGAAGCGCCAGCTGCTGCGCAAGGGGCTGGTGCAGTCGCGCGAGCAGCTCCTGCGGGTCATGGGCCAGGTACCGGCCCCCACGAAGCTATTGCAGTAGGGCCCCGGCCCGGCGTCCATGAAACACCCGAAGGGTGGGCCAGGTCCCGGCTCCGACCAAGCTGCTTCAGTAGGACCCCCGCCCGGCGTCCATGAAACACCCGAAGGGTGGAATGCATCTTGCTTGAAGGTTGGTGACAAGCCGCGCCCGCGTCGGAATTCCGCCGGGCGAGAGGCTGCGACCCCAAGGGAGTGTCCGCCCATGAAACACGCCGTCCGCTTCGCGCTGCTCGCGGCCCTGTGCCTGCTGGCCCTGGCCGCCTGCGCCCACGTCGAGCCCTCCATCACGCAGCAGAGCAAGATCTACCGCGACGCGCCGGTGGAGAAGAGCAAGCTCTCCATCGCCGTGCGGCCCAAGAACCGCGTGTACGAGTCGCCCAAGGTGCTCGTGTATCCCTTCTGGATGGCCCAGAAGATGGAGAACGCTCAGCTGGTGGGCCGCGAGTTGGCGCGCGTGTTCCACAACACCTGGCTGGAGAACCAGGTCTTCGAGACCCAGACCTTCGACCCGCAGCTGACCTACCGGGGGCCGGAACAGGCCATCGCCATCGCCCGGCGCGCCGGGGCCGACCTCGTGGTCGTGGGCGTCATCCCGTATTTCTACGCCGGGGGCACGGTGGACAGCTCGGCCCTGAGCCTGCAGGTGCGCATCTACGAGACCCGGGGCGGCAACCTGCTCTTCTCCTTCGAGCAGGCGGCCAGGGTCAACGCCAAGCTCCCGGCGGACTGGATCCTGTTCACCGTGAACACGCGCCTGTCCGACTCGCCCATGGCCGACGCCGTGGCCAGCATGGCCCGCGACATGGCCGTGCCGCTCAAGTCCTGGCTGCCGCCCACCGACGAGGAACTGGGCTTCGCCGACAGCGCCCAGGCCATGACGCGCGGCATTCTGGGCAGCGGGGGCAGCGGCGGCGAGGGCATGGACGCCGGCAGCATGATCGACGGCATCCTCTACTCCAACAACAAGAGCCTCAAGCTCAAGATCGAGTTCGACTTCGACTCCGCGCGCATCCGCCCGGAATCCCACGGCCTGCTGGACGAGCTGGCCAAGGCGCTGAAGTCCGATTCCCTGGCCGGGCGCAAGGTGGTGCTGGCCGGCCACTGCGACGTGGTGGGCAGCGTGGAGTACAACCAGAAGCTCAGCGAGCGGCGGGCCGCCTCGGTGAAGGCCTACCTGGTGGAGAGGGGCGGGGTTCCGGCGCAGTCGCTGCGCACCGTGGGCTACGGCAAGAGCCGCCCCCTGGTGCCGAACACCACCCCGGCCAACCGCCAGCGCAACCGCCGCGTGGAAGTAAGCCTGGACAAGTAGCCGGAATCGTTGAGATGGAATGTTTGGGGGGGCCGCCTTGCGGTCCCCCTTTTTTTCGGGTTTGCTCCCGGCGGCGAATGTGGTAGGGGAGGGGCCTTGCGGTAAATCCGAACGCTCTAGCAACGAGGTTTTCATGATCGGCATTTCCAAGCTTTACTGCGGCGCTGTGGAGGCTTCCGACGCGCTGCGCTACAACCGCCAGTCCGGCAAGCTGCCCTCCCACCTGCTTCAGTTCTCCGCGGACAAGAAGCCCGTGGTGGTCTGGAACATGACCAAGCGCTGCAACCTCAAGTGCGTGCACTGCTACGCCAAGGCCGTGGACCCCGAGGGCACGGACCAGATCAATACCGACCAGGCCAAGGTGCTCATCGACGACCTGGCGGCCTACGGCGCCCCGGTCATGCTCTTCTCCGGCGGCGAGCCGCTGGTGCGCAAGGACCTTGTGGAGCTGGCCAGCTACGCCACCGGCAAGGGCATGCGCGCGGTCATCAGCACCAACGGCACGCTCATCACCAAGGAGAAGGCCCGCGAGCTGAAAAGCGTGGGCCTGTCCTATGTTGGCATTTCGCTCGACGGCGGCGAGGAGATCCACGACAAGTTCCGCGCCGTGCCCGGCTCCTTCAAGAAGGCGCTTGAGGGCGTGGCCAACTGCATGGCCGAGGGCCTCAAGGTCGGCCTGCGCTTCACCATCAACAAGCGCAACCAGGGCGAGGTACCCAAGCTCTTCCAGATCGTGCGCGACATGGATGTGCCGCGCATCTGCTTCTACCACCTGGTGTACTCCGGCCGCGGCTCCGAGCTCATCAAGGAGGACCTGGACCACGCCGAGACCCGCGCCGTGGTGGACCTCATCATGGACGAAACCCGCAAGCTCTTCGACGAGGGCAGGCCCAAGGAAGTGCTCACCGTGGACAACCATGCCGACGGCCCGCACGTGTACTACCGCCTGCTGAAGGAAGACCCCAAGCGCGCCGCCGAGGTCATGGAGCTGCTGCAGATGAACGAGGGCAACAGCACCGGTCGCGGCATCGGCTGCATCTCCTGGGACGGCCAGGTGCACGCCGACCAGTTCTGGCGCCAGCACAGCTTCGGCAACGTTCTGGAGCGCCCCTTCAGCCAGATCTGGGACGACCCGAACATCGAGCTTCTGGCCAAGCTGAAGGACAAGAAGCCCTACGTGAAGGGCCGCTGCGCCACGTGCCGGTTCCTGAACATCTGCGGCGGCAACTTCCGCGCCCGCGCCGAGGCCTACTACGGCGACGTCTGGGCCCAGGACCCGGCCTGCTACCTGACCGACGAAGAGATCAAGAAGGACTAGGAGGGCTGTTCATGCTCGACGCCGAGTTCTTCCGCGGACGCCGCCTGCGCATGAGCGCTGGCGTGCGCTCCCTGGTGCGTGAGAACCACCTCCGCCCCGAAGACATGGTCATGCCCTACTTCGTGGTGGAGACCGACGATACGGACTTCAAGAAGCCCATCGGCTCCATGCCCGGCCAGTTCCAGCTCTCGTTGGCGCAGCTGGAGAAGCAGGTGGGCGCGGCGGTGCAGAAGGGCCTGAAGAGCGTGCTGCTCTTCGGCATCCCCAAGGAGAAGGACGAGTACGGCTCCCAGGCCTATGCCGACGAGGGCATCGTGCAGGAGGCCGTGCGCAGGCTCAAGGACCGCTTTCCGGAGCTTGTGGTCATCACCGACGTGTGCCTGTGCGAGTACACCAGCCACGGCCACTGCGGCATCGTGCGCAAGGGCGGGGAGATCCTGAACGACCCCACGCTGGAACTGCTCGCCAAGTCCGCCCTGTCCCACGCCCGCGCGGGCGCGGACATGGTGGCCCCCAGCGACATGATGGACGGGCGCATCCAGGCCCTGCGCGACACGCTGGACGCCAACGGCTACACCGGCCTGCCCATCATGAGCTACGCGGTGAAGTACGCCTCGGCCTATTACGGGCCGTTCCGCGAGGCCGCCGAGAGCACGCCCAAGTTCGGCGACCGCAAGACCCACCAGATGGACCCGGCCAACGTGCGCGAGGCCCTGCGCGAGGCCCAGGCCGACCTGGACGAGGGCGCGGACATCCTCATGGTCAAGCCCGGCCTGCCGTACCTCGACGTCATCCGCGTGCTGCGCGAGAACTTCGACACGCCCATCGCGGCCTACAACGTCTCCGGCGAGTACAGCATGGTCAAGGCCGCGGCCGCCAACGGCTGGATCGACGAGGAGCGCGTGGTGCTGGAGACGCTGGTGGGCTTCAAGCGCGCTGGCGCGGACATCATCCTGACCTACCACGCCGAGGACGCCCTCGGCTGGCTCAATAAGTAGAGGCGTCATGCACGACCATTCGAAAGGACACCCGGGAGGGCATCCCGGAGGACATCCGGGCGGCGGCCACCCCTCCGGCATGCGCCCGGGCCACCCCGGCTCGCATCCGGGCGAGCACCCCATCAGCGGCCCCAAGGACGGCGTCCCGCAGCTCAGGCTCATCGCCTGGGAAGTGACGCGCTCCTGCAACCTGGCCTGCAAGCACTGCCGGGCCGAGGCGCACCCCGAACCCTACGAGGGCGAGCTGTCCACCGCCGAGGCCAAGGCGCTCATCGACACCTTCCCCGAGGCCGGCAGCCCCATCATCATCTTCACCGGCGGCGAGCCGTTCATGCGCCACGACCTGTACGAGCTGATCCCCTACGCCAAGAGCAAGGGGCTCCGGTGCGTCATGGCCCCCAACGGCACCATGCTGACCGAGAAGAACGCCCGCGAGATCAAGGAGCTGGGCATCGAGCGCTGCTCCATCTCCATCGACGCGCCCAACGCCGCCGCCCACGACGAGTTCCGCGGCGTGAAGGGGGCCTTCGAGGCCTCCCTCAAGGGCATCGAGCACCTCAAGGCCGCCGGGATGGAGTTCCAGATCAACACCACCGTCACCAAGGACAACCTCCACCAGTTCAAGGAGATTTTCCACCTGGCGGAGAACCTTGGGGCCAGCGCCTGGCACATCTTCCTGCTGGTGCCCACGGGCCGCGCGGCGGAGCTGGGGGCCCAGGTCATCAGCGCCGAGGAGTACGAGGAAGTCCTCAACTGGTTCTACGACTTCCGCAAGACCACCAGCATGCAGCTCAAGGCCACCTGCGCGCCGCACTACCACCGCATCCTGCGCCAGCGGGCCAAGGAGGAGGGCGTGCCGGTGAACTTCGAGACCTTCGGCCTGGACGCCGTCTCCCGCGGCTGCCTGGGCGGGGTGGGCTTCTGCTTCATCTCGCATTCCGGCATCGTGCAGCCCTGCGGCTACCTGGACCTGGTCTGCGGCGACGTGCGCAAGACGCCCTTCCCGGAGATCTGGAAGTCGAGCCCGGAATTCCTGAACCTGCGCAACCCCAAGGTCTACGACGGCAAGTGCGGCGTGTGCGAGTACGAGAAGGTCTGCGGCGGCTGCCGTGCGCGCGCCGCCACCATGCGCGGCGGCTACCTGCGCGAGGAGCCCTTGTGCTCCCACACGCCCGTGCGCCTGCGCGAGAAGGAGTAGCCCCGTGAGCCAGCAAAAGGCCCCGCACCCGGATTCCGAACTGGTCATCGTGCGCGCCGTGTGCATCAGCACCAAGAAGGGCGAGCAGAAGCGGCCGGTGGACAGCGTCACCCTGCGCGAGGACTACGGCATCGAGGGCGACGCCCATGCCGGAAGCGGACGCCAGGTGAGCCTCTTGGCCATGGAGAGCATGGAGCGCATGCAGGAGAAGGTGCCGGGCATCGGCCCCGGAGCCTTCGCCGAGAATCTCAACGTCGAGGGGCTGGCCAGCCTGGGGCTCGCCATAGGCAGCCGCATCCGGGTGGGCGATGCCGTGGCCCTGGAGATCACCCAGATCGGCAAGAAGTGCCACGACAGCGGCTGCGCCATCATGCGCGCGGCGGGCACCTGCGTCATGCCCAAGGAGGGCCTGTTCGCCAAGGTGCTCCGGGGCGGCGTGGTGCGCCCCGGCGACGAGTTGCGCCTCTTCACCCCCGGCGAGGAACTATGAGCCACACCGATTCGAGCATGGACGCCCAGGACAAGCAGATCCTGGACATCATCCAGTCGCATTTTCCCATCGACCCGCGCCCCTATGCCGTTGTGGGCGAGCAGGTGGGCCTGACCGAGAGCGAGGTGCTGGCCCGCGTGCGCAAGCTCAGGGGCAGCGGCGTCATCCGGCGCATGGGGGCCAACTTCGGGTCCAAGCAGCTGGGCTGGAAGTCCACCCTGTGCGGGGCCGAGGTGCCGCAGGACAAGCTCGACCTGTTCGTGGCCGAGGTCAACAAGCACCCCGGCGTGACCCACAACTACCTGCGCGCCCACCAGTTCAACGTCTGGTTCGCGCTCATCGCGCCCACCGAGGCGGACGTGGAGGCCATCCTGGCGGACATCACCGCCAAGACCGGCGTGGAGATCATGAACCTGCCCGCCAGCACGCTGTTCAAGATCAAGGTGGACTTCAACATGGGCGGCGGCGAGTAGCCCGCACCCGAAAAATCGGAGAGCGCCATGATCCTTTCGCCCTCGCTTCTGTCCTGCGACTTCGCCCGCCTGGCCGACGAGCTGGCCGCCCTGGAGGCGGCAGGCATCCAGTGGGCGCACCTGGACGTCATGGACGGCTCCTTCGTGCCCAACATCACCTTCGGGCCGCCGGTCATCGCGGCCATGCGTAAGACCAGCAAGCTGTTCTTCGACTGCCACCTGATGATCGACGAGCCGGGCCGCTACATCGACGACTTTGCAAAGGCGGGCGCGGACCTCATCTGCGTGCACGCCGAGGCCACCAACCACCTGGAGCGCACCTGCGCGGCCATTGCCCAGGCCGGGTGCAAGCCCGCCGTGGCCCTCAACCCGTCCACCCCGCTGGAGGCCGTGCGCTACCTGCTGCCCCAGCTGTCCATGGTGCTCGTCATGAGCGTGAATCCCGGCTTCGGCGGCCAGAAGTTCATCCCCTTCTGCCTGGACAAGATCCGCGAGCTCAAGGCCATGATCGTGGCCTGCGGCAGCGAGGCGCTCATCCAGGTGGACGGCGGGGTGACCCTGGACAACTGCGCGGAGCTCGCCGCCGCCGGGGCCGACGTGCTGGTGTCCGGCTCGGCCTTCTTCGGCCATCCGCCCTACGCCGAGCGCCACCGCGCCTTCCTGGACCGCTGCGGCTAGGAATCGCCTTCCGGGGTTTCTTCCTTAATTGCGAACGGTTGCCTTTCCCTGGCGGCCCGGCTATATCCAGACGAGGATGGGCGCAAGTCCGTCCATTTTGTCCGGGGGCCCCATGCCGCGCCTGTTCGCCTTCACCTTTGCCTGCGCCCTGGCCATGCTGCTGCTGGCCGGGCCCGCCCGCGCCCAGTCTCCGGACGGCGGCAGGCCGGGCGTGGTGGTGCTGCACGGCAAGAACACCGGCCCGGCGGACAAGAACCTCCAGGAGGCCGTGCGGCGGTTGCAGAACGTGGGCTTCCTGGTCTCCGTGCCGGAACTGCCCTGGTCCAGGCGCCGGGGCTTCGACGCGAACTACGAGCAGTCCCTGGTGGAGATCGGCCTGGCCGTGGCCGAACTGCGCGACAAGGGCGTCGGGCGCGTGGCCCTGGTGGGGCACGGCCTGGGCGCCAACGCGGCGCTTGCCTACATCGCCACGCGCGGCGGCATCTTCGCCTTCGTGGCCCTGGCCCCGGCCCACGACCCGGACCGCCACCGCGACGTGTTCATCGCCGACCTGCGCAAGGCCCGCGAGATGACCGCCAGCGGGCGCGGGAGCGAGCGCAGCCTGTTCACCGACTTCAGCCTGGGCCGGGACTACGACCTCTCCACCACCGCCGAGGTCTACTTAAGCTACAACGATCCCGATGGCGCGGCCGTCATGCCGCGCATGGCCGAGCTGGTGAGGGAGCCGCTGCCCGTGTTCTGGGTGGTGGGCACCCACGACCCGCTCATGCGCCTGGGACGGTCCTACGCCTACGACAAGCTGCCCAGGGGGCCGCGCAGCGACTTCCGCGAAGTGGAGGCCGAGCACCAGGGGGTGCCCCGCGCCGCCGCCGTGGCCGTGGCCGAATGGCTGCGGGATGTCGCCCTGTCCGGACAGAAATAGCCGCCGCCAAGGAGGGACCCGTGTCCAGAGTGCTCGCCCAGTTCGTCGTCCTGGCCGCGGCCCTGGCCGCCGTGTTCCTGCTGGCCCGGCCCGCCAGCGCCTTCGAGCCGGGCAAGACCGGCATCCTCGTGCTGCACGGCAAGCACGGCAACCCCGGCAACTTCATCGCCAGCTACGTTTCGGCCCTGCGCCAGGCTGGGTTCGTGGTGGAGGCACCGGAAACGGCCTGGTCCGGACGCAGGCGCTACGACGTGGACTATCTGCAGGCCCTGGCCGAGGTGGGGCAGTCGCTTGCGGCGCTCAAGGCCAGGGGCGTGGAGCGCGTGGTGCTGGCCGGGCACAGCATGGGCGGCGGCGCGGCCCTGGCCTATGCCGCGCGCAACGCCGTCGGGACGGAGAGGGGGGGACCGGAGCTGGCCGCGCTCATCCTGCTGGCCCCCGGCCACACGCCGGAGGTGGGCAAGCAGCGCGACCTGCTCGTGGAGGATGTGGCCATGGCCCGCGAGCTGGTGGCGCACGGCAAGGGCGATGAGAAGCTCCAGTTCCGCGACCTGAACGTGGGCCGCGCCACGGACACCTGGCTCCCGGCCGAGCGTTTCCTGACCTACTTCGACCCCGAGGGCCCGGCGGTGATGCCCATCAACGCCGCGCGGGTGAAGAAGCCGCTGCCCGTGCTCTGGATCGTTGGCTCGCGCGACATCGTCACCAAGCCCGCGTCCTACGCCTTCGACAAGCTGCCCGCGCACCCGGCCAGCCGCTACCAGGCCGTGGAGGCCGACCACATGGACACCGTGCGCGCCTCCGCGCCCGTGGTCATCGAGTGGCTGAAGGGGCTGTAGGTCCGGCTCAGCCGCCGAAGGCGGCGTCCCAGAGCAGCAGCAGGTTCAGGCCGATGACCACCGCCGCGATGGAGCAGAGCACGAAGTTGTGCCACGGGGTGTTGGCGAACTCGCCCATGACCTTCTTGGAGGACGTGAGCCTGAGCTGCAGGTAGATGGTCAGCGGCAGCTGCACGCTCAGCAGGATCTGCGACACCACCAGCCCCTGGAAGGGCTGGCTGACGAACAGGATGGCCAGCGCGGCGGGAAAGAGCGTCAGCCCCACGCCCAGGCGGCTGTGGCTGTCCTTGATGTCGAAGGGCTCCTTGAAGATGCCCGCGAAGATGCTGCCCCCGGCCATGCCCGCCGTGACGCTGGAGGACAGGCCCGCCAGCAGCAGCGCCAGGGCGAACACCAGCGCCGCGCTGTCGCCCAGGATGGGCCGCAGCATGTTCTGGGCCTGCTCCAGCTGGTCCACCGGCGTGCCCGCCGCGAAGAACGTGGCCGCCGCCACCAGGATCATGGCGCTGTTGATGCCCCAGCCCACCAGCATGGACAGGAGCGTGTCCACGAACTCGTAGCGCAGCTGGTGGCGGATGACCTCCTTGTTCTCCAGGTTCCACTGGCGGCTCTGGATGACCTCGGAGTGCAGGAACAGGTTGTGCGGCATGACCACCGCGCCCAGCACGCTCATGATGATGGGGATGGAGCCCTCGGGCATGCTGGGCGTGAACCAGCCCTTGGCCGCCACGTTCCAGGGGATGTCCACCAGCCACAGCTCGTAGATGAACGACAGCCCGATGAGCGACACGAAGCCGATGATGAAGCGCTCGATGCGGCGGTAGGAGTTGGAGTAGAGCATCCAGGCGGTGAAGCTCGTGGCCAGGATGGTGCCCGCCCAGATGGGCAGGCCGAAGAGCATGTTCAGGGCGATGGCCGCGCCCAGCAGTTCCGCCAGGGCGGTGGCGATGGCCGCCAGCATGGCCGAGCCGAGCAGCGTGCGTGCGGTCGCCGGGCGCATGTGCTCCACCGCGGCCTCGGAGATGCACAGGCCCGTGGCTATCCCTAAGTGCGCGGCGTTGTGCTGCAGCACGATGAGCATGAGCGTGGCCAGCGTGACCATCCACAACAGCGAGTAGCCGAAGCCCGCGCCCGCGGCCACGTTGGCGGCCCAGTTGCCGGGGTCGATGAAGCCCACCGTCACCAGCAGGCCCGGCCCGATGTACTTCAGTATGTCCAGGCCGGTGAAGCGCGGCCGGTGGTGTTCCTTGAACCATTTGCGGAGCGTGCTGGCGATCACCTGGCTGGCCTCGATCTTGCTGTATGTGTGGGCAGGATGCCCCATGGCAGGACTACCCCGAGCCGGGGCGCGCTGTCCAGTCCGGCCCGGAAACCTTGCGGGCGTTGCGCGCGCCGGGATTTCCGGGTAGCTGTGGAGCACCTATTCCTTCCTTCCGGGGGGCCTCATGCGGCTTGCGGTCATGCGAAAATTTGCGCTCTGCGCCCTGATTTTGCTCACCCTCGCAGGCGTCGCGCATGCCGAGGCAGGCGGGCGGTACGCCCTGGTCATCGGCAACAGCGCCTACAAGGACAAGCCGCTCAAGAACCCGGCCAACGACGCCCGCGACATGGCCTCCACGCTCTACGGCCTGGGCTTCACCGTGCAGCTCAAGGTGGACGCGGGCCTGAAGGACATGGACGAGGCCATCCGCGAGTTCGGCAACCGGCTGAAGAAGGGCGGCGTGGGCGTGTTCTACTACGCCGGGCACGGCATCCAGGTCTCGGGCGTGAACTACCTGGTGCCCATCGGCGCGCGCCTGTCCAGCGAGTCCGACGCCAAGTACGAGTGCGTGGACGCCGGGCGCGTGCTGGGCAAGATGGAGGACGCGGGCAACGAGCTGAACATCGTCATCCTGGACGCCTGCCGCAACAATCCCTTCGCCAGAGCCTTCCGCAGCGCCGACCAGGGCCTGGCGCGCATGGACGCGCCCACCGGCTCCATGGTGGCCTATTCCACCGCGCCCAACTCCGTGGCCAGCGACGGCAGCGGCAAGAACGGCGTGTACACCAAGCATCTGCTGGCCAACCTGGGCACCCCGGGCATCCCCATCGAGGAGGTGTTCAAGCGCGTGCGCATCGGGGTGATGGGCGAGACCGGCAAGAAGCAGGTGCCGTGGGAGTCCTCGTCCATCGCCGGATACTACTACATCGCTGGCGGCCATGGCGCGCCCATGATCGCGCCGTCCGCCCCCATCCAGTCCATCCAGCCCACCCCGCCCGCCCAGCCCACCCAGTCCGCCCAGTCCGTGGCCCAGGCCAACGCCGAGCGCCTGCGGCAGGAGCAGAAGCTCAAGGAGTACCTCGCCGGGCTGGAGGCCGAGAAGAAGCAGGTGGAGCGCGAACGCGCCGAGCTGGCCCGCCGCCGCCAGGAGCTGGACGACGAGGCGGCCAGGAAGCTGGCCGAGGCCCAGGCCCCGCAGGAGAAGCGGCTGAAGGAGCAGCTGGCCGTGCTGGAGGCGGAGCGCAGGAAGCTGGAGCAGGACCGCGCCGCCCTGGAGCGCGCGCGCCGCGAGAGCGAACAGGCGCAGAAAGCCGCCGAGCAGGCCCAGAAGGCCGCCGCGCTGGCCGAGCAGGCCGCCCAGCAGGCCCAGAAGTCGGCCCAGGCCGCCAAGCCCGCCGCCCCCGCGATCCAGCAGGCCGCCCTGCCGCAGAAGCCTCTGCCGACTGCGGCCAAGGCCCCCGCGGCCCGGCGCATGGACCGCGAGGCCGTGCTCCAGCGCCTGTCCGGAACCTGGCGCATCGAGACCCAGGGCAACTGGAACTTCCCGGCGCTCTCGCTCAAGCCCGGCGGCGACACGCTCTACGGCAGCCTGGAGGGCGACCAGCGCGTGGTGGACCGCGTGGACCTGACCGGGCTGGCCGTGGAGGGCAGCGACCTGCACCTGCGCCTGGCCGTGCACCAGCCGGACCGCGCCCCGGACAGGGCCTTCCGCGGGGACGACCCGCGCCAGCGCTTCCGGCGCGCCGTCATCGCCCGCCGCAGTCCCCAAACACGAGTGGTGGAGTGCGTGGGCGACCTGGGCGCTCCGGGCGCGGACGGCGAGATTCCGGTGGTCTGCCGGGTGGAGGGACCGGGCGGCGGGGCCGGGCGCAGCGAGTCCGGCCGCATGGTGCGCTCGGGCTGGTAAACGCTTCCTGGCACCAATCGTGCATCTTCCAGGCCCAATTCGTGGCCATCACACTGGAGGGCGCATGCGCTACCTGGAAAACGTCAAACTTATGAATTCCACGCTGGCCGACGCGTTCTCGCGCGGCAACGTGGACCATCTGTTCACCTTCCCCCAGGAGATCACGGTCACCGCGCTGCTCAAGTGCAATTACCGCTGCCGCATGTGCTACCAGAACGGCTACGAGGGCGAGCTGGACTGGCGCGTGCTGGAGAAGATCGCGCCGCTGCTGCCCTTTGCGCGCACCTTCCAGATCTTCGGCGGCGAGCCGCTGCTCTACCCGCGCATCACCGAACTGTACCGCCTGGCGCACGAGAACGGCTGCGCCATCACCAGCATTTCCAACGGCTCGCTCCTGAGCGAGCGCATGTGCCGCGAGATCGTGGAATATTCCGTGGCCTGCCTGAAGTTCAGCATCGACGCGGGCACCCCGGCCACCTACAGGCACATCCGCGGCGGCGACTTCGCCAAGGTCATGGAAGGCGTGGCGCGCATCCACAAGCTCAAGCAGGAGCTGGGCCGCGACTACCCGGTCGTGGACTTCAACTTCCTGGCCATGCGCTCCAACGTGTCCGAGCTGCCCCGGCTGCTGCGCCTGGCCTCGCGCATGGGCGTGCGCGCCATCAACGTGTTCTACCCCTCCGTCCTCAAGGAGGAGCTGGTGCCGGAGTCGCTCTATTTCCACCAGGAATACGGCGACGAATGGCTCATGGCCTCGCGCGAGCTGGCTGCCGGGCTGGGCGTGGGCCTGGTCCTGCCGACCCTGTTCCGCGACGCGCCGGAGCCCGGGGCCGAGGAGGTCGTCAGCGCGCGCTCGCGCTGCCAGGACCCCTGGACCAAGCTGTTGGTGGATGTGGACGGCAGCGCCAAGCTGTGCTGCGCCGGGCCCACGGGCATCGGCAACCTGAATACCGACGAGTTCGACCGGATGTGGAACGGGGAGACGGCGCTGAAGCTGCGCCGCACCGTGAACACGCCCAACGAGCCGGGCTACTGCAAGGTCTGCTCGCTACGCCGGGGCAACCCGCGCGAGGCCGGGTTCCACCTCAAGCGCCAGGATCTGCTGGAGCGCTTCGCCGGGGCCGATTTCTCCGATTGGGAAAGCCCTCTGGCCGCGCCGCCGACGCCCGTGCTGCATACGGGCAGCGCGTCCCTGTAGCGCCCGGCGCGGGACGATACCTAGCTGGCCAGCATCCCGGCGTAGCCCACCACGCGGCTGTAGTCACCGTTGACCTCGCCGCTGGTGGCGTAGCCCGTGATCTCGCTGTGCTGCGCGCCCAGCTCGATGGCCGCGGCCAGCGCGAGCGTCATGGGCAGCACCCCGCACATGCTGATGCCGCCCTGGCGCACGGTCTGGTGGAACAGGGCCGGGTTGAGGGCCAGGGCCGGGTCCAGCGCGCGGCCGTCCAGCTCCTGGGCCTCGTCGTGGCTCACGAAATGGCTCATGTCCGAGCTGACCACCAGCGATACCGGGCGCTCGAAGGCGCGCAGCAGCCTGCCCACGGTCTTGCCCACGGCCAGGAGCGTCTCGGCGTCGGGCTGCGACACCGCGATGGGCACGATGGTCATGGCCGGGTTCACGGCGGCCAGGAAGGGCACCAGCACCTCCAGGGAGTGCTCGCGCAGATGCGCGGCGCGGTCGTCCTGAAAGAGCGGCTCGCGCTCCAGAAGCAGCGCGGCCAGTTCCTCATCCACGTTCAGCCAGCCGCCGGGGAACAGCCAGCGGCCCCTGGGCCACACGGCCAGCGGCTTGCCCATGCCGGTGTGGTTGGGACCCAGCAGGATCACCGTTGGGGCCAGGTTGGCCCGCCCGATGGTGGCGCCGGCCACGGCTCCGGAATAGACCCAGCCCGCGTGCGGGGCCATGGCCAGCAGGGTGGGGGCCTCGGCCTTGCCATCGGCGTTGGCCAGGCAGGCGCGCAGCTCCTGGATCAGGATATCGGGGATGCCGGGGTAGAACTGCCCGGCCACCACGGGCATGCGGTCGTAGGATGCGTCGTGGGAATTCGCGGCCATGTCCGGCTCCTTTGCGCGGGGTGGGGAGGCGCTAGCCCCCGCTCTTGATGTAGTTCTGGAGGCGCTGGTCCAGGGCGCTGCCTTCCAGCGCCTGCTGGGCCATGCGGGCGTAGACGGTGTTCGGCTTCTTCTGCACGATGCCCTGCAGGAGTTCGCGATACTCCTTCTGCATGCCGCCCTTCTGGTAGATGTCCGCCAGGCGCAGGCGCACGGGGGCCCAGTCGGCGTCGCTGTCCGGGATGATGCGGTCGAACTCGCGCGACCACTTGGCCGCCTCGGCGTAGCGCCCGGAGCGCTCCGTGGCGGTGATGGTCATGAGCAGGCAGTCCTTGATCTTGTCCTTGTCCCCGCCGGTGGCCAGCAGCTGGCCCAGCGCATCCTGCGCCAGGGCGAAGAGGCGGTGCATGTCCTGCTTGCGCGCGGCGCTCTTGGCCAGCAGGTAGGTGGCGTAGGCCCGCGTGGCCGGGTCGGCCCCGGTGTCGGAGGCGATCTTGGTCCACAGGGGCAGGCTCTTCTCGGCGTCGCCCATGTTCTCCAGGGCCATGGCCCGGGCGTATTCGAACTGGGTCTTCTGCCGGGGCGAGAGTTTCCAGGCGGCATTGGCGCGCTGGGCCAGCTCGGAGATGCGGTTCCAGTCCTTGCGCTCCAGGAAGATGTTCATGGCCATGTCCAAGGCCATTTCGGAGTACTTGGGGATCTGCTTGCGGCCCAGGAACTTCGCGGCCATGCGCAGGGCGCGGTCGGGGTCGCCGCGCTTCCAGGCGGCGATGGCGATGGCCATGGTGCCCTCGTCGCCGATCATGTCGCGGTTGTCCTTGACGAAGGGCGCGCTGTCGTAGAGCTGCATGATGCGCTGGAAGTTGCCCTCCTGCACCATGTTCGGCAGGGCCTGCAAAAAGGCGTTGAAGCCCAGGGCCGAGGCCTTGCTGACCAGCCCGCTCTTGGGAAATTTCTCCAGGAAGCTCTGGGCCGTGGCCAGGGCGTCCAGGTAGGACTTGTTGTGGAACTGCCACATGCCCAGCTTGATGGTGGCCAGCGGAGCCAGCGGGCTCTGCGGGTACTTGGTCATGATGAGCTGGTAGGTCTCGTTGGGCCTGAGCGCCGTGGGCGACGAGAACACGCTCACCATCTCGGACATGGTGGGATCGTCGTAGATGCCCTCCTCGGCCAGGCGCATGCGCGCCACCAGCCCGCCCTCGCGGTCCGGATAGTCGTGCACGGCCTTCTGGTACACCTCCTTGGCGGCGGCCTTCTTGTTCTGCCGCAGGTAGATGTCGCCGATGCGCGTGAGCGTGATGTCGGAGTACTCGTCGTCGGGCCGGATGTTGTAGTAGGTCCAGTAGTGGTCCTTGGCCTGGGCCAGCTTGCCGATCTTCTCCTCGACCTCGGCGGCCAGCTTCAGGAAGTTGGGGTCCTCCATGTAGAAGAGCGGCCAGCGTTTGTCGATGTAGTCCACGATCTGGTAGGCCTTGTCGAACTGGCCGAGCTTGCGGAGCAGCTGGGCCAGGGTGTAGGCGGCCTCCTTCACGGGGCGGCTGTCGGGATACTTCTGGACCAGGGTGTTGTACTGGTCTGCGGCCTTCTGCAGCTCGCCCTTGGCGCGGTAGTACTCGCCCAGGTAGTAGGGGATGAGCGCGGCGTTCTGGTCCTGGGCGTACTTCTTGTTGATGATGTTGAAGTAGGCCTTGGCCTCGGGCAGGTTGCCCACCTTGAGGTTGATGAGGCCCAGGTTGAGCAGGGCCCGGGGCACGCGCATGGACTTCATGTTGGCGTTCATGGCCGCCTGCTGCGCGCCCGTGACCTTGTCGTAGTTCTTGGCCAGGCTGTCCTTGTACAACTGCATGTAGGTGTCGGCCAGGGAGTAGAGCGTCTCCTCGCGCGGGTCGCCCTTGAGGTTCGGCTCGCGCAGGACCTCCTCCAGCGCCGTGGCCGCGGCCTGCCAGTTGCTGCCCACCATGCTGGACTGCGCGGTGAGGATCTTGTCCTTGATCTGCTGCTCGGTGAGCGGGCCCGCCGGGGCGTCCTTTCCGCCCTTGGCGTCCTTACCGGCCTTGGCGTCCTTTCCGCCCTTGTCGGCGGGGGCGTTGGCGTCCTTCTCGGCGTGGGCCGGGGCGTCTTTCTCGGCGTGGGCCGAGGCGTTGCCCGTGCCGGGCGCTCCCGGTGCGGCGTGGGAGGCGTTGGCGGCGTCCGGTGCGTGGCCGGGGGCCGCGGGCGCGGGAGCCGGGCCGTGGTCCGCGCCGGGCTGGGAGGCGTTGGCGTCCGGGGCGGCGTGGGAGTCCGCCACCTGGGGCAGGGTGGCGCTGCCGCCCATGGTGGGCAGAATTTTTTGGACCGGCTGGCGCACCTCCCAGGGCCGGGCCGATTGGCCGGGCTGGCCGGTCTGGCCGGGTGCGGCGGCCGCAAGCTGGCCCGATGCCTGTGCGGACGGCGCCGCGCCCCTGGCCGGGAC
>JAEXRD010000082.1 GCA_023438245.1 Pseudomonadota bacterium | reverse complement strand
GAGCAACTGCTCGCCGGGGCGCTTCGACTTTGCGGGGCGCGATCCAGGGACCGCCGCCTAGGGCTGTTCGACGGTGACGGCCACGCGCTTGAAGATCTCCTGCGCCCCCCCGGGCTGGTCCAGGCGGCGGATCTTGATCATCACGTCGGTCTGGCCCAGGTCCAGCGCGCGTAACTGGTAGCGCAGCCGCCCGCCCTCGCGCGGCTCGATGCCCTCCAGCCGCAGCAGCCGGGTGTCGAACAGGGTCCCGGCCAGGGCGTAGCCCTTGGGCGAGGGGTCGCGCAGCTCCAGCCAGAGCGTGCGGCCCGCCGCCACCTTGACCTCGTGGAGCTGGTCGCCGTCCAGGGACAGCGTGACGTCGCCGCCGCTGCCGCCCAGCATGCGCGGCATGCTGGCGCAGGAGCAGAGCAGCAGGGCCAGGGCCAGGGCCAGAAGCAGCAGAAGCGGGGCGAGGCGGGCGTGTTTCATGGGCCGTCTTTAGCCTGTGCCGGGCTGGGCCGCAATGGGCGGTTGCATTGGCCTGCTGCGTTGGCGCCGAAAAACAGAGGGTTGGCTTGCGCCAACGCGAGAAACAAGAAGGGGGTTGGCTTGCGCCAACCCCCAGGGGCGAGAGGAGTGGGTCATGAAAGATGAGGAGTGTTCGTCTCGGCTCAACTCTTCAGATCCTCTTCAGGTCCGGCGGAGAGTCGCGCGGCCTATTGGCGTTTGGCCTCTTGCAGCTGGGTTTCCAGCCAGCTGCGGACCTCCTCGTTGGGCGGGTACACGCCCTTCAGGTGGCCCACGGAGTCCAGGAAGCTGCGGCCCAGGTCCTCGGGCAGCTCCAGGTTCACCAGTTCGCGCGCCTCCTCGGAGTTGCGGCGCACCAGGATGGCCTTGGGGCTGGCGTCCCAGGTGTAGACCACGAAATAATTGCTGTAATCGGCCTTGGAGCGCACCGGCTGGTGCTGAGCGTGCCAGGAATTGTTGCCCCATTCCAGGTACAGGGTCACGGCGTCCCAGGGGGTCATGCTCCAGTCGATCTCAAGGTCACGGTATTCGCGCAGGCTGCCCATAGTTCCTCCTTGGTGCTTGACCTAATTAGTAATCACTCCTGTTAGCTTGTCAACATTTTCTTTTGCATTATTTTGCCTGGTGTGGAACGTCCTGGCTTGGCGGGGATTATTTGAATTGTCCGCCTTTTTGTAGGAATTGGTTGACCCGCACAGTGAGTTGTGCGAAAACTCGACTGCCCCGTGGGGGTATCCCCCATGCGTGGCGCGACCAGACGAGAAGGGGTCCGAAGACAATGCTCATGACCGACATCCTGCCCGTGGAGGCCTGGGCCGCGCTGGAGCAGGAGATTTTCGAGACGTTCCGCGTCAATGCCCACGTCTACAACGACAAGGGCGCTCCCTTCACCGGACACGTGCCCTACGGCAACCGCTTCTGCCCGGCCCTGCGCGAACATCGGCAGGCCGCCGTCACCATCTGCGCCGGGGTGAACCAGGCCCTGGGCCTGGAGGTGCGCGAAAGCGGCGAGCCCGCCGTCACCGACTGCGACGCGGGCCTCATGGTGGTCTGCGTGCCCGTGTTCGTGGACGGCGAGCTGGTGGGCATGGTGGGCGGCTGCGGGGCCATCGTGGACGATGCCGAGCCCGAGACCTTCCTCATCGAGAAGACCTCCGGCCTTGGCGAAGACCAGGTGGCGGAGTTGTGCTCCGACATGCCCCGGCTCACCGGCGCGCAGGCCCAGGAAATCAGCGACTGGATCGCCGCCCGCGTGGAGGCCATCCTCAAGGAATTCAACGCCAGGCGGGCGTAGATCCCGCTTTCGGAGGTATCCCCATGCCCCGCAAGGTCGTGGTCATCGGCGGCGTCGCGCTCGGCCCCAAGGCCGCCTGCCGCCTCAAAAGGCTTGAGCCGGACGCCCAGGTCACCATCGTGGACCGTGGCGAAAAAATCTCCTACGGCGGCTGCGGCATTCCCTTCTATATTTCCGGCGAGGTCAGCGACGCCGCCGAGCTGCAGTCCACCTCCTTCCACATGCTGCGCGACCCCGCCTTCTTCCGCGACACCAAGGACATCGAGGCCCGCAACAACACCGAGGCCGTGCGCATCGACCGCGCGGCCAAGACGGTGCGCGTGCGCGACCTCGTCAGCGGGACCGAGGAGGACCTGGCCTACGACCAGCTGGTGCTGGCCACGGGGTCGAGCCCGCGCAGGCTGCCCATTCCCGGCGCGGATTTGCCGGGGGTTCATGTGGTGGCCGACCTGGACGCGGCCATCGCCATCCGCGCGGGCCTCACCGCCGGGAAGGTGGGCAGCGCCGTGGTCATCGGCGCGGGGTTCATCGGCCTGGAGATGGCCGTGGCCCTGGCGGACATGTGGGGCATCGAAACCACCGTCGTCGAGTACGCCGACCAGGTTTTGCCCACCGTGCTGGGGCCCACGCTGGCCCGCATGGCGCAGAAGCACATGGAGGAGAAGGGCGTGGCCTTCCGCCTGGGCGCGCAGGTCACGGCGGTTCAGGGCGAGAGCGGGGCCGAGCGCGTTGTCGTGAAGACCGCCGACGGCGAGGAGACTCTCGACGCCGAGCTGGTCATCATGAGCGTGGGCGTGAGTCCGAACTCGGAGCTGGCCAAGGCCGCCGGGCTGGAGGTCTCCCCGCGCGGGGCCATCGTCGTCGATGAACTGCTGCGCACCAGCGACCCGGACATCTACTCCGGCGGCGACTGCGTGGAGCTGAAGAACGCCGTCACCGGCCAGCCCATGTTCCTGCCCATGGGCTCCCTGGCCAACCGCCACGGCAGGCTCGTGGGCGACAATATCGCGGGCCTGGGCCGCAAGGCCGACCCCGTGGTGGGCTCCTGGTGCGTCAAGCTCTTCGACCTGGCCGCCGCGGGCACGGGCCTGACCCTTGCCGCCGCCAAGCGGGCCGGGCTGGACGCCGTATGCGTGCACGCCAGCCAGCTGGACCGCGCGCATTTCTACCCGGACAAGGACTTCATGTACCTGGAGCTGGTGGCCGAGCGGGGCACCCGCCGCGTACTGGGCGTGCAGGGCGTAAGCCCCATGGGCGACGCGCTCGTCGGGCGCATCGGGGCCGTGGCCGCCGTGCTGGCACAGGGGCCGGACGTGGACGTCCTCAGCAACCTGGAGCTGCCCTATTCCCCGCCCTTCACCACGGCCATGGACGTGCTGAACATGGTGGCCAACGTGGCCGACAACGTGCTCTCCGGCCGCAACCACAGCATCACCCCGGAGGAGTTCGAGGCGCTCTTCGCCGACCGCGACTCGGGCCGGACCTTCTTCCTGGACTGCCGCGAGCTCGGCAACGCCGCGCCGTTCATCGAGAAATACCCCGGCGTGTGGCACCACATCCCCCAGGGGCAGCTGGCCGCGCGGCTGGCCGAGGTCCCGCGCGACCGCAAGGTTGTGCTCCTCTGCAACACCGGCACGCGCTCCTACGAGGCCCTGGTGACGCTCAGGCACGCCGGGTACGGTGACGTGGCCAACGTGTATGGCGGCATGGTCAGCCTGCACGCCGCCGGAGTGGAGATCTAGGAGAATTCTATGGACTGGATGTACTGGTACGACCTGGGCTCCGGGCCCCTGCTCAAGGTCAGCTTCGCGGTGTTCCTGCTCGGGCTGGCCTGGCGCGTGGTGGCCATGCTCTCCCTGGCCAAGCGCATGGATCCCGCGGCGCTGAAGAAATTCCGTGCCGCCTGGGCGCTCAGGTCCGTGCTGCACTGGCTGCTGCCCGCCAACGTCACCGCGCGGGAGAATCCTGCGGCCACGCTGGCCGGGTTCGCCCTGCACCTGGGCTTCCTGGCCGTGGGGCTGCTGTTTTCCGGCCACGTCATGCTGGTGGACCAGGCCTGGGACGTCTCCTGGCCCACCCTGCCGGACCAGGTCGCCGACTGGCTGACCTACGCCTGCCTGGCCGGGGGCGTGTTCCTGGTCTACCGCCGCCTGGCCCTGCCGCACGTGCGCGCGCTGACGCGCGGGGCCGACTGGCTGGCCCTGGCCCTGACGCTCATCCCCATGCTCACCGGCTGGCTGGCCTTCCACCAGGTGGGCGAGTACGAGATGATGATTTCCCTGCACGTGCTTTCGGCCAACCTGCTGCTGGTGGCCGTCCCCTTCACCAAGCTCTCCCACGCCGCCCTGTTCTTCGTCAGCCGCGCCCTCACCGGCAGCGACTTCGGCAAGCGCAGCGTAGGCGCGTGGTAGCCCCGGAGGAATCCCCATGACCCTCGACCTGGCCAAGCTCAAGGAGGCGCTGGATTCGCGCAACGGCGCGCGCCTCAAGATGTGGCTGGAGATCTGCGCCGCCTGCGGCCTGTGCGCCCAGGGCTGCCATTTCTTCCAGTCCGACCCCAAGCCGGAGCACGTCCCGGCCCACCGCATGGGCCCCGTGCGCGAGCTCATCCGCAGGAAGGGCAACGTGGACGAGGAGTTCATGGCCCGGCTGGTGGAGACGGTGTACGGCACCTGCACCATGTGCCAGCGCTGCACCATGTTCTGCCCGCACGGCATCGGCATCGCCTTCGTGGTGCGCGCCACCCGCGCTCTCGCGGTGTCGCAGGGCCTGACGCCCCCGGGCCTGGCATCGGGCCTGGCCAACGCGCTGGAGGTGGGCAACAACCTGGGCATCACCCAGGACGAGTTCGTGGAGACCGTGGAGTGGCAGCTGGAGGAGCTCCAGGAGGAGATGCCCGGCGCGGTGGCCCCCATCGACAAGAAGGGCGCGGAGGTGCTGGTCACCTTCCACCCGCGCGACATCAAGTTCTACCCCCAGAACCTGTACGGCTACCTGAAGCTGTACAACGCGGCGGGCCTGGACTTCACGCTCACCAGCGCCAAGGGCTGGGACTCCACCAACATCGGGCTGTTCGCGGGCGACGACCCGGCGGCCACGGAGCTGGCCGGGCGCGTGGTGGCCGCGGGCGAGAACCTGGGGGTGCGAACAGTGCTCACGGCGGAGTGAGGGCACTCCATCCGCGCCCTCAAGTTTGAGGGACCGAACTGGCTCAAGCGCGACTTCCCCTTCGAGGTCATGGCCCCCATGAAGATGTGGGCCGACCTGTTCCGCCAGGGCAGGCTGAAGCTCAAGAAGCATTTCCACACGGAGGCGGCCACCTTCCAGGATTCCTGCAACTTCATCCGCAACGCCGGGCACTTCGAGGACTCGCGCCTGCTGCTGCATCACGTGTGCACGGACCTGCGGGAGATGCACCCGAACGGCGTGCACACCTACTGCTGCGGCTCCGGCGGCGGGCACGGGCTCATGGCCGAGTACAAGCAGCGCCGCCTGGCCACGGCCAAGGCCAAGGCCGAGGCCATCCGAGCCACCGGGGCGGGGACGTGCGTGGTGGCCTGCCACAACTGCGAGGACGGCATCCGCGACGGCGTGAAGACCCACGAGGTGCCCGTGCAGGTGCACCTGTTCAGCAACTACCTGGCCGAGGCCGTGGACCTGGACGAGTAGGGGCTAGGCGGGCGGCTGCCCGGAGGGCCTCAGCGGGCCGGGCACGCGCGGGAACATCAGGATGAAGCGCGCGCCGGAGCCGGAGCGCGGCCTGGCGTGGATGGTGCCGCCGTAGTCCTGCATGATGCCGTAGCTGATGGACAGGCCCAGGCCGGTGCCCTTGCCCACCTGCTTGGTGGTGAAGAACGGCTCGAAGATGCGCGAGGCGATCTCGCGCGGGATGCCGCGGCCCGTGTCGGCCACCTCGGCCATGATGCTGCGGCGGCGGGCCCGCGTGCGCAGGGTGATGCGCCTGTCGCCGCCCCCCGATTCCTGGCTGGCGCCCTTGTCCTCGATGGCGTCGCGGGCGTTGAGCAGCAGGTTCATGAACACCTGTTCCAGCCGGTTGGGGTCGGCCAGCACGGGCGGCAGGCCCTCGGCCAGGTCGAAGACCACCTCGATGCCGCGCACCCGGAGCTGCTGGCTGAAGAAGTCGAAGGCCCTGCGGATGATCTCGTTGACGTCCACGGGCACGGCGTCCTGGGCGGCGGGCTTGCGGCCGAACTCGCGCATGTGGTTGATGATGCGCGTGGAGCGGTCCACGTTGCCGCGGATCTTCCCGGTCATCTCGGCCAGCTCCTCGCTGGTGGGCAGCTCGCCCCGGGCCAGGCGGCGCTCGAAGAACCCGGCCACCATCTGCAGCACGGCCAGGGGCTGGTTCAGCTCGTGGGCCACGCCCGTGGCCATCTCGCCCAGGGTGGCCATCTTGGAGGCCTGCACCATCTGGCGCTCGGCGCGGATGCGCTCGGTGACGTCCGTGGCCGAGACCAGGGCCACCGGGCGGGCATCGAACTCCGTCAGCGAGGCCGTGAGGTTGACGAAGAACAGGCGGCCGTCCCTGGTCACGTTGCGCACGCGGGAGAGCGGCCTGCCCAGGGCCGCGGCCTGCCTGCCCTCCTCGGCGTCCTCGGGCGGGAACAGCCTGCCGAAGTCCAGGCCGATGAATTCCCCGCGGCGGTAGCCGTACAGCTGCACCGCGCCGCGGTTGGCGTCCAGGATGTTCTGGCCCGCGGCGTCCACCACGAACAGGGCGCTGGGGGTATTGTTGAAGATGTCCTGGTACTTGCGCTCGTTCTTGCGCAGCTCCTCCTCCAGGCGCTTGCGCGGGGTGATGTCCAGGCACATCTCCATGGCCGCGTTGATCTGGCCCTCCTCGTCGTACAGCGGCGCGGTGGTCACGATCCAGTGGGCCTCGGTGCCGTCCTTGTACACGCCGCGCTCCTCGGTGACGTGGGGCTGGCCGTCCTGGAAGGTCTTCTCCACCGGGCAGTGCGGGCACTTCTCGGTGCGGCCCTTGTAGGCCTCGTAGCAGTAGGCCCCCCGGCTCACGTGGAACAGGTCGGCGAAGGTCTGGTTGTAGCGCAGCAGCCGGAAGTTGCGGTCCTGCACGGTGATGATGCAGGGCACGCCCTCGAAGAGCTTCTGGTACAGCTGGCGCTGGGTGGTCAGCTCGGAATGCTTCTTGCCGATCTCCCGGCACATCAGGCTGATGGCGCGGGCCAGCATGCCCAGCTCGTCGCGCTGGGGCACGTCCAGGCGGCAGTCCATGTCGCCCTCGGCCATGCGCCGGGTGGCCACGATCATCTTGCGCACCGGCTGCTGGATGAGCACCGAGATGACGACGTAGAGCAGCCCGAACACCCCGGCCAGGAATACGCAGAGCGAGAGGGTGTTGGCCTCCACCAGCTCGGCCAGGGCCTCCTCCTGCTTCTTCATGCTCATGTCCATGACCAGCACGCCCAGCACCAGCTCGTCGGCCCTGTGGAAGTGGCAGGAGGCGGTGGCGCAGCCCTCGTCGTTGGCGATGGGGCTCATGATGGTGAGCATGCGCGGCTGGCCGCCCCCGGCGGGCTCGAAGCGCACGCGCTCCTCCAGGTCGAGGGAGGCCGGGGCGGGCTTGCGCGCGTGGCAGGAGGCGCACTGGAAGCCCGTGGCGGGCCAACGTGAGCCGACCTCGTCCGGCCTGCTGGAGTAGACGACCAGCCCCTCCTTGTTCAGGATGCGCGCGCTCGTGACGCCGCCCATGCGCCCGGTGCGCTCCATGATGAGCTGCAGCTCGCCGCGCTCGTTGCGCATCATGGCGCTGGAGGCCCCGGACTTCACCGCCTCGCAGATGCGGTCGGCCTCGAGGTCGGCGTTCTTGTCCGCCAGCTCGCGGAAGCTCTCGGTGTTGAACTTGAACAGGAAGGCCGCCAGCGCCAGCACCAGCAGGGCGAGCAGGCCCATGATCTTGGCCGCCAGCGGCAGGCCGGGCTTGGTGTCCGGCTGGACGGGGGGCATGCTACGCTTCTCGCGCCAGGCAGGCCTTCGGCGGGGCCTGGCAGGCCTCCGGCTGGCCGGGTTGCAGCAGGGGAAGCCAGGCCGTTATGCGCGTGCCGTCGCCCACGCTGGACTCCACCTCGATGCCGCCGTGGTGCTGGGCCACGACCTGGTTGGAGATGAACAGGCCGATGCCCGTGCCCTTGGACCCCTTGGACGAGAAGAACAGCGTGAACATCTTGGCGCGCGCCTCCTCGTCCAGGCCCACGCCCGTGTCCGAGACGCTGAAGAAGGCGCGGCCATCGCGCGCCGCCACCTCGAAGACGATCTCGCGCCTGCGGCCCGTGGTCTCGGAAAGGCAGGCGTCCACGGCGTTTTCCAGGAAATTGACCAGGGCGGAGGACAGGGCCGTGGCGTCGACCTGGAAGCGCCCCCGGGCCGCCTCGAAGCGCCGGGTGAAGGCGATGCCCGAGGCCAGCGCCTTGGGCTCCACGATCATGGCCAGGTCCTCGGCGAAGGTGCGCAGGTCGTGCTCGGAGAGGTCCAGCTCGCGGCTCTTGGCGTAGTACAGGATGTCCAGCACCATCTTGCGGATGCGCTCCACCCGGTGGCGCACGGTCTCCCAGCCGGAGGCGATCTTGTCCAGGTCGCCCCGGCGCAGCCCGGAATCCACGCGGTACATGCCCCCGTCCAGGCCCATGAGCAGGCCCTTGACCCCGTGGGACATGCTCCCGAGCATGATGCCCAGGGAGCTCAGGTGGTCCTGGAGCTGGCGGATCTGGGTGATGTCCGTGGAGACCTCCATGACGCGCTCCACGGTGCCGTCCTCGCCCAGCAGCGGCGCGGTCCAGATGAGGATGTTGCGCGCCTGGCCCCGACAGTCGGTCACCACGGTCTCGGCCTGGTGGCGCTGGCCGTCCTCGAAGGTGGCCAGGATGGGGCAGTCGTGGCAGGGCTCGGCCCTGTGCTTGTAAATTTCGTAGCATTTCGAGCCGAGGCCGCTGGGGCCCCCGGCGAAGGGCCCGCCGAAGTCGCGCAGGAAGCTCTGGTTGGCCTCCACCACGTCGAGGCCGCGGTCCTGCACGGAGATGGCGCAGGGCACGGCGTCGAACAGGTCGCGGTAGCGCCGGTGGCTCTTGACCAGCTCCTCGTGCAGGCGCTCCACCTCGGTGAGGTCCACGGCGATTTCCAGGGCCATTTCCGTGCCGCCCCCGCCCCCGGCAATGGGCGTGGTGGAGACCAGGGCGTGGAACGGCCTGCCGTCGCGGGCGTAGAGCGTCTCCCGGCTTTGCGAGGAGCGGCCCGTGGCCAGGGTGATGTCCGCCGGGCTGCCCGCGCCGCCGGGGTAGGCCTCGCCGTAGGCCTCGCCCGAGCCGCGGCCCTCGGGCTCGCCGATGCGCTCGCGGAACAGGGCGTTGGCCGTGATGACGCGGCGCTCGCCGTTGTGGATGGCGACCAGGCAGGGAATCTCGGCCAGGGCGCCGCCGCCCTCGCCCTCGCTGGCCACGAAGCGCATGGCCGAGGACAGGCCCTCCACGATCTGGCGGGCGGCCAGCCTGCGTTCCAGCTCGACGACCCGGGCGGTCTTCTCCTCCACCAGGCGCTCCAGCTCCTCGGTGTGGCGGCGCAGCTGCCGCTTCAGGGCCAGCCGCTCCGCCGCCTGGCGCAGGGCGTGGTCGAGCAGGTTCTCGTCGATGGGCTTGGTGATGAAGTCCGAGGCCCCGAACTTGAGGCTGGCGATGGCCAGGTCCATGTCGCCGTGACCGGAGATCATGACGACCTCGGCCTCGGGGGAGTGCTCCTTCACGGCCTTCAAGAGCCCGATGCCGTCCAGGCCGGGCATCTTGATGTCGGTGAGCACGATGGGGGCGAGGGCCGCGCCTGCGTGCAGGCGGAACAGGGCCAGGCCCTGCTCGCCGTCGGCGGCGCAGAGGGGTGCGAAGCCCAGGTCGCGGACGAACAGGGACAGAAGCTCGCGGATGTCCTGCTCGTCGTCCACGATGAGGACGGTCTGAGCCGAGGCCTGGGGCATGGTGGAACTCCGTGGTGTCGATGGCCTCCGGCCGCCCGCGGGGGGCTTCCGGCGTTCGGGGATGCGCGCCTCCCCTCTGTCGCCGGAATGCTGGTCAGGCGGCCGGCCGGGCCGGATCTAGGCCAGCACTTCCTTCACCAGCTTGAGCAGGTCGTCCGGGGCCACGGGCTTCTGGAGGGTGGGAATCTCCTTCTTGATCACCGGCGGGCGGGGGCCCACGCCGCTGATGACGATGACCGGGGTGTCCTTCAGGGCTTCGAGCTTGCGCAGGCCGGAATAGAACAGGGTGCCGCCCTTCTCGGGCATGTCCATGTCCAGGGTGACGAGGTCGGGGCGCGCGGCCTGGATCTTTTCCAGACCCTGCACGCCGTTGTAGGCCACCTCGGTGGCGTAGCCGTTGTCCTGGAAGATCTCCTCCAGGAACTGGACCACTGCGGGATCGTCGTCCACGATGAGGATCTTCTTGGCCATTTTCGCTCTCCTGCCGCGCAGTTGCGGCGTTTGTTTGGGGCACCGCCCCGCCCCGGCGCTTCGGGGGCAGGGCGGGGCGGCGCCTGTTGTCGGCTCCCGGTCGGTGCCGGACGCCCGGGGGCCTACAGAGGCTTCCTTACCCGGACAGCTTGCCCAGGCTCTTGGTGAGCTCGAGCATGACGCCCAGGCCCTTGCGGGCGTCCTTGCTGGCCATGCCGCCCACCAGGCCCAGCGGACCGCATTCCTTGCAGTCCTTCAGGTCCATGGTGCTCATGAGGTCGGCCATCTTCTCCAGCATCTCGCGGGCCTGCGGGGTGCTGAGCTTCTTGATCAGGCCGAGCATGGAGACGAAGCCGTCGCCCATGACCTCGATGTCCTCGGGGGTGTAGGCCCGGGCCATCTTGCCGCGGACTTCGACCATGGCCTTGTACATGCGGAACACGCCCTTGTTCTCGAGCTCGTCGAGGAACTCGATGCCCTTGGGCACGGCGGAGTGCAGCAGCGGCTCGATGGTCTGCCACAGGTCGATGATGTTCTCCATCTGCTCCAGGAGGTAGGTGAGGTTCTTGATGCTGCGCAGGAACCTCTTGAGCAGGGCGAAGATGTCCTCAAGCTGGAATCCGGCCTCGACTTCGCCGAACTCCTTCATGAGGGTCTTGAATGCGTCGTGGATGATGGGAGTCAGGTCATGCTTCAAGTCCTGCCAACCCGCCTGCGAGTCGACCAGGTACTTGAGCTGCCGCTCCATGCCTTCAATGCGTTTGAGAACCTGTTCTTCCATGGTGTTCCCCCAACGCGTTTAGGCGCCAGCCAGGTGGTGGCGCATCTTGCCAGCCATGAACATCTGGGACTCCAGAGGCAGTTCGTGGCCCTTGAGCATGAGGTTGAAGTACACCCACTTGAACATCATCTTGCCCCAGTAGTTGAAGTGGCTCTCGCCCAGCAGGGCGAAGGGGCCGAGGCCGGGGAAGGGGTACTTACCCAGCAGGGGCTCGACGGTGTAGTTGAAGTCGATGAGGAAGGCCTTCTCGTAGCCGGAGACGATGAAGCAGGTGGAGTGGCCGTCGAACTCGGGGCGGGCTTCCTCGCCGTCGATCTCGCGCAGCAGGTTGTCGCACACGATGTCGGCCTGGTAGTGGGCCACGCTGCCGGCCTTGGAGGTGGGGCAGTTGGTGGCGTCGCCGATGACGTAGCAGTTGGGGATGTTCTTGGCCTTCAGGGTGTGCTTGTCGGTGTCGACGTAGCCCATGGCGTCGCCCAGGTCGGAGTCGATGATGATCTGGGAGCCGAAGTTGGGCGGAATGGACACGAGCAGGTCGTAGTCCACCTTGTCGCCGGTGACGCTCTCGATGGTCTTCTCGCCCACGTTGACGTTGCTGATCTGGAAGTTGGGAACGATCTTGATGTTCTTGTCTTCGCAGATCTTGTTGAGCACGCTGGCGGCCACGGGCTTGGTGAAGGCGCCGGTGAGCGGGGTGACCAGCTCGATCTCGATGTCCTTGCGCACGCCGTTGACGGTGAAGAACCAGTCGGCCAGGTACACGAACTCCAGCGGAGCCACGGGGCACTTGATGGGCATTTCGGCGATGTTCAGCACCACCTTGCCCTTCTTGTAGTACTTCAGCTTCTTGCGCAGGGCCAGGGCGCCGTCGGGGGTGTAGAAGTCGTGGATGTCGCCGCGCCAGTCGTCCATCATGCCCTCGATCTCATCGGGCACGATGCGGCAGCCGGTGCCGATGACCAGCCAATCGTAATCGTACTCCCCGCGCTCGGTCTTCACGAGCTTCTTCTCGGGGTTGATGTTCACGATGGTGTCCTGGACGAAGTCCACTCCGGGCGGGATGAAGTCGCTCTTGGGCTTCATGCAGTCGTCCATGGTGTAGACGCCGAAGGGCACGAAGAGCCAGCCAGCCTGGTAGTGGTGCTTCCAATCGCGGTCGATGACCGTGATCTTCCAGTCGTCGCCAAGAGACTTGGCCATTTTGGCGGCAACAATGGTTCCGCCAGCGCCTGAGCCGAGAATGAGCAGTTTTTTCATGAGGCCACTCCTTTAAATGGGCTTTAGTTCGCTTTGGGATAACGCTCGTTTACGAGACGGGTGCGTCCGGGATTGCGCAGGGACATGACCATGACCCTGGGGCGCTTGCGGCGGGCATGCTTGCCCTCGACCTCGGCGGCCATGTTGCGGCGGGCCTGGGCGGCCTTGCCGGCTGCCCGCTCTCCGGGGCAGCCCTGCTTGGGGGTGCGCATCAGGTCGGCCAGGCTGGTGGCGTTGAAGCTTTCCTCGATCTTCTGGGAGATCTCCACCCACACCCGGCCCGTGGGGCAGCCCATGATGAGCTGGCAGTCGGTGTCGCTTTCACAGCACTGGGGGGTGAACACCGCGCCCTCCATGACGGTGAGGACCCGGGCCAGGGTGATGTCCTGGGGATCGGCGCCGAGGACATAGCCGCCGGTGGCCCCGCGGGCGCTGCGGACCAGCCCGGCGGCGCGCAGCGGGCGCACGATCTTTTCCAGCAGCTTGATGGAGATTCCCACCGCGGCGCAGAGCGCCGACGCCCGCAAAGGGGCCTGCGCATCGTGGTTGGCGAGTTCGAGGAGGATGCGCGTGGCGTGACAGGTGCGTGTTGTCGGTTTCATGCCTGTTCCATGCGTTTGTGGTTCGCCGCGTGTTTTAATCAGGATTGATTCGGTGCCTATAAAATTGGTACAAATAAAACCAATCGCGATTAATTAAGTCGGGAATAATGAAAAACGTTCCCCCACGTCAAGAGGGAATTGTGAAATTTCGCTCAAAAAATATTTATGCTAATGATGGCGGGCGTTGAGAAATTCCCCCGAAGCCAGGGGAAACGGCGGAAGCCCCTCAAGCGGGGGTACGAAAATGCCCATGCGGACGGGTGGAGAAGGGAGTTCGGCGGGGGGAGATGGGGCTAGCAGTCGCAGCCGTGGCTGTCGCCAAACAGCGTGTCGCCCTGCAGATCGTGGATGGAAATGCCCTCAAGCTCGGCCTCCAGCACCTGGGTGACGCGGACCCAGGCCCGATGGCTGCGGCATGTCGGGGAACGGTGGCAGGTCTTGGGGTTCTCGCAGCACTGCGTGAGGCACAACCCGCCCTCGATGATGCGGATGATCCTGGCCAGGCTGATGTCCTCCGGCCGGGCCAGGAGCTTGTAGCCGCCGGTGGCCCCGCGCGTGCTGTCCACCAGCTTGGCCTTCTTCAGCGGCTTGAGGATCTGCTCGATGAAGCGCACGGAAACCCCGGTGCGCAGGGAGATGTCCGTCGTGCGGACGGGGCCGAGCCCCTCGTGCATGGCGAGGTCAAGGAGGATGCGGACAGCGTAGCGTGCCTTGGCGGATATCTTCATGTGGCTGCTTGGTGAGGGGTTACCGGGTACAGGCTAGACATCCTACCAGAACGGGGGCGCGATGGCAAATCACGCGCGCGGCTTGGCGCAAACTCGCCGCCGCGGAGGGATTGCCGTGCGTTTCTGTGATGTTGCGAGGCATGGGCCCCGGGATCTGATTGAGCAATCACACGCCGGGCGCGAGCGCCGCAAAACGGGCCGAAGGGGGCCTGCCCGGAGCGCTGCGCGCTAGTCCTGCAGGGTGGTGCGACCGTCCTCCACGCAGTAGAGCACGGTGTAGCGGGGGCGCAGGTATTCCAGCAGGCTCTGGGTGGTGTGCTCGCCCATGTGGCCGATGCGCACGAAGGCGTCGCGGTGACCGGGCTTGGCCATGTCCTGGGTGGTGAACACGCTGGAGAAGCGCAGGCCCAGCACGCGCAGGTCTTCGAGCAGCTCGGTGAGCGGGCCGGGCTTGGAGTCCAGCCGGAAGGCCAGCTGCAGCCCGCCGCGCGGCAGCCCGCTGACGGAACACACGAAACGCATGACGTCGGCCACGGTGACGATGCCCACCAGCCGCCCGGCCTCGTCCACCACGGGCAGGCCGCCGAACTTGTGGCGCTGCAGGATGCTGGCGACCATGTCCATGGGGGTGAGCGGCGAGACCGTGATGGGCTCGCTGCTCATGATGTCCGAGGCGCGCAGCGAGGAAAGCCCGCCGCCCAGGGCGGAGTCGCCGGGCAGGTACTTTGAGGGCATGGCGTCGCGGATGTCGCGGTCGGAGACGATGCCCGCCAGCGCGCCCCTCTCGTCGATGACGGGGAACTGCCGGATCTTCTTGGTGCGCATGATCTCGGCGGCGTCGATGACCGTCGTCTTGAGACCAAGGGTGATGACATTCTTGGTCATCCATTCGCGGACGAGCATTGCGGGCCTCCTGTGCGGCAAAAAGGGCATTGTGAGCCAATCATACTAGCGCGGCGCTAAATGTCAAAGGAGAGTTGCGCGGGTTGGGGTCTGGCACCGCGGCTTCTGCGCCGGGCCGGGCGCCGCAAAAAAGAGGGGCGCTCTTGCGAGCGCCCCTCGTGGAAGCTAAGGCTGGTCGGTCAATTACATGCCGGAGCCGGAAGCGGCCTTCTGCATCTTGACTTCGACCTTCTCGGTCAGGCCAGCGTAGTACTTGCGCAGGATGACCAGGCACTCCTCGCGACCGAAGTGGTCGGGCACATCGCCGCCCTCGGAGAGCATCTTGCGCAGCTTGGTGCCGGACAGGATGACGCGGTCTTCCTTGGTGTGGGGGCAGGTGCGCATGGAGGCCATGCCGTCGCACTTCACACAGTAGAAGGTCCAGTCGATCTTGAGGGGGGTGGTCAGGAGGTCTTTGGCCGCGTTGCCGGAAACCGGGATGCGGTCAAAGATTTCCTGGGCCTCGAACATGCCGTAGAAGTCGCCCACGCCGGCGTGGTCGCGGCCGACGATCAGCTTGTTCATGCCGTAGTTCTGACGGAACAGGGCGTGCAGCAGGGCCTCGCGGGGACCGGCGTAACGCATATCCAGGGGGTAGCCGGCCTGGATGACGTTCTTCTTCACGAAGTAGTGCTCGACCAGGGTGTTGATGGCGTCGACGCGGACTTCGGCCGGGATGTCGCCGGGCTTCAGAGCGCCCACCAGGGAGTGGATGACCAGGCCGTCGCACACTTCGATGGCGATCTTGCCCAGGAACTCGTGGGAGCGGTGCATGGGGTTGCGCAGCTGCAGAGCGGCAACGTCGCCCCAGCCGCGCTCTTCCATCTCAGCGCGGAGCTGAGCGGGGCTCTTGTACACGCCGGGGAACTTCTCGGGGAAGCCGCCCTCGGAGAGGACTTTCACGGGGCCGGCAAGGCAGAACTTCTTGCGGGCGAGCACCATCTGGACGCCGGGGTGATCCTTGGTGGCCACGCCCATGAAGTCGGCCTGGGAGTCGGCGCCTTCGCCCTTGTAGACCTGCTCGCTCTCCCACACCTTCTCGGCGTCGGACAGCTCGAACACCTCGGTCACCTTCATGGTGGCCATCATGGTGCCGTTGCGCTCCAGGGCGATCTCTTCACCGGCCTTCACGCCGGCGTCGTCGGTGGCCAGCATGATGGGGATGGGCCAGAAGGTGCCGTCGGACAGGGTCATCTTCTCGCACACGCTCTTCCAGTCGGCCTTGCCCATGAAGCCGCTCAGCGGGCTGAAGCCGCCGATGCCCATCATGATCAGGTCGCCCTTCTCCTGGGAGGAGATTTCGATCTTCTTCAGGCCAGCGGCCTTCTTGAGCTCGGCGTCCAGCTCGGCGCCAGTGAGCAGGCAGCAGACGAGGCCTTTACCACCATGAGGGGGAACGAGTTTCTTAGATGCCATTGACTGTCTCCTTCGAAATACCGGGTTGATGAAAGCCACTACCTCAGCCGAAGCAACCGGCCACCACCTGTCCCGGACGTAACGTGGTCCGGACCGGGGGGCCGCCTTCAGGCCCGCGCGCCCAAGTGGGGCGGGCCATTTCTGCCGCGTCGGACAGCTTGCGCTCGTCCTTCACAGGATAGCCAAGTGCAATTTGAGCAGATTGTGAAAGTTGTGTCAATGCCCTTTTGCGCGTGAATTTTCAGATTCTTCCCTGACATGTATCCTAAATATCGTTGCCGCGCAACGCCTTTTCGGGTCCAGGAGGGCACATGCGAGAAAAAAGGCTTGCACGCAGCCGTGCTTTCGCGGTATGTTGAAAGGAGCTACGGCAAAAACGGCGGCTTGAGAGCTGGTCGGTAATTGTCAGGGATGCCTTGGTTCGCAGCGCTTGTGTCTAAGGATTCTCTAGAGTTCTTGGCTGCATGCGCGGGCGATGGGTTCGTGTCGGCAGTGAATGGGTAAGAGGGCATTGGCTCTTGTTCAAAAATTCACTTTCGCCTTGACACGGATCGTCAATCCCTGATAATTCCGCTTTTCACAAGCCCGTGCACGATTTGGACGCACGTAGTTGGCTGTGGAGTGTGTCGGTAACTGCTTTAATTTAAACCTGTTAGGAGGAAGTGTTATGCCGACCTTTGTTAATCCGGAAAAATGTGACGGCTGCAAGGGTGGCGAGAAGACCGCTTGCATGTACATTTGCCCGAACGACCTCATGATCCTGGATCCGGAGGCCATGCGCGCCTACAACCAGGAGCCTGATGCCTGCTGGGAATGCTACTCTTGCGTGAAAATCTGCCCCCAGGGCGCCATTGAAGCCCGCCCCTACGCCGACTTCGCCCCCATGGGTGGTACCTGCATCCCCATGCGCTCGGCCGAAGACATCATGTGGACCGTCAAGTTCCGCAGCGGCGCCGTGAAGCGTTTCAAGTTCCCCATCCGCACCACCCCTGAAGGTTCCATCAATCCCTTTGGCGGCAAGCCCGAGCCCGCCAACCTGGACGACGAGCTGCTGTTCACCGAGACCGGCGCTCTGTCCACCCCCGAGAACGCCATCATGAAGAAGTTTGAGCTGGCTGAGGCCGACAAGTCCCAGTGCTGGCTCGACGCCGTCTGCGATTAATCGCTGACTGTGTCCTGACTACCTGAGTTGTTCTAGTTTTCATTCAATCAACTCATACGAGAGCATACGGAGGTTGTTATGCCTCAGATTCCCGCTAAAGAAATCGTCAAAGGTGTGCCCCTGGCCGAACCGACGATCGTTGAGCAGCACGTCGACATCCTGATGGTCGGCGGCGGCATGGGCAACTGCGGTGCCGCCTTTGAGGCCGTCCGCTGGGCCGACAAGTTCGACAAGAACATCTCCATCCTGCTGGTCGACAAGGCCTCCCTCGAGCGTTCCGGCGCCGTGGCCCAGGGCCTTTCCGCCATCAACACCTACGTTGGCAAAGAGCAGAAGGCCGACGACTACGTCCGCATGGTCCGCACCGACCTCATGGGTCTGGTCCGCGAAGACCTGATCTACGACCTGGGCCGTCACGTCGACGACTCCGTCCACCTGTTCGAAGAGTGGGGCCTGCCCGTCTGGATCAAGAAAGACGGCCACAACCTCGACGGCGCCCAGGCCAAGGCCCAGGGCCTGTCCCTGCGCGGCGGCGACGCCCCCGTGCGTTCCGGCCGTTGGCAGATCATGATCAACGGTGAGTCCTACAAGGTCATCGTGGCCGAGGCCGCGAAGAAGGCCCTGGGCGACGACCGCTACGTTGAGCGCATCTTCATCGTGAAGCTGCTGCTGGACGCCAACACCCCGAACCGCATCGCCGGCGCGGTTGGCTTCAGCACCCGCGAGAACAAGGTGTACGTCTACACCTGCAACGCCTGCCTGGTCGCCTGCGGCGGCGCCGTCAACGTGTTCCGTCCCCGCTCCATGGGCGAGGGCATGGGCCGCGCCTGGTACCCCGTTTGGAACGCCGGCTCCACCTACACCATGTGTGCCCAGGTCGGCGCCGAAATGACCATGATGGAAAACCGCTTCGTGCCCGCCCGCTTCAAGGACGGCTACGGCCCGGTCGGCGCCTGGTTCCTGCTGTTCAAGGCCAAGGCCACGAACTACAAGGGCGAGGACTACTGCGCCACCAACCGCGCCATGCTGAAGCCCTACGAGGATCGCGGCTACGCCAAGGGTCACATCATCCCGACCTGCCTGCGTAACCACATGATGCTCCGTGAAATGCGCGAAGGCCGCGGCCCCATCTTCATGGACACCAAGACCGCCCTGCTCGCCACCATCAACAACGACCTGAAGAGCCCCCTCTGGAAGCACCTGGAGAGCGAGGCCTGGGAAGACTTCCTCGACATGTGCGTGGGCATGGCCAACCTGTGGGCCTGCACCAACTGCGCTCCTGAAGAGAAGGGCTCCGAGATCATGCCCACCGAGCCTTACCTGCTCGGCTCCCACTCCGGCTGCTGCGGCATCTGGGTTTCCGGCCCGGACGAGGCCTGGGTTCCCGAGGACTACAAAGTCCGCGCCGCCAACGGCAAGGTCTACAACCGCATGACCACCGTCGAAGGCCTGTGGACCTGCGCTGACGGCGTCGGCGCCTCCGGCCACAAGTTCTCCTCCGGCTCCCACGCTGAAGGCCGTATCTGCGGCAAGCAGATGGTCCGCTGGGTTGTCGACCACAAGGACTTCAAGCCCACCCTCAAGGTGAAGGCTGCCGACCTGTGCAAGGAGATCTACCAGCCCTGGTACACCTACGAGCAGTTCAAGGGTGCCTCCACCGCTCCGGAGATCAACCCGAACTACATCACCCCGCGCAACTTCATGATGCGCCTGATCAAGTGCTCGGACGAGTACGGCGGAGGCGTTGCCACCCTGTACATGACCTCCAAGGCCCTGCTCAACACCGCCTTCTGGCTGATGGGCATGCTCGAAGAGGACAGCAAGAAGCTGGCCGCCCGTGACCTGCACGAGCTTATGCGCTGCTGGGAGCAGTTCCACCGTCTGTGGACCGTGCGCCTGCACCTGCAGCACATCGAGTTCCGCGAAGAGACTCGCTACCCCGGCTTCTACTACCGTGGCGACGCCATGGGCCTGGACGACTCGAAGTGGAAGTGCTTCGTGAACTCCAAGTACGATCCGGACAAGAAGGAAGTGAAGATCTTCAAGAAGCCTTACTACCAGATCATTCCCGACGCTCAGTAAGGGAAGCTAGTTGACACGGGGGGCCGTGGGCCGAAAGCCTGCGGCCCCCTTCTTCCCAGACGGGGAAGTGGTCTGAGCCCGGACTGGAACATGTTTCGTTGCAGTCCGGGTTCGGGCCATTTTCACGGCTGGGCAATTCCCACCGACCAGGGGGGCATGATAGGGGAGGCCACAGCCGGGGCCATCCCCACAGTCATGCCCCAAGGGGGAGGGGGGAACATCCCATGCCGCGGCATGCGCCGATCGGCCCGGGCGGGGCGGGAGAGGCCCCATCCGGCACACCTACAGAGGGAGGACAGCGAATGTCGAACAACAGTATTCTCGTCGTAGGCGGGGGATTCGCCGGGATCACCGCCGCCCTCGAGGCCGCGGAAGTCGGCCACGAGGTCTACATCGTCGAGACCAATCCGTATCTCGGCGGACGGGTGGCGCAGCTCAACCAGTATTTCCCCAAGCTCTGCCCGCCTTCCTGTGGCCTGGAAATCCAGTTCCAGCGCATCCGCAACAACCCCAAGGTGAAATACTTCACCCTGGCGGAGGTTGTGAGCGTTTCCGGCGGCCCGGGCGCGTTTGACGTCAAGATCAAGCAGCGCCCCCGCTTCGTGAACGCCAACTGCACCATGTGCGGCGAGTGCGAAAAGGCCGCCAGCACCAGCGTGAAGAACGAGTTCGAGTTCGGCCTGGTGGACCGCAAGGTCGCCTACCGCACCCACCTCTTCGCCTTCCCGCAGCGCTACGTGGTGGACGCCGCGGCCTGTGCCCCGGGCGAGCTTGAGAAGATCAAGGACGCCTGCCCCTACGGCGCCATCGACAGCGCCGACGCCGAGAAGACCTTCGACCTCGCTGTCGGGTCCATCGTGTGGGCCACCGGCTGGAAGCCCTACGACATGGCCAACCTGGACAACCTGGGCGGCGGCAAGCTTCAGAACGTGGTTTCCAACATGCAGCTGGAGCGCCTGGCCGCCCCCAACGGGCCGACCAACGGCAAGATCCTGCGCCCCTCCGACGGCAAGGAACCCAAGCGCATCGCCTTCGTGCAGTGCGCCGGCAGCCGCGACGAGAACCACCTGAACTACTGCTCGTACATCTGCTGCATGGCGTCGCTCAAGCACGTCACCTACATCCGCGAGAAGCACCCCGAGGCGCGCATCGTCATCTACTACATCGACCTGCGCACCCCGGGCCGCTACGACAACTTCATGAAGAAGGTGGCCGCCGACGACAAGCTTTCGCTGGTCAAGGGCAAGGTCGCCAAGATCGTGGAGTGCGAGTGCAAGAGCCCCATCGTCACCGTTGAAGACGCCGTCACCGGCATCAAGGGCGAGGAGAAGTTCGACCTCGTCGTGCTGGCCACCGGCATGCAGCCCAGCTGCGCGGGCTCCAAGCTGCCCGTGGCGCTTCCTGTTGACGACGACGGCTTCATCATCGGCGGCGCGGACAAGGGCGTGTTCGCCGCAGGCTGCGCCAAGCTGCCCCTGGACGTGATGAAGACCGCCCAGACCGGCACCGGCGCCGCCCTGAAAGCCATTCAAAACGTGGTGGGGAGGTAGCACATGGCTGAAAAGCTTGGAGTATACATCTGCGAAGGCTGCGAGATCGGCAAGTCCCTCAATGTGGACGGCCTGATCGACGTCGCCAAGAAAGGCAAGCTGGCGGGCATCTGTCCCGTTGTGAAAAAGAACGCCATCCTGTGCAGCCCCGAAGGCAAGGCCGAGATCGAGGCGGACATCGCCGCCGAGGGCCTGGACGGAGTGGTGCTGTGCGCCTGCTCTCCGCGCGTCAAGTGGGACATCTTCCAGTTCCCCGGCGTGCAGGTGGAGCGCGTGAACCTGCGCGAACAGTGCGTGTGGAGCTTCCAGGACGACCCGAAAGTCCCCGGCCTGCTTGAGCACATGGCCAAGGACTACGTGAAGATGGGCATCATGAAGCTCTCCAAGAGCCGCGTGCCCGCTCCCGAGGCCCCGGAGACCAACCAGGCCATCATGGTGCTGGGCGGCGGCTTCACCGGCCTGAACGCGGCGCTTGAGGCCGCGCGCATGGGCCGCGAGGTTGTCCTGGTGGAGAAGGCCGCCCAGCTGGGCGGCAAGGCTGCCACCATGCACAAGACCTTCCCCATGACCCACCCCTACCTCAAGGCTGAGGACACCGGCATCGCCGCCCTCATCGCCGAGGTGACCGGCAACGCCAAGATCAAGGTGCTGCTGAACGCCAGCCTGGTGAGCCTGGAAGGCGCCCCCGGCCTGTACACCGCCACCGTCAACGCCGGCGGCGAGCAGCAGATGCCCATCGGAGCCGTTGTGCTGGCCACCGGCTGGGTGCCCGGCGACACGGGCTACCTGGCCCCCATGGGCTACGGTTCGTACAAGAACGTGATCACCGCCGCCGAGTTCGAGGCCATGGCCAAGGCCGGCAAGATCGCGCGCCCCAGCGACGGCAAGGCTCCGGCCACCGTGGCCTTCCTCACCGACGTGAGCCTGTGCGACGCCAAGGCCGAGGAGCCCTGCGAGGGCGAGGAAGCCCCCGCCGCTCCGGCCGAAGGCGAGGCCGCTGAAGCCCCGGCCTACCCCAGCAAGGAAAGCGCCAAGCACCTGGCCTACAGCTCCGAGCTGACCAGCCTGGTGGCCCTGAAGCACGCGGGCTACGTGCGTGAGTTCAACTCCGAGGCCGTGGCCTTCGTGCTGTACGACCACATGATGGTCCCCGGCATCAACGAGCGCTACTACAAGGCCGCCCAGGACGACGCCGGCATCATGCTCTCCAAGGCCACCATCACCGGCCTGGCCCAGGACAGCGACGGCGGCATCATCGTGAAGGCCAAGGACACCCTGCTCGGCGCCGACGTCGAGATCAAGGCCGACCTGGTCGTGCTGCCCACCGCCATCGTGCCCACCACGGCGCACGAGGCCACCATGAACCTCGTGTACCGCCAGGGCCCCGGCTTCCCGGACCTGGAGCTGTTCGACGGCTTCGTGGACTCCAACTACATCTGCTTCCCCTACGAGACCCGCCGCACCGGCGTGTACGCGGCCGGTTGCGTGCGCCAGCCCATGACGCTCGCCACCGCCAAGGAAGACGCCGCGGGCGCGGTGCTCAAAGCCATCCAGTGCATCTCCAGCGCCAACCGCGGCGTGGCCGTGCACCCCAGAAGCGGCGACCTGTCCTTCCCGGTGTTCAACTTCCAGCGCTGCACCCAGTGCAAGCGCTGCACCGAGGAATGCCCGTTCGGCGCGCTGGATGACGACGAGAAGGGAACGCCGAAGCCCAATCCGACGCGCTGCCGCCGCTGCGGCACCTGCATGGGCGCCTGCCCCGAGCGCGTCATCAGCTTCGACAACTACAACATCGACCAGATCGGCTCGGCCTTGAAGGAAGTCTACGTGCCGGACGACATGGTCGCCGGCGGCCCGCGCGTCATCGTGCTGGCCTGCGAGAACGACGCCTACCCGGCCCTGGACATGGCCGCCTTCCGCGGCAAGACCTGGAGCCCGTACGTGCGCTTCGTGCCCGTGCGCTGCCTGGGTTCCGTCAACGCCATCTGGATCGCCGACGCGGTCAGCAAGGGCATCGACGGCGTGATCATGCTGGGCTGCAAGTACGGCCCGGACTACCAGTGCCACTTCGTCAAGGGCTCCGAGATCTGCAGCCGCCGCAAGGTGAACATCGCCGAGTCCCTGGGTCGCCTGGGCGTCGAGGCCGAGCGCGTGGAGCAGTTCGAGGTCAGCATCGACGAGTACGACAAGGTTCCGGGCATGATCGAGCGCTTCATGTCCGAAGTCATCACCAAGTTCGGGCCCAACCCGTTCAAGGGCTACTAGGAGGTTTGGAACCATGTCGAACACCGTCAGGGTTCAACCGGACCTGAAATTCGTTCAGGAACTGCAGCAGGTCGGCGGAGAGTCGCTGAAAAAGTGCTACCAGTGCGCCACCTGCGGCGTCGTGTGCCCGCTTTCCCCGGCCGACGGCCCCTATCCCCGCAAGGAGATGGTCTGGGCGCAGTGGGGCCTGAAGGACAAGCTGGTCAATGATATCGACATCTGGCTGTGCCACAACTGCGGCACCTGCTCCGACATGTGCCCCCGCGGCGCCAAGCCCGGCGATCTGCTCTCGGCCCTGCGCAACATGGCCTACCGCAGCCTGGCCACGCCCAGCATCATCGGCACCTGGATGAGCTCCAGCAAGTACCTGCCCATCCTGTTCCTCATCCCGGCGCTCATCTACCTGGGCATCTGGAACATCATGGCCGGCAAGCTGGGCACCTTCTTCCCGCTGTTCGTCGAGGATGGACACGGCTGGAAGGTGGCCGAGCAGGGCGTCATCGTCTACGGCGGCCTGTTCCCCGGCGACTACACCATCGACCCGATCTTCGGCGCGGTGTTCGCCTTCATGGCCTTCGCCTTCGCCGGGGGCATCGCCAAGATGCTCAAGGGCTTCGAGTCCGTGCCCAAGACCTACATCGTGGGCCGCGGTGCGGAGCCGAGCTTCCTGTCCTGCCTCATCGACACCCTGAAGGTCGAGGTGGCCCAGCACAGCCGCTTCGCCAACTGCGGCCAGGAGGAGAAGGACCAGCAGCGCTTCACCGGCCACCTGTTCACCTTCTACGCCTTCATCGCGCTGATGATCGTCACCAGCGTGGTGGCCGTGGGCCACTGGTTCGGCGCCTGGTTCCTGCAGCACATCATGGGCCTTGAGGGCGGCATCGCCGGGCTCATCGCCTGGGCGGGACACACCCCCATGCCGCTGTGGAGCCCCGTGAAGCTGCTGGCCAACGCCGGGGCCCTGGCCCTGGTCATCGGCCTGACCAAGCTGACCAGCCGCCGCAGCGCCCTGGACGCCGCCAAGAGCACCTCCAACTGGTACGACTGGTACCTGTTGACCGTGATCTGGGGCATCGCGCTCACCGGCATCGGCAGCGAGGTGTTCCGTCTCATCGGCGCCAAGGTGCTGGCCTACCCCACGTACTACCTGCACCTGGTGTTCGTGTTCATGATGCTGGCCTACCTGCCCTGGTCCAAGCTCGGGCACGTGGTGTACCGCACCGTGGCCCTGGCCTATGCCCGCAAGATCGGCCGCCTGCCCATGGGCGAGCTGAAGTAGCCCCCTAGAGGCGACATAACAAACCCAATGGTCTTCCCGACCACAAGGAGGAATCTCATGGCTGAAGCGAAAGTGTTCCCCATGCATACCTTCGTGTCCTGCCTCAAGGGCGGCGAGTCCGCCGACAGCGGCGTGCTGGACATGCTCTCCTTCCTCACCCAGGGCAACGTGGACGCGGAACTCGCGCCCATCGCCGCCGCCCTGTCCAAGGCCTGGATCTACGAGCAGGAGCCCCAGCTGACCAAGGCCACCGCCGGTGACGTGTCCGCCCTGGGCGAGAAAGTCGCCGTGAAGCCCCTGCCCGAGGCCGCCCAGGCCCAGGCCCAGGGCATCATCGCCAAGGTCGCCGACCTGCGCGCCCAGAACGCCACCCTGGCCGACCAGGTGGCCAAGCTCACCGCCGAGAAGGCCGCCGTGGCCGCCGAACTGGCCGGTGTGAAGGGCAAGCTGAAGGACTTCGAGGAGCAGGCCGCCAAGGGCGACGTGAAGCTGTCCGTCACCGCCTCCAAGATGGACGAGCACATCAAGAAGCTTGAGCAGCTCATGGAAGAAGTGGCCAAGGTCAAGGCCCAGGGCGTGGTCGTTGCCGGCGTGGCCGGTGGCGCCGCCGCCGCTGGCGATGCCGGTGCCGCTGGCTTCGGCGACGATGCCTCCGGCGCCCCCGCCGTTGGCGGCGAGCCCGAAGCCGACTTCGGCCTGGGCTCCAACCCCTTCGCCGACGCCAACTGGTAGTCAGCGTAGACCAAACGTACGTAAAGCCCCCCAGCCGCTCGCGGCTGGGGGGCTTTTT
>JAEXRD010000056.1 GCA_023438245.1 Pseudomonadota bacterium | reverse complement strand
GGGGAACTCTTTCCAAAGAGTTCCCCCGCCCCTCCCCCGATGCGCCCTTAAGGATACCTCGGCTTGCCGCGCACCAGGTCGAGATAGGCGGCGGGGCCTTTGGCGCGCAGGATCTCGCCGTTCCTGCGCCAGCGTTCCAGCAGCCCTTCGGGCAGGCCGGGGTTCTCGCAGGGGAAGTCCGGGCACAGGCCGCAGAAGTCGATGCCGCGCTCCAGCGCGCAGGCGCGTGCGCCGCAGTTTCCCAGCAGGCAGCCGCCCTCGCGGCAGCCCCGGCACGAGCCGCGCGCCAGGAACTCCAGCATGTCGGCGAAGGCCGGGTAGTGGCCCAGCACCGGGTTCATCTCGCTCAGGCGCTCGGCGTAGACCCCGAAGTTGGGGCCGAGCAGGCCCGCAAGCGCCCGGGCGTGGCTGCGGATGGGCCCGCCCTCGAAGGCCAGGCAGCCGCCGCAGAACAGGCCGCAGGGGGCCACCAGCCGGGTGATCTCCCGGGCGCTGCGGATCGAGGTCTCGGGCGCGTCGTTCTGGTCGGGCATGGGGGCACCTCCCTTGCGTGGGGGATTACAGCAGCCGGGTCAGGGTCAGGTCCAGTCCGCTCTGTTCCAGGGCCTCGCGCCCGCCGGCGATGACCACGCGGCCATTCCTCGCCGCCGCCTCCGCGCTGCGGCCGAAGTCGCGGAAGTCCTCGGCCGTGGCCGCCAGGACGGATTCGCGCACGCGCTGGCGGTGCGCCTCGCTCTCGCCGGTGAGCTGGCGGGCCAGCGCGGTGAAGCCCTTGGCGTCGGGCAGCATGTAGTGGTCCATGTCGCCGATGGTGCCCACGATGCTCTTTTCCAGCTCGGCCCCGTCCAGCTCCAGCGCGGCCAGGTACGGGGCCACGCCCTGGAAGGCCTCCACGGTGCGCCCGGTGTTGGGGTCGCGGTAGGAGCTGAACACCAGGTTGCCGCTGGTGCGCGAGTAGGACACGCCCGCGCCGTAGGCTCCGCCCTGCACGCGCACGCGCTCCCACAGGTAGCCCGCGCGCAGGTACTTGCAGACCACGCCGCTGGCCAGGCCGGGCTGGGCGGAGAGCTCGCGCAGGTTGGCGCCCCAGGCCGCGTAGTTCACCTGGGCGGGCAGCACCAGGCCCTCGCGTTCCGGCAGGTCCGGAATGGCGCGCGGGGCCTTGGAGATCGCGCCCTCGGGCAGCGCGCCGGGCAGGGTGGCCACCATGTTCTCCAGCCGCCAGGCGGCGTCGGAGAGCTGCGCGCCCCCGGCGGTGAGGCCCGCCACCAGCGTGCGGCGGCAGAGCATCAGCGCGAGCAGCTCGCGCAGGTCGGCGGCGACGGCGGCGCAGGCTTCCTCGGGGTTGGCCTGAAGCTTGGCGGCCAGCTCGCGCAGCCACAGGAAGCCGGACACGCCGTGCATGGCGTCGGCCATGGCCTGGGCCGGGCCGGTGCGGGCCTTCAGGCGCGAGGCCGCCAGGGTGTGCCCGGCGGGGATGAGCCGCTGCTCGCGCCGGGCCTTGGATTCCAGGATGATCTTGGCCAGGCGCTGGCTGTCCTCGAAATTGGGGGCCTCCAGCACCTCGGAGAGGATGCCCAGCAGCGCGGGCATGTTGGCCGCGGTGGCCTTGCCGCGCAGGAACAGGCGCGCGGCGGGGTCCGGGGCGCAGCCGCCTTCCTCGGTGCGCACGCTGGACACGAAGGCCTGGCCCCACAGCCCGCCCGTGGTCATGGCGATCTTGCGGGTCAGGTCCACGAAGCCGGTCTTCTGCGTGCCCATCTCCAGCAGCGCGCGGCCCAGGATGGGCACCAGCGGCAGCAGGCGGTCGGGCACGGCGGAAAGGTCCAGCCCCAGGTCCAGGTACACGATGCCGCTGGTGGGCAGGTCGTGCAGGTACAGCTTCGCGCCGTTCTTGCAGCCGCAGCCCTGGGGGATGATGGCGTTCTCCGTCGGCAGGTCGGACAGGCCCAGGCGCGGAATCCTGGCCAGGTCCTCCGGGCTGTCCGGGGCCTCCTGCAGCTCGCGCAGGGTCAGGGTCTGCTCCACCAGCTCGGCGACCTGCTCCTGGCTCAGGGCGGCGCGGACGGCGGCCAGTTTGGCCTTCTCCTCCGCCTCGCGGCGCTTGCCCAGGGCCGCATCGGGCCGCAGCAGCACCAGGGCGCGGTGGGTGTTGTCCAGGAAATGTTCGCGGATGAGCTTCTCGAAGACCTTCTCGCCGGCGGCCAGGCGTTCCTTCAGCCGCGCCAGCGGCCCCTCGAAGGGCAGCAGCATGAGCGGGTCGCCGTCGTACAGCCAGGTGGCCAGGGACTCGAAAAAGAGCGCCAGCCCGCGCGGGTAGCTGCCGGTATTGTTCTCGCGCAGGTCGAATTCCACGCTGTTGATGGCCGCGGCGATGTCGCCCTCATGCAGGCCGCCCTGCTCCAGGCCCGCCAGGGTGGAGAGCACCAGGGCCTCGACCTTGTCGGCGGCCTCCTCGGCGGTGGCGGCCCCCATGCCCTTCAGGCCCACGGTGAAGGACATCTGGCGCAGGTCGGTCTCCAGCCCGCCGCCGGTGATGTCCTCGCCCAGGCCGCTGTCCACCAGCGCCTTGCGCAGGGGCGAGCTGGGCAGCCCGATGAGCACGTGCTCCAGCACGTTGAGCGCAAGCGAGAGGTCCGCGCCCGCGTCCGGGTCCAGGTCCACGATCTGCGGCAGGCCGAAGTTCACGGTGCACATGGCCTTGGGGCCGGAATTCTCGGGCGCGCCGCCCTCATCCTCGCCCTCGTCCATCCCGTCCGTGTCCTCCATGTCCTCCGCTTCATCGGGCGCGGCGGCGTAGAAGTGCACGAAGCGCTTGGGCGCGTCGAACTTGGCCTGCACGCCCACCTCGGAGTCCGGCCCGCCGGGCAGGGCCTCGAAGCGGCTGAAGGCCTCGTCCATGATCTCCAGGCGCTTCTCCGGGTCGTCGTCGCCGCTGAAGAAGGCGTAGGCGTTGGCCGGGTGGTACAGCCTGCGGTGGAAGTCCATGAACTGTTCGAAGGTCAAATCCGGGATGCGTTCCGGGTCGCCGCCGGAGTCCACGCCGTAGCAGGTGTCCGGGTACAGGGCGCGCTGGGAGTATTCGGCCAGCAGGCTGTCGGGCGAGGAGTAGGCCCCCTTCATCTCGTTGTACACCACGCCCTTGATGGCCAGCTCGTCCTCGGGCTTCTCGATGTCGTAGTGCCAGCCCTCCTGCCTGAGCGTGTTCTCGGTGAGGCGCGGGTGGAACACGGCGTCCAGGTAGACATCAACAAGGTTGTAGAAGTCCTGCAGATTGGCGCTGGCCACGGGGTAGCAGGTCTTGTCCGGGAAGGTCAGCGCGTTGAGGAAGGTGTTCAGCGAGCCCTTGATGAGCTCCACGAAGGGTTCCTTGACGGGATATTTCTCCGATCCGCAGAGCACGCTGTGCTCCAGGATGTGCGGAAGTCCGGTGTGGTCCGCCGGGGGCGTGCGCAGGGCGATGCCGAAGACCTTGTTCTCGTCGGAACTGATGAGCGAGAGCAGGCGGCCCCCGGTCTTGGCGTGGCGGTAGATGCGGGCGGTGGCGGAAAGCTCGGGGATGAACTGCTCGCGCTGAAGTTCGAAGCCGTGCGTCAGGGGCTGGGTCATGGTGCCTCGTTGGGGGGCTTGTGCGTGCGTCGGGACGCGCCCGCGCCGGGCGCGAAGGTCACAGGATAATGCAGGTGCGGCCCGGAGGGAAGGGGCTTGCCCCTACCCTGCCCCCTCGGCCCGGTCGCGGCCCAGGGACTTGGCCCGGTACAGCGCCGCGTCCGCCCGCCTGAGCAGCGCGTCCACGCTCTCCGAGCCGTCGAACTGGGCCACCCCGCAGCTCACGGTCTGGCGCAGCGCGCCGCCCCCCTCCAGCTCCAGAGGCATCGAGCGCGCCCGCTCCACCAGCCTGCGCGCGGCCTCCAGCCCCTGCGCAAGCCCGGTCTGCGGCAGCAGCACGCAGAATTCCTCGCCCCCGATGCGCCCCACGGTGTCCACGCTGCGCACCCCGGCCTGCAGCAGGCCCGTGACGTGGCGCAGCACGAGGTCGCCCACGGAGTGGCCGTGGGTGTCGTTCACCACCTTGAAGTTGTCCAGGTCGGCCATGACGAGGCTGAGCGGCGTGCCGAAGCGCAGGGCGCGTTCGCGCTCGGAGGAAAGCGCGTCCAGCAGGCTGCGGCGGTTGGCCAGCCCGGTGAGGGCGTCGGTGCGGGCCAGCCTGCGCAGTTCCTCCTCGGCCTGGTGGCGCTCGGTGATGTCCAGGATGGCCCCGTGGTGGCGCACCACCCGGTCCGCGCCGTCGCGCACGTAATCGCAGACCATGGCCAGCCAGCGCTCCTCGCCGTCCGGGCGGATGATGCGGAACTCCAGGCGGAAGCTCACGCCGTTGGTCCGGCCCAGGGCGAAGAAATCCGCCACGGCCTCGCGCTCGTCCGGGTGCACGCGGGCCAGGAACCCGTCGAACGGCGGGGCCATGATGCCCGGCTCCTCGCCCAGGATGCGGAAGAACTCGTCGCTCCACACCCCGTGGCCGCTCTCCAGGTCGCGGTCGAAGCTGCCCACGTGGGCCAGCCGCTGGGCCGTGTTCAGCCGGGTCTCGCTGGCGCGCAGCCTCTGCTCGGCCAGCACGCGGTCGGTGATGAGCAGGTGCGCCACGACCGCGCCCACCACCGCCTCATCCACGCGCAGCGGCGTCACGTTCATGAGGAACCAGCGCTGGCGCTCCGGCGAGTGGCAGGGATACTCCAGGCGGAAGGCGGGCAGGCGTCCTTCCAGCACCGCGCGGATGCCCTCCGCCGCGGGCAGGGCCTCCTCGGAGCAGGCGCCGCTGGCGTCGTGGCAGGTGGCCAGGTAGTTCACCGGGGGGCCGCTGCCGTCGCCCGCGGGCGCGCCGTTCTCCAGCGCAAACCGGGTCCAGCTCTCGTTCACGGCCACGATCTGGCCGCTGGTGTCCAGCACGGCCACCTGCTCGGTGAGGCTGTCCAGCACCCCGGCCAAAAGCGCCGCCCACCGCGGCGTGTCCTGTTCCAGCGGCGCTCCTTCCAGGCGGTATGTTTCCATGGGCGTTCTCCTGGAAGTTGACGGTTCGCGGGACACGGCCCCCGTCCGCACCGGGCCGGGCTTTCCCCATTATCTGTCAACATAGTAAGCATTATCCGCCGGGTCAATGCGGCGGGCGATGTTCCCGGGCCGCCCGCGGCTCCTTGACTGCCCCGCCCCAACTCCCTATCCTGCCTACAATGGAGCGGCGGTCTGCGCCGCGCGCCATCGTCAGGGCCGCCTCATCCGGGCGGCGCGCCGGATTCCAGCCCCGCCGGGACCCGGCGTCTCGCCCTTATCCGCCACAACCCCGCAACCTCACAGGAGAACCCCATGAGCTGCTGCGAACACGAAGAAGAGTACGAGGACTACATGGAGTGCGCCAAGGTGGGCCAGCCCGTGCGCGACTTCGTCATGGAGGCCTACGACCCCACCGAGGGCGGCTTCGCCACCGTGGAGCTGGCCAAGATCAAGAAAAAGAAGAAGTGGACCATCCTGTTCTTCTACCCGGCGGACTTCACCTTCGTGTGCCCCACCGAGCTGGCCGACCTGGCCCGCGTGCACGCCAAGCTCAAGAAGCTGGGGGCCGAGGTCATCAGCGTGTCCACCGACACCAAGTTCACCCACCTGGCCTGGAAGTGCCAGGAGCAGCTGCTCAAGGACGTGAAGTTCATGATGGCCGCCGACACCAACGGCGCGGTCTCCCGCTACTTCGACGTCTGGGACCACGCCACCGGCCTGGCCCTGCGCGGCACCTTCATCATCAACCCCGAGGGCACCCTGGTCTCCAGCGAGGTGAACTTCTACAACGTGGGCCGCAACGCCGACGAGCTGGTGCGCAAGATGGAGGCCAACGCCTACCTCATCAAGAACCCCAACGAGGCCTGCCCGGCCAAGTGGACCCCCGGCGCCAAGACCCTCACCCCCGGCAAGGACCTGGTGGGCAAGGTGTACGAGGCCCTGAACGCCGAGTAGCCGACGAGCTGAACCGCAGGCCCCCTCCTCCCAACGCCGGATGAGGGGGCCTTTCTCCCCAAACGGCCGAGGCCACCGCATGGACTGGGACGCCGAACGCTACGAGAAATGGTATGCCTCCGACCAGGGCCGCGCAGCCCTGGCCGCCGAGCGCCGCCTGCTCGACTCCGTGGTGGACCAGTGGCCGCGCCGCAACCAGCGCGTGCTGGAAATCGGCTGCGGCACAGGCATCTTCCAGCAGATCCTGTTCGACGACGGCTTCGACGTGGCGGGCATCGACCGCTCCCCGGCCATGATCGAGGGCGCGCGCGCGCGCCTGGGACCCGGCGCCGAGCTCTACGTGGGCAACGGCGAGGCCCTGCCCTTCGCCGACAAGGACTTCGACTTCTGCGTGCTGTGGACCGTGCTGGAGTTCTGCGACGACCCCGGCGCGGTCATCGCCGAGGCCGCGCGCGTGGCCGCCAAGGGCCTGCTCATCGGCTTTTTGAACCGCCACTCGGCCTACTGGCTGGCCAGCGGCCTGCGCTGGCCCTGGAACAAAAGCAGCAGCCTCACCCGCGCGCGCTGGTTCACCTGGCCGGAAATGCGCGCCCTGGCGCTCATCAACACCGAGCGCCGGCCCGCCCGCACCCGCTCCATCCTGCCCGGCCCGCCCTGCACCTGGACCAACCGCCAGCCCTGGCGCTTCCTCAACGGGCTCATCCTGCCGCCCCAGCTCGGGGCCATCACCGCCATGCGCATCGACCTGGTGGACTACCAGCCGCTCACCCCCATCTACGCCTGGAAGACCGAGGCCGGGATGACGTAGTTCCCCGGACCCTTTCCAATTCCCGTGCAAACCGGTAGGGGTGGAGCATGAAATCGCAGGGTCGGAGCAAGGCAGGCCGCTGGGGCCGGCTTCCGTGGTGGACGTACGCCGCGCTTGCCGCCGCCGTGTTTCTCGCCGCCGTGGCGGGCTACCTGCAGCCCTGGCTTCTGCGCCAGGGCGAGCTGCTGCTCTACGACGTCAACGCCCAGTACGTGTCGCGCACGCCAGCGCCCAGAATCCTGCTGGTGGTCATCGGCGAGCGCTCGCTGTCCACCATCGGCGCGTGGCCTTTCCCGCGCTCCCTTCACGCCCGGCTGCTGGAACGCCTGGGACAGGCCCGCGTGGTCGGCCTGGACATCCTGTTTCCCGAACCCTCCGCCGACCCGCGCGAGGACGAGGCCTTGGCCAGGGCCATGACTGCCCACGGCGCAGTCGTGCTGGCCGCGCACACCGCCCCCCTGGCCGACAGCCCCGGAGCCGGACAGTTCGCCGTGCTGCCCGCCCAGCCCTTGTACGATGCCGCGGTCGATGTGGGCTTCACCAATGTGGACAAGGACGTGGACGGCCTGCTGCGCTATGCCCGCCCGGTGCGCACCGGCGGCGGGCAGATGCTGCCCTCCCTGGCGCTTTCCCTGGCGCGGCAGGCCCTGGCCGACGAGGGCCGACTGGAGCGCACCCCCGGCGGCTTCGAGCTGGAGTTCCGGGCGCACACCGTGCGCATGGACGCGGAGGCCCGGCTCTGGTTCGTGCCCACGCCGCAGGGGCCGCCTGTCTTCGAGTACGTGGACGTCCTCCAGGGCCGGGTGCCCGCCGAGACGTTCGCCGGGGCCATCGTGCTGGTCGGGGCGGCGGCCTCGGGCGCCACGGACTTCCAGATCGTCCCCCAGGCCTTCGGCAGCCGGGTGGTCTCGGGCGTGCGGTTCAACGCCGAGGAACTCCGGGCCCTCCTCTCCGGCAACGCCATCCAGGTGGAGCCCCCCCTGGCCAACGCGCTCATCGCGGCAGGCCTGGCGCTGGCGTGCGGCCTGTGCATGCTGCTGCTGCCCCCCCTGCGCGGGGGACTGCTGGCCACGGCACTCTGCCTGGCCTGGCTGTTCCTGGACTGGCTGCTCATCGCCCGCCAGCTGATGTGGTTTGCAGGCCTGACGCCCGTGGTGGCCGCAGCCGGGGTCGGGGCGCTCATGCTCCTGGCCCGTATGGCCGCCCTGCACGCCAGCTGGCGCGCCCAGTTCCTGTCGCTGGACAGCATTGTGTACCTGGACGAGGGCGAGGCCGGGCGGCACAGCAAGCTCGACAACTACCTGGAATCGCTGTGGGAACGCATGGGCAGGGAAACCGGCGTGTTCTACCTCTGCGGGCCGGTGCCCCCGGAGGCCCTGCCCCCGGAGTTCGGGCTTGCCGCCAGCAGCAGCGACGGCGTGCTCATTCTTGACGCGGCGGGGCAATCCGGCGCGCGCAGGCACGGTCACGGCGAGATCGCCCGGCACATGGCCGTGCCGCTCAAGTCCCCGGCGGGCACGCTGTACGCGCTGTTCGGGCTCACCCGGAACGTGCCCGACGACGGCGCCCGGGCCGCGGCTGCGCTGGCCATCTCCGCGGGGCTGTTCTTCCGCTCGCAAAAGGAGGGGGATCGCCGCCGCAAGGTGCTCACCGACACCATCAAGGCCATCTTCACCGCGCTGGACTACCGCGACCCCATCACCGGGGGCCACTCCACCCGCGTGTCCGAGCTGTGCCTGAAGCTCATGGACCGGCTGGACCTGCCCCAGGGCCTGTACGAGGACATCCACCTGGGCGCGCTCATCCACGACCTGGGCAAAATCGGCATCCCCGACAGCATCCTGAACAAGCGCGACGCGCTCACCGAAGACGAGCGCCAGATCGTCCGCAACCACCCCAACATCGCGCGCAGCATCCTCTCCAGCGTGGAACTGCCGCAGCCCGCGCTGGACGCGGTATTCCACCACCACGAGCGCTACGACGGCTCCGGATACCCCCAGGGCCTTGCGGGCAAGGAAATCAGCCTGGCCGGCCGCATCATCGCCATCGCCGACGTGTTCGACGCCATGAGCCACAACCGCCCCTACCGCGAGGGGCAGACCCTTGACGAAGTGCTAGGAATAATGACTATGGAGATAGGCAAGCATTTCGATCCGGACCTGATGCGTGAATTCCTGGCCCTGTTCGAAGCGCGCGAAGAGAATGGACGGGGCGGCGGCCAGCCGCCCAGGTGAGGAGGAACAACACATGCGGTGCAACTTCAGCCCCCCCCTTCTGCCCTTGGTGCTCGCCCTGGTTCTCGTTGCCCAGGCAGCCTTTGCGGCAGGCCCAAAGGTGGCCGCGGTGAGCGGCGACACCGTCGTTTCCGCGGCCGACTCCGCCTCCCTGGCGCCGGGCGACAAGATCGCGACGGGCAAAAACGGAACAGCCACGCTGGAGGCCCCGGCCAACGGGCTGCGGGTGCAGGCCGGGCCGGGGAGCGAAGTCAGCTACTCCGGCTCCGCCGGGGGCGTGCAGAAATTCAAGGTCACCAAGGGCAAGGTGCGCTTCTCCGTGGTGCCGGGCAACCACCTGGACGTGGAGACGCCGCACCTTGTGGCCAGCGTGCGCGGAACGGAATTCTCGACCTCGGTGTCCGAGCAGTCCTCCACCGTGAGCGTAAGCGAGGGGCGGGTCGCCGTGAGCGACGGCAAGGGCGTCACCGCCATGGTGGCGCGGTCCTGGTCCGCCGAGGCCACTCCCCAGGGCTTCACGGAAGCGACCAGGGCCCGGATCGGCCGCATGGCCAGCCCCCGGGCCGAGGCGGCCACACCCCAGCAGGATGCCGCCCGCGATGCGGACAAGCCCGGCCAGGGTGAGCAGGGCCGCCAGGGCGACCAGTCCGGCAAGCAGGGCAAGTCCGACGGCGCGGGACAGGGCAATGCCGGGTCGAATGCCGGCGGCAACTCCGGCGGCAACTCCGGGGGTTCCGGAGGCTCCGGTGGTGGTTCCGGCGGTGGCTCCGGCGGTGGCTCCGGCGGCGGCGGCGGCGGTGGCTCCGGCGGCGGCGGTGGTGGCGGC
>JAEXRD010000022.1 GCA_023438245.1 Pseudomonadota bacterium | reverse complement strand
GCCCAGGCCAGGGGCAGGCCGGGCGCGGGCGGGTGGGCCTCCAGGGCCGGGTCGAAGGCCGGGGCCGCCTCGTAGGCCAGGGCCAGCGCCACCCAGCGCCCGGCGCGCGCCTGCGCCTCGGCCCAGTGCAGCAGGCCGGGAATGTCGGGCAGGGTGTGGGCGCGGCGCTCGGCTTCGGGCTGGCCGAAACAGAGGCTCCGGCCCCAGCCGCCGCTTTGGCTGAGGGCCTGGCCGCCATCCTGGCCGGGCCCCGAGTGGTCGCCCACACGCGCGTCGAGGAAGATCGCCGTAACGGTCATGAACCGGGCCGAACGCCTTACTGTTCCTGAAGGATGCGCACCACCCGGGCGGCGGCGGCGGCCACGAGCGGCAGGCACACGGAGTGCTTGATTCCGCCCTCGCGGAAGCGCGCCTGGCCTTCGGGCGTGGCGAAGTCGCAGCCGGTGAGCGCGTGGCAGTTGATGCTGGGGTGCTCCTCCTGGAACCACTCCGTGAAGTCCTGCACGGCGGCGTAGACCGGGTCCAGGGAGTCGCGCCCGTGGTCGCGGCCCAGGGCCAGGCCCAGGGCCAGGATGCCGCCGTTGTAGGCCCCGCAGGTGCCGCAGGTGCGCGCCACGCCGCTGCACAGGCCCGAGGCGATGCGCGGCACGAGCGCGGTGAACGGGGGCGTGTGCACGCCCAGGGCCTCGGCCACGCCGCGCAGCACGGATTCCGCGCAGAGGAGCGGTCCGCCGCTCTCGTCGCCCTGCTCGAAGAAGGACCGCGCGCGCGCGCCCACGGCCCCGGGGGCGGCGTCCTCGATGTCCGCGGCGCACAGCGGGCGGGTGCCGTGCGCGGCGAAGATGTTCACGCAGGCGGAATCGCTGCTGCTGGCCGCCTCGGCGCAGCACTTCTGCCCGGCGCAGTCGATGCGCGCGTCGGAAAGCCCCGCCGCGGCCAGCCAGGAGGCCACGTCGGCGCGGTCGAAGCCGGGCCAGCGGTCGTGGTGCTCGGTGAGCAGAAACTCGTGGGCGTGGCGGTCCAGGTCGGTGATGACCAGCCTGCCGCCGGGCCGGAGGATGCGCGCCATTTCGCGGATGGCCAGGGCCGGGTCCTCGGCGTGGTGCAGCAGCATGTTGGCCAGCACGCGGTCCACCGAGGCGTCGGGCAGGGGCAGGCGCTCGGCGCCGCCGGTGAGCACGGTGAGGCGGCCCGCCGCGCTGGCCTGGGCGAACTTGGCGGTGAGCCGCGCGAGCATCTCCGGGGAGGCGTCCACGGCGAAGACCTTGGCCCCGGCGGCCAGCAGCGCCTCGGTGAGGAAGCCCGTGCCCGCGCCCAGGTCCACGGCGGTGAGGTGTGCGCAGGCGCCCGGCCGGATGTCGGCCAGTTCGAGGGCGGCCTCGCGCAGGGCCTCGGAGAAGAACGAGGCGCGCATGGTGTCCCAGTCGTCGGCGACCTGGGCGAAATACTGGCTGGCTGTGGTGTCGGTCATGGAATCCCCCTGGCTTGCGGTTGCGTCGCCGGAGATATAGCCCTTGCCGGGGCGGGGCGTCCAATGGCAAAAGAGGAACGGAGCGATCGAAAAAGTGGATGAGGCGGGCCGCCGGGCAAACAGAAAGAGCCCCGGCAATGCCGGGGCTCTTCAGGCGGTGGTGCGAAAACCGGGAACTAGGCGGCGGCGACGGCCGCGGCCTTGCGGACCATGGGCTTCACCACGGCGCCGCTGCGGATGCAGCGGGTGCAGGCGCGAACGTAGCGCACCTCGCCGGAGGGCAGCACGGCTTTCACGCGCTGCAGGTTGGGCAGGAAACGCCGACGGGTCTTGTTGTTGGCGTGGCTCACGTTGTTGCCGGAGCTGGGGTGCTTGCCGCATATATCGCACGTCTGGGACATGGGAAACCTCCTGGATCGTTCATCTCGCAAGCCCTGGCCGACACGGGCGAAACCGGCCCGCCGCAGGGCTCCCGCTCATCGGGAAGAGGACTTGTAGCCTCGGGCCGGGAAAAACGCAAGAGCTTTTTTCTTGACACCCCGCACTCCCCCCTATAGAAGTGCCCCCTGCGAGGCAGCACCCATGACGACGACCCTGATCGCGCTCAACGACATCCCGGCCGAGGGCCGGGAGTTTTCTTTTTCGGACCAGTCCCTGTGGACCGGCCCGATGAAGGAGCTCGATGTCGCGGCCAGAATCGGCACGCCCCTTGAGGCCAGCATGCTCATCGTCCCCCAGGACGACGGCTGGCTGGTGTCCGGGCGGATCTCCGGATCGGTCGTGCTGCCCTGCGACGCGTGCGCCGAGGAATTCGAGCAGGCCATCGACGAGGATTTCGACAGCTTCGAGACCCTGGACATGGCCGAGGGCGAATACGCCGACGAATGCCGCGTGCGCGTGGAGAACGGCGTGCCCAAGCTGGACGCGGGCGGTTTCCTGTGGGAGCAGCTGATGCTGGCCCTGCCCACCCGTCCGGAGTGCCGCGAGGGCTGCAAGGGCCTGTGCCCCACCTGCGGGGCCAACCGCAACACCACGGCCTGCACCTGCTCCCAGGACGGGGGCGATCCGAGGCTTGCGGTTCTGCGCAAACTCAAGTTATCATAGCCGCGCCCTTGAGGGGGTCCGCCCCTTCCCAAGCGGCATACGCATCATATTAAGGAGTCCGTCATGGCCTTACCCAAGAAAAAGACCTCCAAGTCCCGCAAGAACATGCGCCGCAGCCACGACCACGTGGCCACCCCCAACGTGGTGCTGTGCAAGTGCGGCGAGCCCGTGCTCTCCCACCGCGCCTGCTCCGTGTGCGGCAACTACAAGGGCCGTCAGGTTCTGAACACCGAAAATGCCTGAAAAAGCCCCCCGCATAGCCATTGATGCAATGGGCGGCGACATCGGCCCCCGCGTCAATGTGCCAGCGGCGGTGCAGGCCGCCAAGGAAGGCATCCACATCACCCTGGTGGGCGATGAGGATGCCTTGCGCGCCGAGCTTGCCCGCTGCGAGTCCGCCCAGGGCCTGCCCATCGACATCGTCCACGCCTCCCAGGTGGTGGACATGGACGAGAAGCCTTCCGACGCCCTGCGCCGCAAGAAGGACTCCTCCATCCAGGTGGCCTGCCAGCTGGTGAAGGAGGGCCGTGCCGACGGCGTGGTCAGCGCGGGCAATTCCGGGGCCAGCGTGGCCTGCGGCATGTTCGTGCTGGGCCGCGTCAAGGGCGTGGAGCGCCCGGCCCTGGCCTCCATCATGCCCACGGAGAAGAATCCCATCGTGCTCATCGACGTGGGCGCCAACGTGGACTCCAAGCCGTTCCATCTGGCCCAGTTCGGCCTCATGGGCGATGTGCTGGCCCGCGACGTGCTGGGCGTGGAGCGCCCCCGCGTCGGCCTGCTCTCCATCGGAGAGGAGGAGGGCAAGGGCAACGTGGTGGTGAAGGAGGCCTACGACCTCCTGAAGCAGACCTCGCTGAACTTCGTGGGCAACGTGGAGGGCCGGGACATCTTCACCGGCGACCTGGACGTGGCCGTGTGCGACGGGTTCGTGGGCAACATCTGCCTCAAGCTCTCCGAGGGCCTGGCCAGAAGCTTCGGCCGCGTGCTCAAGCGCGAGCTCAAGCGCCACATGCTCTCGCGCATGGGGGCGGCCCTGTCCATGCGCTCGCTCAAGAACTTCGCCCAGATGATGGACTACGCCGAGTACGGCGGGGCTCCGCTTCTGGGACTCAAGGGCATCGTCATCGTGTGCCACGGGGCCAGCAACCTCAAGGCCGTGACCAACGCCATCCGCATGGCCTCCACCTTTGTGACGCGCAAGGCCCACGAGCATATCGAGGAAGGCCTCACCGCGCACAAGGAACTGGGACAGTTCAGCAGGCACAAGGCGTAAGCGGCCCCTAGCCGCGCGGCGCCCGGCGCCAAGCCAACCAAACGGACCCAACAAGGCCCGCCAAGCCCCCACCGAGCACTCACATGAACACCACCTGCCACATTCTCGGACTGGGCCACGCCGTTCCCGAAACCGTGCTCACCAACGCCGACATGGAACGCATGGTGGACACCAACGACGAGTGGATCGTCAGCCGCACCGGCATCAAGGAACGCCGCGTGGCCGGGCCCGGCGAGACCTGCGTCACGCTCTCGCACCTGGCCAGCCAGCGCGCCCTGGACGACGCGGGCATGAAGGCCGAGGAACTCACCCACATTTTGGTGGCCACCTTCTCGGCGGACTTCATCATCCCCAGCGCGGCCTGCATGCTGGCCCATCGCCTGGGCGTCGCCGGTCGCATGGCCATGGACGTCTCCGCGGCCTGCTCCGGCTTCCTGTACGCCATGGAGACCGCGCGGGCCATCGTGGCCCTGCACCCCGAGGCCAAGGTGCTGGTGGCCGCCTGCGACATCGTGACCAGCCGCGTGAACTACGCCGACCGGGGCACCTGCGTGCTCTTCGGCGACGGCGCGGGCGCGGCCATCGTGTCCGCCCGGCCCGGCCCCGGCGGGTCCAAGGCCCAGGTGCTGGACGTGCTGCTTTCCAGCGACGGCGGCGTGGGCGACCTGCTCACCATCCGCGGCGGCGGCTCCGGCTGCACCTACAAGCCCGGCGACACCATCCGCGACGACTTCTTCGTGCAGATGCAGGGCCGCGAGGTGTACAAGCACGCCGTGCGCTCCATGAGCGCCATCTGCGAGAGCGTGCTTGAGAAGAACGGATTTTCCAAGGACGAGGTGGACGTGTTCATCCCCCACCAGGCCAACATGCGCATCATCGAGGCCGTGGGCAAGAAGCTGGACATGCCCGAGCACAAGGTCTTCACCAATGTGCAACACTACGGCAACACCTCCGCCGCCAGCGTGCCCATCGCCCTGTCCGAGGCCCGCGAGCAGGGCTGCATCAAGGACGGAAACCTCGTGCTGCTGGGCACTTTCGGCGGCGGCTTCACCTGGGGTTCGGCCCTGGTGCGCTTCTAGGCCAGATTTGCAGTCCGCCCCCGTTTAGGGTACAGGGGGCGAGCAAACCCGGCGGACGCCCTTTCCCGAAGGTCCGCCCAAACGACCCCCAAGGACGAGGACAAGCATGAGCGAACTGCCCAAGGTCGCCCTGGTCACCGGAGGCTCCCGCGGCATCGGCCGGGCCTGCGCCGAGCGCCTGGCCCAGGACGGCTTCGAGGTCTACCTGACCTACGTGAGCCGCCCCGAGGAGGCCGACAAGGTCGTGGCCGCCATCGCCGAGGCCGGAGGCAAGGCCCGCGCCTTCAAGCTGGACGCCAGCGACCGCGAGGCCGTGGCCAAGTTCTTCGCCGAAGAGATCAAGGACAAGGCGAGCCTGGAAGTGCTGGTGAACAACGCCGGCATCACCAAGGACGGCCTGATCATCCGCATGAAGGACGAGGACTGGGACCGCGTCATCCAGGTCAACCTCACCGGCGCCTTCGCCTGCCTGCGCGAGGCCTCCAAGGTCATGGCCAAGCAGCGCCGTGGCCGCATCGTCAATATTTCCAGCGTTGTCGGCCAGATGGGCAACGCAGGCCAGGCCAACTACGTGGCCGCCAAGGCGGGCCTCATCGGCCTGACCAAGAGCGCGGCCCGCGAGCTGGCCGGGCGGGGGGTCACGGTCAACGCCGTCACCCCCGGTTTCATCCAGACCGACATGACCGCCGAGCTTCCGGAGGCCATCGTGGGCAAAATGTTGGAAAGCATCCCGCTCGGCCGCCTGGGCCAGGCCGGAGACATCGCCGCCGCCGTCTCGTTCCTTGCCGGACCGGGCGCGGGCTATGTCACCGGGCAGGTCCTGGCCGTCAACGGCGGGATGTACATGTAGTTTCCAAGCGAGCAAGAAAAACACCTTTTGGAGGATGCAATGTCCGTAGCCGAGAAAGTCAAAGCCATCATCGTGGAGCAGCTGGGCGTCAGCGCCGACGAAGTGAAGCCCGAAGCCTCCTTTGTCGAGGACCTGGGCGCCGATTCCCTGGACCTCACCGAGCTGATCATGGCCATGGAGGAGGAGTTCGACGTCGAGATCGACGACGAAGAGGCCCAGAAGATCCTCAAGGTCAAGGACGCCATCGAATACGTCGAGAAGCGCAAGTAGTCCGACTCGGACACTGGCGAGACGGGACCGAAATGGAGCGCCCCTCGCGCCCTCGGGCGCCGGGCGCTCCTTCCATATTTCTCCCCCGCGGACGACCTCCGGGGGAATGAACCCGAACCACGGAATGACCGCATGAAAAGGGTTGTCGTCACGGCTGTGGCCGCCATCACCCCCCTGGGCAACGACGTCGCCGAGAGCTGGCAGAACCTTCTCGCGGGCAAGATCGGCATCGCGCCGGTCACCAGCTTCGACACCACCGGCCATGACACGAGCATCGCCGGAGAGGTGAAGGGCTTCGACCCCGCCAAGTACATCAACGCCAAGGCCGCCCGGCGCATGGAGCGCTTCGCCCAGTTCGCCGTGTGCGCCTCCAAGATGCTCATGGAGCAGGCCGGCTGGACGATTCCCCCCGAGGAGGCCCACCGCGCGGGCGTCAGCATCGGCGTGGGCCTGGGCGGGCTGGAGGGCATCGAGACCCAGCACAAGAAGCTGGTGGAGGCGGGCCCGGGCCGCATCAGCCCCTTCTTCATCCCCACCATCATCGCCAACATGGCCTCCGGCCTGGTGTCCATCGAGCACGGCGCGCGCGGGGCCAACATCTGCACCACCACGGCCTGCGCCAGCGGCACCCACGCCATCGGCAGCGCCTACACCGAGATCAAGCTCGGGCGCAACGACGTCATGATCTGCGGCGGCGCGGAGAGCACCATCACGCCCCTGGCCTTCGCCGGGTTCAACGCCATGAAGGCGCTGTCCACCCGCAACGACGACCCGGAGACCGCTTCCCGCCCGTTCGACAAGGACCGCGACGGCTTCGTCATGGGCGAGGGTTGCGGCCTGCTGCTGCTGGAGAGCCTGGAGCACGCCCGCGCGCGCGGCGCCAAGATCCTGGCCGAGGTGGTGGGAGCAGGCGCCTCCGGCGACGCCTACCACATGGCCGCCCCGCCCGAGGACGGCTCCGGCGCGGTCATCGCCATGCGCAAGGCCATCGAGGAGGCGGGCATCGACCCGACCGAAGTGGACCACATCAACGCCCACGCCACCTCCACCAACCTGGGCGACCTGGGCGAGACCCGGGCCATCAAGACGGTGTTCGGCGACCATGCCAAAAGCATCGCCATCTGCGGCAACAAGGGCCAGATCGGCCACCTGCTGGGCGCGGCCGGCGGCGTGGAGGCCGTGTTCAGCGTCCTGGCCCTGGCCGAGGGCGTGGTGCCCGGCACCGTGAACCAGATCACCCCGGACCCGGAGTGCGACCTGGACTACGGCGCGGGCGGCGCGCGCAAGAGGGACATCCGCTACGCGCTGTCCAACTCCTTCGGCTTCGGCGGCACCAACGGCTGCATGCTGTTCAAGAAATTCGCGGAATAATTCCGTCCACCCATACTGAGAACGAGGGGCGCACCATGGAAGAGCTGTTCATTCAGGACCCGGAAATCGCGGAAGCCATCGCCAAAGAGATCGACCGCCAGGTGAGCAAGCTTGAGCTCATCGCCTCGGAGAACTTCACCTCCTCGGCGGTGCGCCAGGCCATGGGCAGCGTTCTGACCCACAAGTACGCCGAAGGCTACCCCGGCAAGCGCTACTACGGCGGCTGCGAGTTCGTGGACGTGGCCGAGGACATCGCCCGCGACCGCGCCAAGGTGCTCTTCGGCGCGGGCTACGCCAACGTGCAGCCGCACTCCGGCTCGCAGGCCAACATGGCCGTGTACTTCGCCTGCTGCAAGCCCGGCGACACCGTGCTGGGCATGAACCTCTCCCACGGCGGCCACCTCACCCACGGCAGCCCGGTGAACTTCTCCGGCAAGCTCTACAACATGGTCTCCTACGGCGTGAACCCCGAGACCCAGACCATCGACTACGAGGAACTGGAGCGCGTCGCCAAGGAGAGCAAGCCCAAGATGATCATCGCGGGGGCCAGCGCCTACCCGCGCATCATCGACTTCGCCCGCTTCCGCAAGATCGCCGACGAGGTCGGGGCCGTGCTGATGGTGGACATGGCGCACATCGCCGGCCTCATCGCCGCCGACCTGCACCCCAGCTGCATCGAGCACGCCCACTTCACCACCACCACCACCCACAAGACCCTGCGCGGCCCGCGCGGCGGCATGATCCTGGCCGCCGAGGCCCAGACCAAGCTGCTCAACTCCCAGATCTTCCCCGGCATCCAGGGCGGCCCTCTCATGCACGTCATCGCGGCCAAGGCCGTGGCCTTCGGCGAGGCGCTGCAGCCCGGCTTCAAGGCCTACCAGGAGCAGGTGGTCAAGAACGCCGGCGTGCTGGCCCAGCACCTCAAGGACGCGGGCTTCGACCTCGTCAGCGGCGGCACCGACAACCACCTCATGCTGGTGGACCTGCGCAGCAAGAAGATCACCGGCAAGGACGCCGAGATCGCCCTGGACAAGGCGGGCATCACCGTGAACAAGAACGGCATCCCGTTCGACACCACGCCCCCCACCGTCACCTCGGGCATCCGCATCGGCACCCCGGCGCTCACCACCCGCGGCATGATCGAAGAGGACATGCAGGCCGTGGCCGAGGGCATCGTGGCCGCGCTGGAGAACATGGACAACGAGACCGTGCTCGAGGAGATCCGCCAGGAAGTGGAAGACTTCGCCCGCGAGTTCCCGCTGTACGCCTGGTAGAAATCGCCAGCCGCCGGGGCTCCCGGCAAAGGGGCCACCGATGAATGAGCCCAAGAGCGCGAGGGTTCCCTGGCCCGTGTACTTCATGCGCATCGCGCACCTGGTGGCGGAGCGGTCGACCTGTCTCCGCCGCCGGGTGGGCGCGGTGGCCGTGCGCGACAAGCGCATGATCGCCACCGGCTACAACGGCACGCCCACGGCGGTGCCCCACTGCGCCGAGGTGGGCTGCATCCGCGAGCGCCTGCAGATTCCCTCGGGCCAGCGCCACGAGCTGTGCCGCGGCCTGCACGCCGAGCAGAACGTCATCATCCAGTGCGCGCTGCACGGGCTGTCGCTTGCCGGGGCGGAGATCTACTGCACCACCGAGCCCTGCCTCATCTGCACCAAGATGCTCATCAACTGCCAGGTGAAGGCCATCTACTTCGCCGAGCAGTACCCGGACGAACTGGCCAATGCCATGCTCAAGGAAGCGGGGGTGGAACATGCCTATCTGCCTGGAGACTATCGGAGCTGAGGCGCGCCACATGCGCCACGCCGCCGCCCTGGCCCTGAAAGGCCGGGAAGGCGCGGCCCCCAACCCCTGCGTGGGCGCGGTGCTGGTGCGCCACGGCCAGATCGTGGCCGAGGGCTTCCACCAGCAGTACGGCGGCCCCCACGCCGAGCCGAACTGCCTAGCGGACGCCGCGAAGAAGGGCGTGAACCCGGCGGACTGCGTGCTCTACGTGACCCTGGAGCCCTGCAACCACCACGGCAAGACCCCGCCCTGCTCCCAGGCCGTCATCGCCTCCGGCGTGAGGCGCGTGGTCATCGGCTGCACCGACCCCAACCCCGACGTGGCCGGTGGCGGCATCGACGCCCTGCGCGCCGCCGGAATCGAGGTTGTCGTCGGCGTGGAGGAAGGGCTCTGCCGCGACCTCATCGACGAGTTCGTGCTCTGGAAAACCCAGAAGCGCCCCTACTCCATCCTGAAGATGGCCAGCACGCTGGACGGCAAGATCGCCGCGCGCGGCGGCAGGCCCCAGCCCGTGAGCTGCCAGGAGTCCATGCAGGACGTGCACAAGCTGCGCGCCCAGGTGGGCGCGGTCATCGTGGGCGGCAACACCTTCTACGGCGACAACCCGCAGCTGACCTGCCGCCTGGACCCGGAAGGACGCCTGCGCGGCTTCTGCCAGCCGCTGGCCGTGGTCATCACCAGCAAGCTGCCCAAGGCCTACTCCACTTTCAATCTTCTGCGCAGCAGGCCGGAACAGGTGGTGTTCTGGACCAGCGAATATTCCGCCAAGACCCCGCTGGCCGACGAGCTGCGCGAGCGCGGCACGCGCATCTGGGCGCTGCCGGAGCTGCCCGGGCCCGCAGGGGAAGGCCTGGCCTTCGCCGCGGCCTACGCCCGCCTGCGCGAGGAGTTCGGCTGCCTGCGCACCCTGTGCGAGGGCGGCGGCCAGCTGGCCCTTTCCCTGGCGCGCCAGGGCCTGGTGGACGAATTCGTGCTCTACCTGGCCCCGCGCGTGCTGGGCGACGCCGAGGGCAAGAGCCTGTTCTCCGGCGAGGCCGTGCAGAGCATGGACCAGACCCTGGGCTTCCGCCTCTCGCGCACCAAGAGCTGCGGCGACGACCTCAAACTCATCTACAAGCCCCGGAGGCCGTAAATGTTCACCGGACTGGTCCAGGGCATGGGCCGCGTGGAGGCCGTGGAGGCCCGTGGCGCGGAGACCCGCCTCAAGATCCGCGCCCTGTTCGAGCTGCCCGCCATCGTGCTGGGCGAGTCCATCGCCGTCAACGGCGCCTGCCTCACCGTGGAGACCTTCGGCCAGGGCTGGTTCACGGTCTACGCCAGCGCCGAGACGCTCGCGCACACCAGCCTGGGCAGCCTCAAGACCGGCGGCGTGGTGAACCTGGAGCGCGCCCTGGCCCTGGGCGACCGCCTGGGCGGCCACCTCGTCAGCGGCCACGTGGACTGCCTGGCCACCGTGGCGGACATCAAGCCCGCAGGCGAGAGCCGCGTGTACACGCTCAAATTCCCCGCCGAGCACGGCTCCCTCGTGGTGCCCAAGGGCTCCATCGCCCTGGACGGCATCAGCCTGACCGTGAACGACTGCGGGCCGGACTTCCTCAGCGTGAACATCATCCCGGCCACCCAGCGCGAGACCACCATCTCCGGCTGGACGCCCGGCACCCGCGTGAACATGGAGACCGACCTCATCGGCAAGTACGTGCAGAGCATGCTGGGCCCCTGGCTGGCGGCCGCCGGAGCGGGCGGCGGAGCCGCGGGCAAGTCCGCCTCCAGCCTCAGCATGGACTTCCTGAAGCAGCACGGATTCTAAAAACCAGGAGCAGCCATGGCCGCACCCGCCCTGCGCCTCGTCCGTTCCCTCCTGCCGGTCCTCTGCCTCGCCCTGCTTCTGGCCGCCTGCGCCGGTGTGGACAGCATGCGTCCCGGTGCCGAGGGGCCGCCTCCGGGCAATACCATGCTCTACGCCCAGCCGCCGGACAAGGTCTTCGAGGCCGTGTTGCGCGCCCTGCCCCTGGCGGGCCTGCGGATGGTGGAAAGCGACCAGCAGAAGGGCTACATCCTGGCCGAGCGCGGGGTGAACGCCTGGTCCTACGGCGAAAACGTGGGCGTGTACCTTGTCCCAAAGGGCGGCGGCACCCTGGTCACCATCGCCAGCCGACGCAAAATGGCCACCAACGTGGCCGCAAAGGACTTCGCCCAGCCCCTGCACCTGCAGATCGGCGCCCTCCTGGGTGGTTCCGCGCGCTAGCAGCGTCGCTTTTATTCCATCATCTCGGGTAGATGCAGGTTGCATCTTGACTTGTTCCCCTTTTCACAATACCTTTCATGGTAGGGAGAACCCGATCCGTCCGGATCGGGGACGACTCCTCTTGCCAGACTTGAAAGGAGGTTCCGCATGAAGATCCTGTGCGCCATTGATCCGTCGCTTTCCGCCATGAAGGCTGCTGAAAAGGCATCGGAATTCGCAAAGAAGGAAGGCGCGGAACTCACTTTCCTTTCTGTGGCCGAGGCTTTCGAGGACATGGAGAGCATCTTCGGCTCGCAGGCCACCGAGAAGCTGCGCGAGGAGGCCAGCAAGGCCCTGGACCGAGCCAAGGAAATCGCCGCCAAGGTCGGCGTGAAGGCCAAGCTGGCCCTGCAGAACGGCGTTGCCCCGGAGGATCAGATCGTGGCCAAGGCCGAGAAGGGCGGCTTCGACCTCATCGTCATGGGCACGCGCGGCAAGAAGGGCTCCAAGCGCCTGACCATCGGCAGCGTGGCCAGCGGTGTGGTGGCCCTGGCGCCCTGCTCCGTGCTCGTGGTGCGCTAGGCCCCGGCCTCACATCCCGCCCCCCACAGGCCCGGCCCCTGCGAAAATCAGGGTCCGGGCCTTCATTTTTGACGCAACCGCGCCGTGAGCGTCACGCCCTGCGGCTTGCGGAGTGCCCGCCTGCTCTGCTACTGTGCCCGCACATCAGAAACGCCGCGAAATTTTCTCGCGGCCTGCGCCGCAGGCCCGAGCCAACAAGGAGTATCCGCAATGGAAGCGCCGCAAAGAAACCTGGCCCTCGACCTGGTGCGCGTCACCGAGGCCGCCGCACTCTCCAGCGCCCGCTGGCTGGGCAAGGGCGACAAGGACGCGGGCGACCGCGCCGCAGTGGAGGCCATGCGCCTGTCGTTCAAGACCCTGGCCATCAGCGGCACGGTCATCATCGGCGAGGGCGAGAAGGACAACGCGCCCATGCTGCACAACGGCGAGAAGGTCGGCGCCGGCGGCCCCCAGACCGTGGACGTGGCCGTGGATCCCGTGGAGGGCACCAACCTGCTGGCCACGGGCCGTCCCAACGCCATCTCCGTGGTGGGCGTGGCCCCGGCCGGAACCATGTACGACCCGGGCCCGAGCTTCTACATGCAGAAGCTGGTGGTGCCCGCCGCGGCCAAGAACGTGGTGGACATCGACGCGCCCGTGCCCACCAACCTCAAGCGCATCGCCAAGGCCCTGGGCAAGGACGTGGACGACCTGGTGGTCTTCGTGCTGGACAAGCCCCGCCACAAGAAGCTCATCGAGGACATCCGCGAGGCCGGGGCGCGCATCCAGCTGCACACCGACGGCGACGTGGCCGGGGCGCTCATGGCCATCGACCCGCGCAACGAGGTGGACGTGATGATGGGCACCGGCGGCACCCCCGAGGGCGTGCTGGCCGCCTGCGCCATCCGCATCATGGGCGGCGAGATGTTCTGCAAGCTCGACCCCCAGAAGCAGGACGAGAAGAACGCCCTGGCCCAGGCCGGGGTGGACGTGCGCCGCATCCTCACCGTGGGCGACCTGGTGAAGAGCGACGACGTGTTCTTCGCCGCCACGGGCATCAGCGGCGGCACCTTCCTCAAGGGCGTGCGCTACCTGGGCTACGGCGCGGAGACCAGCTCGCTGGTCATGCGCGGCAAGACCGGCACCATCCGCTACATCGAGGCCATCCACTCCTGGGACCACCTCATGAAGATCAGCGCGGTGAAGTACGACTAGCAAAGCACAAGGCCGGGAGGGACGCGTATCCCTCCCGGCCTTTTTCATTGGCGCTTGCGCAGCTTTGGCGGCTACAGCTCCGGATTGGTCAGCTTGGCCGCGATGATCCCGGCGTCCTCCGCGCGGGCGGAAGCCGCCAGGCTCTTGGACTCGCCGTGGCAGGCGAAATTCGCGCCGGAGAGGCTGACGTAGCCGGCCGAGAGCACCTTGGTGTAGGGAATCTGCTCGCGCATCTCGGAAAAATCGATGCGCTTGGGGAAGATGATGGGCACCGGAGCGCCGGAAAAATCCTCGAACATGATGTACTTCATGGCACCCTCCAGGACGGCGGGCCTGGGCCGCGCCGCGTCTCGCGCACTTGTAGCGCACCGCCGGGCCAAGGGCAATACGCCAATGCGCACGGAGCGCCGCCATGCATGATTTCCGCCGCATCGGCATCTGGCAGACCGCCTTTTTGGGCGACGCCGTGCTCACCCTGCCGCTCATCCAGGCGGTGAAGGCCCGCTTCCCGTCCGCCGAGGTCCACCTCTTCACCCGCGCGGGCGTCGACTGCCTGTTCACCGCCCAGCGCGAACTCACCTCGGTCCTGCCCTTTGCCAAGCGCGGCGCGCAAAAATCCCTCTTCGCGGCCTCCCGCCTGGGCGGCCAGCTCGCCGCCGAGGGCTTCGACCTCTGGATTTCCCCGCACAAGAGCCTGCGCAGCGCGCTGGTGGCCCGCGCCGTGGGCGCGCCCATGCGCATCGGCTACGACCAGCCCTGGTACAACTGGCTGGCCTACACCCACCTGGTGGCCCGGCGCTTCGACGAGCTGGACGAGGTGGAGCGGCTGATGCAGCTTGTGCTGCCCCTGGGCCTCGAACCCGTTGCGCCCAAGCCGCATCTTGATCTCCCCGACGCCGCCCGCGCCCAGGCCGCCGAAATTTTCTCCGCCTTTCCCGCCGCAGTCCCCATCCTGGGCATCCACCCCGGCTCCACCTGGCCCACCAAATGCTGGCCCGTGGAGCACTTCGCCCAGGTGGCCCGCACCGCCCTCTCGCACGGCCTCTCCGTGGCGCTCTTCGCCGGGCCCGGCGAGGAGGCCCTGGCCTCCCAGATCGAACGCGCCTGCGCCCACTCCTCCTCCGGCTCCCACCCCGGCTTTCTCCTGAACCTCGCGGGCAAGCTGCCGCTGCCCGCCCTGGCCGCCGCGCTGCCCCTGCTTTCCGCCTACCTGACCAACGACTCCGGCCCCATGCACCTGGCCTGGGTGCAGGACGTGCCGCTGGTGGCCCTGTTCGGCCCCACCGTGCGCCAGCTGGGCTTCTTCCCGCGCGGGGAGAACTCCCGCGTGCTGGAAATGAGCATGGACTGCCGCCCCTGCGGGCTGCACGGCCACAAGGCCTGCCCGCGCAAGCACCATGCCTGCATGCGCGACATCACGCCCGACGCAGCCTGGGACGCCCTGCGCCCCATGCTGACGCGCTAGCTCCGGAGGCCCCATGCCCGGCGAAATCCTCCCCGGCCACACCCCCGGCGCGCTGGGACGCATCGCCGAGTTGCACGCCCTGCACTACTCCCGGCACTGGAGCTTCGGCCTGTACTTCGAGGCCAAGGTCGCCAGCGGGCTGGCCGAATTCCTGCCGCGCCTGGACCCGGCCCGCGATGGCCTGTGGACCCTGCGCCTGGAGGGCCAAGTCATGGGTTCCATCGCCATCGACGGAGCCAAGGCCGCGACGGAAGGCGCGCACCTGCGCTGGTTCATCGTCCACGAATCGCTGCACGGCCAAGGCCACGGCTCGCGCCTGCTGCGCACGGCCCTCGACTTCTGCGCCGCCTGCCGCCACCCGCGCGTGTTCCTCTGGACCTTCCAGGGCCTGGACCCGGCCCGGCGACTCTACGAAAAGCACGGCTTCCGCCTGGCCGAGGAACTTCCCGGCCAGCAGTGGGGCATGCCCGTGGTCGAGCAGCGCTTCGAGCTGGAACTCGGCTAAAAACGCGTCTTGTGCGACCGGCTTGTGCCCGGCGCTGCGCTTTGCTATCGCACTTCGTAATACGGAGGTGCCCATGCGCGTCACCGCTCTTCTGCTCACCGCGCTGTGCCTGCTCTGGCTGCTGGCCGTTCCGGCCTGGTCCGCGCAGCAGCAGGAGCGCCGCGTGGCCCTTGTCATCGGCAACGGGGCCTACAAGGACGCGCCGCTGCGCAACCCCGTGCACGACGCCCGCGACATGTCCCGGGAGCTCAAGAAGCTGGGCTTCGAGGTCATCCTGCGGGAAAACGCCAGCCTGCGCCAGATGGAGGACGCCCTGGACCAGTTCTGGGCAAGCATCCGGCAGGGCGGGACCGGGCTGTTCTTCTTCGCCGGGCACGGCCTGCAGGTGAAGGGCGTGAACTATCTGGTGCCTGTGGATGCGCGCATCCTGGTGGAGCAGGACGTGCGCAGTTCCTGCCTGGACGCCAACAAAGTCCTGGGCCGCATGGAAAACGCGGGCAACGGGCTGAACATCATCCTGCTGGACGCCTGCCGCAACAATCCCTTCACCCGTTCCTGGCGCAGCGCCGACTCCGGCCTGGCGAAAATGGACGCGCCCACGGGCACGATCATCGGCTACGCCACGGCCCCGGACTCCGTCGCGGCCGACGGCGACGGCAAGAACGGGGTCTACACCAAGCACCTCCTGGATCAGATGGCCGTTCCCGGCCTGGGCATCGAGACCATGCTCAAGCGCGTGCGCGTGGGCGTGTTGCAGGATACCGGGCACAAGCAGACGCCCTGGGAGTCCTCAAGCCTCACCGGCGACTTCTACTTCAACCGCCAAGGCGCTTCGACCGCGCAGACCGCCGCGCTCCAGCCTCTTCAGCCCGCCCTGCCGAAGTTCGACGCCAAGGCCGAGAAGCAGCGGCTGGCGGAGGAGGCTGCCAGGCTCCGGCGCGAGAAGGAGGAACTGGACCAGATGCAGGCCCTGCGAGCCGAAAAGGACCGCCTGGAGGCCGAGCGCCAGAAGATCGAGCAGGCCAAGCTCCTGGCCATGGCCCCCCGGCCCGAGGAGAGACCCAAGCAGACCCCGGCGAACGCCGTTGCGCCCCAGCCCGGGAGCCACGAAGCCATGTTCGGCCGCCTGGCCAAAGGCCACGCAGCAGAGGCGCGGGGCTACTTCGAGCAGGCCCTGCAGTCCAACCCCGGCGATGCGGATGCGCGCGCGGGGCTGGCCATGGCGCTTGCGTTCATGGGCAGGGACGAGGACGCCAGGCTCCAGGTTCAGCGCCTGGCCGAGGCCGGGCCGCAGACCGGCCACGCCCGCTTGGCGCGGGGGCTGCTGATGGGCATGGGCGGCGAGCAGGACACCGCCTACCAGATGACCCAGGCCACGGAGGAGGGTGCGGACAAGGTGCTGGCGGCGCTGTGCCTGGCCACCGCCCTGGTCAGGTCGAGGCAGTTCGACAAGGGCGAGGCCGCGCTGGCCAGCTACCAGTCCCTTGTCGCGGAGCCGGAGCGTGGCGAGCACGTGGCCAGGCTTGCGCGCGGGCTTGAGCTCAAGGGCCGGCTCGCGGGCAGCTACGCGTTCCGCTGGCGCGGGGGAACCCAGTACTTCGGCTGCGAGAGCAACAAATTCCTCGTCAGGTTCGGCATCGACGGCGACACGCTGACCGCCACGACAACGGACCAGTTCAATTGCAGCGCGCGCGTCCTCAAGGTCGGCGGGGTGCGGCTTGAGGGAACGAGGTTGACCCTCGTCATCGAGACGCCCGGCCTGTTCTTCCAGTGCAACCAGAAGATGATCGTGGACCTCTCGCAAGGCGTCGAGGAGGCCCAGGGCACCTGGGAGGCCTGCGTGGCGGGCACCGACCCCATCGTCATGGTGCGGGAGCGCGACCGCAGGCCCTGAGGGCTGGCCGGTGGCTCCGGCTAGTCGTCGAACCTCTTCACCAGCGCGCCGTACGCGTCGATGCGGCGGTCGCGCAGGAAGGGCCAGCCCCGGCGCACGAATTCCATGCGCGCGGGATCGATTTCGGCGAGGAGGATGGTCTCCTCGTCCGAGGGGGCCTTGGCCACGTATTCGCCGGAGGGCCCGGCCACGAAGCTGGTGCCCCAGAACTCGATGCCCGCGCCCTCTGCGTTGTGGCTGTCGGGCATGGGCATTTCCAGGCCGATGCGGTTTGCGGCGGCGATGTAGCAGCCGTTGGCCACGGCGTGGCCGCGCTGCACGGTGAGCCAGGCCTCGCGCTGCTCGTCGCCCAGCAGGTCCTTTTCGGCGGGATGCCAGCCGATGGCGGTGGGGTAGAAGATGACCTCCGCGCCCTTGAGGGCGGTGAGACGCGCGGCCTCGGGGTACCACTGGTCCCAGCACACGCACACGCCGATGCGCCCCACGTGGGTGTCCACGGCCAGGAAGCCCAGGTCGCCGGGGGTGAAGTAGAACTTCTCGTAGAAGGCCGGGTCGTCGGGAATGTGCATCTTGCGGTAGACGCCCAGGAGGTCGCCCTCGCGGCCCAGCACGGCGGCGGTGTTGTGGTACAGGCCGATGGCGCGCTTTTCGAAGAGCGAGACCACGATGGCGGTGCCGGTGGCCTTGGCCAGCTTGGCGAAGGCCTTGGTGCTGGGGCCGGGCACGGGTTCGGCCAGGTCAAACAGCCGGGCGTCCTCCTGCTGGCAGAAGTAGGGGCCGAGGAACAGCTCCTGGAGGCAGATGACGTCCGCGCCCAGGTTGGCGGCGCGTTCGGCCAGCGCCAGGTGGGCGGCCATGTTCTCCTCCGCGCTTTCGCGGCAGTGGGTCTGGATGAGGGCGACGGTGTAGGGCTTGCGGGTCATGTTGTCCTCCCGGCGGTATGGAAAAAACGCGCCGGGGGAGGGTTGAAGCGCCCTGCCCCCGGCGCGGTGCCGATTGCTGTGGTCTGGGGTGTTATTTCGGGTCCAGCGCGTCGATGACCTTGACGCCGAACTCCTTGACCTGGTCTGGCGGCTTGAAGAACACGGCCATAAATGGCGTGTCCATGCCGGTCTTGAGGTAGGTGTTGCTGGTCAGGATGCCGACCTCGCTGGTGAGGCTGGAGTTGATCTCCTCCTCGCCCTGCACCTGGAGCTGGAACTGGGAGAGCGTGTTGCCACACAGAAGCTGCTTGCTCACCAGCACGTGGCCTTTCTCGTCGAACAGCGAGACCTCGATCTTGATGCGCTCCTTGGGCGTGGCGAAGTTGTTCACCGCCTTGCCCTCGACCACGAAGATCTGCCCGGCCTTCTCGTTGGGGATGTAGTACTGGCGGACATTGCGCAGGGCGATGTCCTTGACCTTCTCGGCGTTGTCCGCGGCCTTTTCGCTCTTGGCCCCGCCGATGAAGGGGATGCTGAACTTGGTCCAGGGCTTGAAGAAGAACAGCGCGCCCGCCACCAGCAGCACGCCGACCACGGCGGAGGCAAGGATGATGATCTTTTTCTTCTTGGCCGCCTTGTCGTCCTTGGGCTTGGCCGCGCCACCGTCCAGGGCGAACGAATCCCCGCCGCCGACACCGGCAGCGCCCAGGAAGTCGTCGTCCTTCCCGCCGCCCAGGCCAGCGCCGCCACCGCCGGAGCCGCCCAGCATGTCCGAGCCGCCGCGCATGAGCCCGGAGGAGTCTTCGTCGTCGAAGGCCCCGCCCTTGGCGGCTGCGGAGCCCGGCGCGGGGAAGTCGTCCTCGTCGCCAGCCGGTCCGGCGGCGGCGTCGTCGTCGTCCCAGGGCATCTTCTTGGCGGGTGCCGCGGCAGGCCCGGCGGAGGGGGCGGCTGCGGGCTCGTCGTCGTCCCAGGGCATTTTCTGGGGCGCGGCGGGCGCTTCGGGCGCGGGCTTGGGGGCCGCGGCGGGAGCGGCCGGAGCCTGGGCAGCGCCCAGACCGGCAAGCTCGGCGTCGAAATCGTCCGCCGGGGGGGGCGGGGGGGCCGGAGGCGCGGGCGGCTTCACCGTGAAGACGTGCTGGCACTTGGCGCAGCGCACCTTGCTCCCGGTGGGCGCGATCTTGTCCTCGGGCAGGTTGTATTTGCTCTGGCAGTTCGGGCAGGCGACAATCATCTCTGTTCCACTCCAGCGCCCCTATTCCGGGACGAGCTCGTACACGGCGTCCAGTTCGCGGTATTGCTCCGCATAGTCCATGCCGTATCCTACAATGAACCCCTTTTGTATGGGGAACCCGGCAAAGTCAACCGTCATGCCCACTTCGCGGCGCTCGTTCTTGTCCACGAAGGCGCAGATGCGGATGCTGGCGGCCCCGCGCTTTTCCAGCACGTGCATGAGGAATTCCGCGCTCCTGCCGGTGTCCACGATGTCCTCCACCAGGAGCACATGCTTGCCGTCGATGTCCACCTCCATGTCCTTGCTGAAGATGGTCTGGCGGCCACGACTGGTGCCCGTGCCATAGCTGGCCAGGCGCACGAAGTCGATCTCCATGGGCGTGCGGATGTGGCGCATGAGGTCGGCGAAGAACAGGAACGCGCCCTTGAGCACGCACACGCACACCAGGGGCTTGCCCTGGTACTGGGCGGTGATGTCCGCGCCCAGCTCGGCCACGCGGCGGCGGATGGCGTCGGCGCCGATGACGGGAAGCATCTTGTGGGCCATTGGTCTACAACTCCATGAGCATGGCGACTTCGTCGCAATCGGGGAAACGGGGGCAATTCAGGCAGTCGCTCCAGACCTTCTGGGGCAGGCTGTCCTTACTCACCTCGGTGAAGCCCATCTTGGCGAAGAAGGGCGTGGTGTTGGTCAGGGCGAACACGCGGTAGATGCCCAGGGTGAGGGCGTCGGACACGCAGGCCTCCACGAGCTTGCGGCCCAGGCCGTGGCCGCGCTGCTCGCGGGCCACCACCAGGGAGCGCACCTCGGCCAGGTTCTCCCAGCAGATGGACAGGGCGCAGCAGGCCAGCACCTCGTCGTCGGCCCCGTCGTCCACCACCACGAAGAAGTCGCGCAGGTGGCTGTAAAGCTGGTTGTACGAGCGCGGAAGCACCAGGCCGTCGTCGGCGTTGGTGTTCATGAGCAGTTTGTGGACGCCCTTGACGTCGGTGATGCGCGCCTTGCGCAGCTGCATGGCCACCTCGGGCTAGCCCTTCACCAGCTGGCCCACCACGGGGTCCAGCATCTCCAGGGGATAGGCCCCGGCGCTGTTGAAGGCCACCTGGCCCTCGCCGTCGAAGATCACCAGGGCGGGAATGCTCTTGACGCCGAACTCCGCGCCCACGTCGGCGGTGGAGAGGTACACGGGCAGCTTGGTGGGCCGGGTGGAAAGATAGGAGCGCATGGCCTGCTCGGTGTCGTCCACGGAGATGGCCATGATGTCCAGCTTGTCGGCGCTGTACTTGGCGCGCAGCTGCTCCAGCACGGGCAGCTCGGTCTTGCAGGCCGGGCACCAGGTGGCCCAGAACATGATGAGCGTGACCTTGCCCTTGTTGGCGGCCAGGTGCTTCTCCAGGGCGGGCATGTCCAGGGTCTCCAGCTTGGCGGACGCGCCGGACTTGTCGCCGCCCCCGCCGGAGCAGGCGGCCAGCAGCGCCACGGCCAGCACAAGCGCGGCCAGCAGCGCGGAAAATCTGCGGAATTTGGTCATTGCTTCCTCATTTCTTCGGCCCGCCAGCGCATTTCGCAGACGGACCGTCACAACGTCACCCGCCATGTAGCAGATTGCTCGGCGGGACGCAAAGGGCGCGGGTCAGCTCTTGCCCGAGAGTTCCCCGGCCAGCTTCACGGCGGCCACGGCGTCGCGCGAGAAGCCGTCCGCCCCGATGGCCTGGGAGAAGGCCTCCGTCACCACGGCCCCGCCGATCATGACCTTGGCGTCCAGGCCGCGCTCCCTCACCAGGCGCACGGTGTCCTCCATGCGCACCATGGTGGTGGTCATGAGCGCGGACAGCCCGATGACCTTGGCCCCCACGCGTTCGGCCTCGTCCACGATCTTCTCGGCGGGCACGTCCTTGCCCAGGTCGTGCACCTCGAAGCCGTGGTTCTTCAACATCAGGCACACGATGTTCTTGCCGATGTCGTGGATGTCGCCCTCCACCGTGGCCATGACCACGGGGGTCTTCTTCTCGGCGCGGCCCGTGGCCAGGAGCAGCGGCTCCAGCCGGGCGAAGCCCTTCTGCATGGCCTCGGCGCTGCGCAGCAGCTGCGGCAGGAAGTACTCCTTGCGCTCGTACTTCTGGCCCACCTCCAGGATGGCCGGGATGAGCTCCTTGTTCACCAGGTCGAAGGGGTCGGCCCCGGCGGCCAGCTTGTCCTCCAGCATGGAGAGCAGGGCGGCCTTGTCGCCCACGATGACGGCCTCGCCGGGCGTGGTGGCCGCGCCCTTGGCCGCGGCGGGGCCGCTTCCCGCACCGGCCACCGGAGCGGCGGCGGTCCAGTTCGCGTAGCCCTCGATGTAGCGTCCGGCCTGGGGATCGCGCGCCAGCAGCACCTCGCCGGAGGCCAGGGTCTCGCGCAGGCGCGCGCTGGCCGGGTTGGCGATGCACGAGGTCATGCCCGTGGCCATGCACATGGCCAGGAAGGTGGTGTTCAAGAGCTCGCGCGCGGGCAGGCCGAAGCTGACGTTGGACAGGCCCATGGTGGTGGGCAGGCCCCATTTTTCCTTGCAGTGGCGGATGGTTGCCAGGCAGTGCCTGGCGGCCTCCGGCTTGCTGGACACGGTGAGCACGAGCGCGTCCACCATGATGAGCCTGCGCGGAATGCCCAGCGCGTCGGCCTTGGCCAGCAGGTCCTCGATGACCGCGATGCGCTCCTCGGCAGTGACGGGCAGCTTGCGGCCCACCAGCGGCAGCAGGATGAACGGCGCGCCGAATTTCTTGCACAGCGGGCCCAGGCGCTCCAGGCGTCCCGGCTCGCCGCTGATGGAATTGACCAGCGGGGAGCCCGGCTGGGTCCACAGGGCGTTCTCCATGGCCTCGGGGTCGGAGGTGTCCAGCGAAAGCGGCACCTCGAAGCGCGAGGACAGGGCCAGGGCGAGGGAGGGCAGCACCACCTTCTCGTCCACCATGGCCGCACCCACGTTCACGTCCAGGATGGAGGCGCCGTCGGCGATCTGGTCCTGGGCCAGGCGCAGGGCCTCGGCGTGCTCGTTCTTCACCAGCTGCTCGGCCAGCACGGGCTTGCCCGTGGGGTTGATGCGCTCGCCGATGACGGCAAGGGGCTGCTCGAAGCCCAGGGCCACGGAGAGCGAGCGGCAGGTGAGCACCAGCGGGCTCTTGTCCTCCGGCTCGGGCTTCACGTAGGGGGTCTCGCCCACCTCGGCGCGCAGGGCGCGGATGTGCTCGGGCGTGGTGCCGCAGCAGCCGCCCAGGAACTTGGCCCCCAGCTCGGCGAAAACCCGGCACTGGCGGGCGAAGTCCTGCGGCCCCAGGCGGAACACGGTCTTGCCGTCCGCGTCCAGCTCCGGCAGGCCCGCGTTGGGCTGCACCAAGAGCGGGGTGGACAGGCGGGGCAGCATGGCCCGCACCACGTCGGCGATCTGCTCCGGCCCGGCGGAGCAGTTGGTGCCCACCAGGTCCACGCCCAGGTTCTGCATGGTGTCGATGAAGGTCAGCGGGCCGGTGCCGGTGAGGCTCTGGCCGCCCTCAAAGGTCATGGTCACGGCCACGGGCAGGTCCATGGACAGCTGGTCGGCGGCCTCGCGCGCGGCGATGACCGCGGCCTTGGTCTCGGCCAGGTCGAACTGCGTCTCGATGACGATGAGGTCGGCGCCGCCCTCGGCCAGGCCCAGGATCTGCTCGCGGAACGCGGCCACCAGCTCGCGCATGGTCAGCTTGCCCAGGGGCTGCACAAAGTGCCCGGTGGGGCCCACGCTGCCGCCCACGAAGGCTTTGCCGCCCGTGGCCCGCTTGGCCGTGGCGGCCAGGGCGCGGTTCAGGGCGCGCACGTCGGTGCCGGGGTCGAGCTTGAAGCGCGTGCCCCCGAAGGTGTTGGTGACCACGACTTCCGCTCCGGCGGCGACGTAGTCGGCGTGGATGGAGGCCACGGCGTCGGGGTTCTGCAGGCCGTAGGCCTCGGGCGCGACGCCGGCGGGCAGGCCGCGGGCCTGCAGCAGCGAACCGAAGCCGCCGTCGAAGAAGTGGATGCGGCCATCGGCCAGGAGCGAGCGAAAATCGGACATGAAAACACTCCGTTGCGGACGGGACACACCCGCCCTTTGCGATTGCTGGAGGGCCGCCGCGAGGGCGGCGGAAGCGGGGGGGCCAGCCGCCCGAAAACCCGCGCCCCAGGCCGCTTGAGGCCCCGGCTGGGATTTCGGGTGTACTGAAAATCGTTGAAACTGACAACCAAAAGCTCTACAGTCCGGCTTTGCGGAACAGCGGCCCCATCGGGGGGATTCTCCCCCGCCGGACCAAGCCTCACAGGTCGGCATGAAATCAGACAATTCCCAGGCCTCCCCAAAAGAGAGCAGGACACCCTCGGCGACGCTCCCCGCCGGGAAGAAGCTGCACTTGCCCGCCCCGGTGTCGCGCAAGCGTGGCGACGTGGCCGTTCGCGACTCGCTGCACCACTACCTGCGCGAGATCGCGCAGTTTCCCCTGCTGGCCCCGGAGGAGGAACACGAACTGGCCGTGCGCGTGCGCGACACGGGCGACCAGGAAGCCGCCTTCCGGCTCATCTCCTCGCACCTGCGCCTGGTGGTCAAGATCGCCATGGACTTCCAGCGCCGCTGGATGCAGAACGTGCAGGACCTGATCCAGGAGGGCAACGTGGGCCTGATGAAGGCCGTGCGCAAGTTCGACCCGGACAAGGGCATCAAGTTCAGCTACTACGCCGCCTTCTGGATCAAGGCCTACATCCTCAAGTACATCATGGACAACTGGCGCATGGTCAAGATCGGCACCACGCAGACCCAGCGCAAGCTGTTCTACAACCTGAACAAGGAACGCCAGCGCCTGACCAGCATGGGCTTCGACCCCAGCACCAGCGCGCTGTCCGAGAGCCTGGGCGTCAGCGAGGCCGAAATCGAGCAGATGGACCAGCGCCTGAGCAAGCAGGACATGTCGCTGGACATCCAGGTGGGCGACGATTCCGACACCACCCGGCTGGACTTCCTGCCCGCCCTGGGCCCCGGCATCGAGGAGGCCCTGGGCACCAGCCAGATCTCCGCGCTGCTGCTGGACAACCTCAAGACCCTGGCCCCCACCCTGTCCGACAAGGAACAGGCCATCCTGAACGAGCGCCTGCTCTCCGACAGCCCCGTGACCCTGCGCGAGATCGGCGACCGCTACGGCGTGACCCGCGAGCGCGTGCGCCAGATCGAGGCCCGGCTGCTGGAAAAGCTTCGGGAGCACCTGCAAAGCCGCATCAAGGACTTTTCCCCGGATTGGATCGAGGGCGGCGACTAGCGCCCCCCAACCACCCGAGAAGCATATGAAAAGCATGGACAGACGCATTCTGGAGCTGAAGCGCCGGGCCAAGGACCTCGCGGCCTCGCGCCCGGTCTCGGCCTTTGCGCGCGATCTGGCCGAGGAACTGGAGCACTCCCGCGAGTTCTTCTTCGACAACCCCATGGTGCTGCGCCTGCAAAGCGACGCCCTGGGCTACCTGGACGAGCCCTGCGGCATCGGCGTGGAGCACGCCAAGAAGGTGGCCGTGGACGCCGCGGCCATCGTGCTGGCCGAGCCCTCCGGCCTGGACCAGGAGCAGCGCCGCAGGCTGGCCGTGCTGGCGCAGCTGGCGGGCCTGCTGCACGACTCCCTGCGCCACGAGGACGAGCACGCCGAGCGCAGCGCGGACCTGTGCCTGCGCGTGCTGCGCGGCTATCCCTTGAGCGACGAGGAGCGCCACTGGATCGCCCAGGCCGTGGCCGCCCACGAATCTCCCAAGGCCCCTGCGCTTCAGGGGCCGGAATCCGCCATCCTGCTGGCGGGCGCGCTCTACGACGCCGACAAGTTCCGCTTCGGCCCGGACATCTTCGCCACCACCCTGTGGGAGCTGTGCGAATGCGACGAATGGAGCCTGGAGCAGATCGCCGAGCGCTTCTCCGAGGGGCCGCGCCTGGCCCGCGAGTTCGCGGGCACCTTCCGCACCCACGAGGGCAGGCGCTACGGCCCGCAGCTCCTGGCCGAGGGGCTCATCCTGGCCGAGGAATTCTCGCGCATGCTGGCCAGCACCCTGGCCGGCCCCAAAGAGGCCTGAGCGCCGGTCCCCTGACCGCAGACACGGACCAACAAGGACACACGCCGCATGATGCACCGCGCTGGCACACATCGCCCGACCGTCACCCAGGCCGCCAAGGCCGCGGGCAGGCTCGTGGCGGCCCTGGCCCTGCTCTCCCTGCTGGGAGCCTGCGCCGCCGCCAGGCCGCAGCTTCCCCCCGCCCAGCCCATGACGCCCGGGGCCTCGGCGGCGTTCTACTACCTGGAGTACCAGGCGCTTCTGCAGCAGATGCAGCGCGCCGCCCAGGTCTCGCGCACCTCGCCGGAGGCCTTCGCCCGCGCCCTGGAGCTGCAGAAGGCCGCGGCCGGGGCCCTGGACATGGTCATCGCCCGCGAGCCGTCCCCGAACCTGTTCATGGAGAAGGCCTTCCTGTTCTGGAACCCGGAGCAGGCCAGCGAGGCCGTGGGCATCCTGCGCCAGGCCAACGGCAAGTACCCGGACGACTTCAACGTGGCCGCCGCCCTGTCCAACGCCATGACCCTGGAGGGCGACCTCTCCGGCGCGGCGGAGGTGCTGGCGGGCTTCCTCTCCCGCAACGACAACGCCACCATCCGCGAACGCCTGGGCCAGCTCTACGTGGACACCGAGCAGCCCGAGAAGGCCCTGGAGGTTCTGAAGAAAATCCCGGCCAAGGAGCGCAGCCTGGACACCCAGTACCAGCTGGCCCGGGCCGAGGCGCGCATGGGCAACCGCAAGGGCGCCATCGAGAGCCTGAAGAAGATCACCAAGAAGAAGCCCGACCACCTGGAGGCCTGGGTGGAGCTGGCCTTCCAGCAGGAGCTGGACAAGGACTACGCCTCCGCCGTGGGCACCTATTCGCACATCCTGGACATGGCCGAGGGCAACGAGGACATCCGCCAGCGCATCGAGAACGGCGGCGGCGAGGGCCGCGAGGACATCCGCCAGCGCGTGGTGGGCCTGTGGCTCAAGCTCAACGACCCGGACAAGGCCCTCAAGGCGGCCTTCGCCAGCTCCGGCGGCAAGGCCTTCATCCTCCAGGCCGCGCTGCTGTTCCTCAACGAGGGCTTCACGGCCCAGGCCAGCACCCTGCTGGACGTGCTGACCAGCACGCCCCCGGTGCCGGGCGAATACTTCTTCTACAAGGCCGTCATCGCCAACGACGGCGAGAACAACCCGCAGAAGGCCCTGCAGTTCCTGGACCTGGTGACCGAGAGCGACCCGCACTACAGCCAGGCCCTGCAGTTCCGCATCCAGCTGCTGTTCACCATGGGACGCGAGGCCGAAGCCCTGGACCTGCTGGAGCGCGGCAAGCGCCTGTTCCCCGGCCAGAACCGCTTCCCCCTGCTGGAGGCGGGCATGCTCATGGACAAGAAGCGCCTGGCCGAGGCCCGGCAGGTGCTGGAAAGCGCGCTGAAGGCCCGGCCCGACGACGAGGAGCTTCTGTACCAGTACGGCGCCGTGCTGGACCGCGCGGGCGAGCGCGAGCGCGCGCTCAATGTCATGCAGCGCATCGTGGACGCCAACCCCGAGCACGCCGACGCCCTCAACTACATCGGCTACACCCTGGCCGAGGAAGGCCGCGAGCTGGAGCGGGCGCTGTCGCTGGTCAAGAAGGCCGACAAGCTCAAGCCCGAGAACGGCTACATCGTGGATTCCCTGGCCTGGGCCAACTTCCGCCTGGGCAGGCTGGAGGAGGCCTGGAAGCAGATCCAGCGCGCCACACAGCTCTCCGGCGAGGACCCCACCATGTGGGAGCACTACGGCGACATCGCCAAGGCGCTGGGCAAGCGCGAGCAGGCCCGGAAGGGCTGGCGCAACGCGCTCAAGTTCAAGCACGAGCATCCGGAACGCATCGAACAGAAGCTGAAGGGCCAATGAACAGAACTTCCCTCGCGACCCCCCTGCGCGGGCTGCGCGCCATGCTCCTCCTGGCCGTGGCCCTCGGCCTTGCGGCCTGCGCGCCCAAGGTGCAGCTGCCCCAGTACGACGACGCGGGCAGCGACTTCGCCGCCTTCCGCGCGCGCTTCGCCCCGCCGCTCTCGGCCGAGGGCGGCCTCTCGGTGCGCACCAGCCTGCTCTACACCACCCCCAAGAACTCCAACCGCACCGAGGTGCAGATCTTCGGCGACTTCGCCCGGCCGCTCAGGCTGGACGTGCGCGCGGGCCTGGGCAGCATGCTGGCGCTGATGCGCGAGGACGGCGCGGGCCTCTTGGCCTACTACCCGGACAAGAAGAAGGCCTACGCCCACCAGGACCCGGTCATCGGGGCGCAGCTGCTGGGCCTGCCCTTCCCCTTCTCGCTGCAGGACCTCTCGCACATCCTCTCCGGCCAGTTCCGCACGCTCATCCCCGTGAACAAGGCCCCGGACTCCATCATCATGGCCGGGGACGGCAGCTGGGCCTTCACCTACAGCGAAGGCCCGGTGCGCCTCTTGATGCTGGACCCCCACGGCAGGCCGGAGCGCATGGAGGGCATCCTCTCGCCCTATTTCAAGACCCAGGCCGAGCGCGAAAAGCGCCTGCCCGCCCCGACGGGCCGCACCTGGGCCATCACCTTCTCCGACTACCCGGAGGAGGACGGCGACCCCGAGGGCCCGGCCCGCACGCTGACCCTGGCCCTGCCGGGCGGCGAGTCCGCCGTGCTGCGGGTCAAAAGCCTGGAAGCGCGCCCCGGGGCCTGGCCCGTGAAGGCGCTGACCCTGACCCTGCCGGGCGGCACCGGGTTCATGGCCCTGGACCGCCAGACCGCGCCCCCGCCGGGCGTCACCAGCATCATCACCGGAGAGAGCGACAGCGAACCCGAAACCAAGGGGAAGCCGCATGGATAACGACAACCGCAACCTTGTTCCCGTGGCCGAGGCAGATAAGCCCGGCTTCATCGGCACCTTCACCCTGGGCCTGTCGGTCTGGGCGCGCGAGATGCGCCGCATCCTGACCGGCCAGGCCAAGCGCCACGAGGTGCGCCAGCTTCAGTCCCGCCTGCGCGAGGAAACCGCCGTGCTGGGCAGGCTGGAGCAGCAGGGCGCCGGGCCGGACAATCCGGAGTACAAGCTCGCGGCCCAGCAGGTGGCCATGCTCAAGGCCGAGATCGCCCGCCTGCGCCGCGAGGAAGAGGCCACTGAACCCCAGGCCAGGCAATGACGGAGGAAACCAGCATGCAGCGCACAGTGCTTCTCGCCAGCGACCACGGCGGCCTGACCCTGAAGAGCGCGCTTATCCCCGTGGCCCAGGCCGCGGGCTTCCGCGTGGAGGACTTAGGTCCGGCCTGCGCCGATTCCTGCGACTATCCCGTGTTCGCCCACAAGCTCACCGCCCGCCTTGTGGAGGCCGGGGCCGAAGGCCAGAACGGCCAGCTCCTGGGCGTGCTGGTCTGCGGCACGGGCCTGGGCATGAGCATGGCCGCCAACCGCGTGCCCGGCATCCGGGCGGCGGTGTGCACCTGCGACTACATGGCCCGCATGGCGCGGGCCCACAACAACGCCAACGTGCTCTGCCTGGGCGAGCGCGTGGTGGGCCAGGGGCTGGCGGCGGACATCCTCCGCGCCTTCCTCGCCGCCCCCTTCGAGGGCGGGCGCCACCTGCGCCGCATCGGACAGTTCGAGACCGTTCCGCAACCCTAAACGCGCCCGGCCACACGCCCCGCGCAAGCCAAGGACCGCAAGACATGAAGACCCAGATCGCGCCCGACCAGCTCGTGGTGAACACCCTGCGCGGCATCGTCATGGACGCCTCGCGCGCCGCCAACTCCGGCCACCCCGGCGGGGCCATGTCCTCGGCGGACTTCGCCTCGGTGCTCTATTCGGAGTTCCTGAACTACGACCCCGAGCGCCCCACCTGGTTCAACCGCGACCGCTTCGTGCTCTCCGCCGGGCACGAGTCCGCCCTGCTCTACGGCCTGCTGCACCTGGCGGGCTTCATCGACCAGAACGACCTGGCGGGCTTCCGCCAGCTGGGCAGCCGCACCCCGGGCCACCCGGAGCACGACGTGACCCCGGGCGTGGAGGCCACCACCGGCCCGCTGGGCCAGGGCTTCGGCATGGCCGTGGGCATGGCCGTGGCCGAGACCTTCCTGCGCAACAAGGTGGGCAAGGACCTCGTCGACCACTTCACCTACGTGCTGTTCAGCGACGGCGACGTCCAGGAGCCCGTGGCCCTGGGCGCGGCCAGCCTGGCCGGCCTGTGGGGCCTGGGCAAGCTCATCGCCTACTACGACTCCAACAAGGTGCAGCTGGCCGGGCCCGTGGACCGCGTGGACCGCGCCGACTACCCCAAGCTCTTCGCCGCCCTGGGCTGGCACGTGCAGGAGGTCGACGGCCACGACCGCGACCAGATCCGCGCGGCCATCAGGAAGGCCCAGGCCCAGAAGAAGAAGCCCAGCCTGATCATCGGCCACACCGTCATGGCCAAGGGCGCGGCCACCCGCGAGGGCGACTTCGGCACCCACGGCGAGCCCCTGCCCGCCGAGGAGATCGCCGCCACCAAGAAGGGCATGTGCCTCATCGAGGGCCAGTGCTTCCAGGTGCCCGACGAGGCCCGCAAGCACTTCCAGGCCCGCTTCCCGGAGATGAAGAAGGCCGCCCAGGCCTGGACAGAGAAGCTGGCCAGGAAGCTCAAGAGCGGCAAGCCCGAGGTCAAGGCCTTCTGGAAGGCCATGAACACGGGCCGAGGCGAACTGGTGCTGCCCATGCCCAGCTTCGAGCCGGGCAAGGGCGTGGCCACGCGCTCGGCCTGGGGCGCCTGCCTGAACGCGCTCAAGGACGCCCTGCCCCACCTCATGGGCGGCAGCGCGGACCTCGACCCCAGCAACCAGACCGCCAAGTTCCGCGACGCCGTGGGCATCTTCGGCGCGGACAACCCCACGGGCCGCAACCTGTCCTTCGGCGTGCGCGAGTTCCCCATGGCCGCCATTATGAACGGTATGGCCCTGCACGGCGGGGTCATCCCCTTCGGGGCCACGTTCCTCACCTTCTCCGACTACTGCCGCAACGCCATCCGCATGTCGGCCCTGCAGAAGCTGCCGGTGCTCTACGTGTTCACCCACGACTCCTTCCACGTGGGCGAGGACGGCCCCACCCACCAGCCCATCGAGCATGTGGCCAGCCTGCGGCTGATCCCCGAACTGCTGGACCTGCGCCCGGCGGACGCGGTGGAGACCGCGCTGTGCCTGGAAGTGGCGCTCAAGCAGACCCACAAGCCCTCCTGCCTGTTCCTGACCCGCCAGAACCTGCCCACCATGGACCCGGCCCAGCATCCCGGCATGGCCGAGGGCGTGAAAAAGGGCGGCTATGTGCTGAAGGACTGCCAGGGAGAGCCGGACGTCATCGTCATGGCCTCGGGCAGCGAGGTCTCCCTGGCCCTGGAGGCCGTGAAGATCCTGGAGGGCGAGGCCCCGGGCCGCAAGTTCCGCGTGGTCAGCATGCCCTCGGTGGCCCTGTTCGAGTCCCAGAAGCCGGAGTACAAGGACAGCGTGCTGCCGCCCGCGGTGCGCAAGCGCGTGGCCGTGGAGGCCGGGCGTCCCGAGGGCTGGCACAAGTACGTGGGCCTGGACGGCCTGGCCATCGGCCTGGACCACTTCGGCGAGAGCGCCCCGGCGGGCAAGCTGGCGGAGAAGTACGGCTTCACCCCGTCCACCGTGGCCCGCAAGATCCGCGAGCGCTACTTCGGCTAAGGAGCTTGTTCGCAAAGCGCCTGATGCCCAGCGCTCCCCTGGTTCGTGATCAATGCCCCGGCCGATGGTCGGCCGGGGCGTGAACCATACGGACTGAAGGAGGACAGGACATGGCGACGAAAAAGACCGCTCCGGCCAAGCCCGCCGCGGCCCCAAAAGCTGCGGCCAAGGCCCCGGCGGAGAAGGCTCCGGCCAAGAAGGCCGAAGCCGCGAAGAAACCCGCTGCGAAAAAGGCCCCGGCCAAGAAGCCCGCCACCAAGCCCGCGGCCAAGCCCGCGGCCAAGGCAGCCGCAGAGAAGGCTCCGGCCAAGAAAGCCGAGGCCGCGAAGAAGCCTGCTGCCAAGGCCGCGCCCAAGAAGCCCGCCACCAAGCCCGCTGCCAAGCCCGCGGCCAAGGCAGCCGCCGAGAAGGCCCCGGCCAAGAAGGCCGAAGCCGCCAAGAAACCCGCTGCGAAAAAGGCTCCGGCCAAGAAGCCCGCTGCCAAGCCCGCTGCCAAGCCCACTGCCAAGCCCACTGCCAAGGCAGCCGCCGAGAAGGCCCCGGCCAAGAAGGCCGAGGCCGCGAAGAAGCCCGCTGCGAAGAAGGCTCCGGCAGCAAAGAAGCCCGCTGCCAAGCCCGCTGCCAAGTCGACCGCCAAAAAGGCTCCAGCCGCGAAGAAACCGGAGGCCCCGAAACCCGCAGCCAAGCCGGCGGCAAAGCCCGCGCCGAAGAAGGCTCCGGCCAAGAAGCCGGCGGCGAAGAAGAAGTAGCAGGCGCTGCCCAGGTGCGGCGCGTCCCGTGGGCATGGTCGTCCCGGAACGCGGCAGGTTTTCCCCCGGCTCCCCCCGCCGGGGCGTGAACAATACGGACACAAGGAGGATTGGACATGGCGACGAAGAAGGCTCCCGCGGCGAAGAAGGCCCCGGCCGCGAAAAAAGCTGCGCCTGCCGCAAAGAAGGCCCCCGGCAAAGCCGCTCCCAAAAAACTTCTCATGCTCGTGGGCGACTACGTGGAGGACTACGAGGTCATGGTGCCCTTCCAGGCCCTGACCATGCTGGGCTACCAGGTGGACGCCGTGTGCCCGGACAAGAAGGCCGGGGAGTTCGTGCGCACCAGCATCCACGACTTCGAGGGCGACCAGACCTACTCCGAGAAGCGCGGCCACAACTTCACCCTGAACAAGGACTTCGCCGCCGTGAAGACCGCCGAGTACGCGGGCCTGGTCATCCCCGGCGGGCGCGCCCCGGAATACATCCGCCTGAACAAGCGCGTCATCGAGATCGTGCAGGAGTTCGACAAGGCCAAAAAGCCCATGGCCGCCATCTGCCACGGCCCTCTCGTGCTCGTCACCGCCGGGGTGCTCAAGGGCCGCAAGGCCTCGGCCTACCCCGCCTGCGGCCCCGACGTGGTCTGCGCGGGCGGCAAATACGCCGACATCCCGCTGGACAAGGCTTACGTGGACGGCAATCTCGTCACCGCCCCGGCCTGGCCCGCGCATCCGGACTGGGTGGCCAAGTTCGCGGCGCTGCTGGGCGCAAAAATCTCCATTTAGCCCGGCGAGTTCCGCATTTTCCAAGGCCCCGGCCCGGAGAGTCGCTCCAGGCCGGGGCTTTTCCCCTCCCCTTGCATTCCGACCAAGCCTGTCGTACTTGCGCCCTCCCATGAGCACCGACGCCCCCCTGTATTCCGGTCCCCCCTACGACGCGCTGGTCCTGTTCTCCGGCGGCCTGGACAGCATCCTGGCCTGCAAGGTGCTGCAGGAGCAGGGCCTGCGCGTGCTGGGCCTGCACTACGTCAGCCCCTTCTTCGGCAAGCCGCACCTGCTGGAGCACTGGAAGGAAACCTACGGCATCGACGCGGTGCCCGTGGACATCCGCCGCGCCTACCTGGACATGCTGGCCGCGCCCCGCAACGGCTGGGGCAAGCACCTCAACCCCTGCGTGGACTGCAAGATCCTGATGCTGCGCCACGCCAAGGGCCTCTTGCCCGTCTACGGCGCGCACTTCCTGGCCACGGGCGAGGTGCTGGGCCAGCGGCCCATGAGCCAGCGGCCCGACTCGCTCAACCTCATCCGCAAGGGCTCCGGCGCGCGCGACGTGCTGCTCAGGCCGCTTTCCGCAGGCAAGCTGCCCCCCACGAAGATGGAGCTCTCCGGCCTGGTGGACCGCTCGCGCCTGCCCGCCCTGTGGGGCCGGGGCCGCAAGGGGCAGCTGGAACTGGCCGCGCATTTCGGCATCACCGACTTTCCCGCCCCCGGCGGCGGCTGCCGCCTGGCCGAGTCCGACAACGCCAAGCGCTACCTGCCCATCCTGGTGAACCTGGCCGACCCCGCCCCGGGGGACTTCAGCCTCTCGCACCTGGGGCGGCAGTACTGGAGCGGGCCGTACTGGCTGTCCATCGGCCGCAACCAGGAGGACAACGAGGCCCTGGAGGCGGCGCTTCAGCCCACGGACATCCTCATGCGCCTGCGCGACGTGCCCGGCCCCATGGCCATCGCCCGGCAGTACGCCCCCGGCCCGGAGGCCCCGGCAGGCGCCAGCCCCCAGGTCTGGCCGCAGTCCGTCATCGCCGACGCGGCCGCCTTCGTGGCCTCGTATTCGCCCAAGGCCCGGGCCGAGGCCGAGGCGGGCCGCCCGGTGGGCGTGCGCCTGCTCGTGGGCGGGCCGGAGGCCTCCGGCGGCGCGTGGCGCGAGATGGAGGTGACGCCCCTGCGCGAGACGCCGCTGGGCTGGGCCGAGCCCACTGCCGTGGAACTGGCCGCCTGGAAGAAGGAACGCCGCAGGGCCGCGGCCTCCGGCTGATCGCCCCGCACCCCGGGCGAAGTGCCCACACGCCCAAAAGCCCTGGACAATTTATACCAAGCCCCGTATCGTCCCAGCCATGTTGGACGTCCCCCCGGCGTCCGTCCCCCAGCCTCCTGGCAGCAGCATGTCGAACCGTTTCGGTTCCATTCGGAGCGTCCTCTTCCTCATCGTGGCGGCAACCTTGCTGCCGGTTGTGGCGCTCACCGTCCATATCGCCCAGGACTACCGCGCCGAGGAACGGCAGGAGGTGGAGGAGCAGACCCTGCGCCTGGCACAGGGTTTCGCCGCCGTGCTGGAGCGCACGGTGGGGGGCCTGCGCCAGGTGCAGGAGACCCTGGCCGCGCTGCCGGAGGTGCAGCGGCTGGACGTCAAGGCCGCCCGGCCGCTGTTCCTGCGTGTGCTCGGGCGCTCCCCGGACATGGCCGCCCTGTCCCTGGTGGACCTGTCGGGGCATCTCTCCGCCGTCACCCCCGACGGGCAGATTTTCTCCAGCGAGGTGAGCGACCGGGCCTATTTCCAGGAGGCGCTGGCCACGCGGGAATTCTCCGCCGGGGAATATACCCGGGCGCGCAGCCTGGGCATCCCCACCTTCCATTTCGCCACGCCCATCCTGGGCTCCAACGGCGCGCCGATGGGCGTTCTGGCCACGCCGGTGCGGCTCAATTTCTTCGCCGCGCTGTTCGACCAGGCCCAGCTTCCGCCCGGGTCCATGGTGGCCGTGCTGGACCGGGGCGGCGTCCGCACCTTCTACCATCCCCCGGCCCCCTCCACCAACCCGCTGGGCCAGCCCATCGGCCAGGGGGTCTGGAAGTCCATGCGGGAGGCGGACGGCACCGGGACGGTGTGGGCCAAAAGCTCGGACGGAACCCCGCGCGTCTTCGCCTTCGCCCCGGTGCGCCTGCGCCCGGGCAGCGCGCCGTACGCGTACGTCGTGGTGGGCATTCCCGAGCAGGCCGCCCTGGGCCAGTCGCGCGGGCTGGTTTCGCGCGGGCTGGCCTACCTGATCCTGGCCCTGGGCCTGGGCGCGGGAGCGGCCTGGCTGGCGGGATCGCGCCTGCTCTCCGAACCCATCGCCAGCCTCATGCGCACCGCGCGCAACATCCAGGAAGGCGACCTGCGCGTCCGCGCCGTACTCCCACTCTGCCCCGCGGAGATCGAGCACCTGGGCAGCGCAATGAGCGCCATGGCCGAAAGCATGGAGGCCGGCCTGCGGCAGCGCGAGGAGGCCGCGGCGGACCTGGCCGAGCAGCGCGCCCACCTGGCCTTGGCCCAGCGCATGGGCCGCATGGCCGGGTTCAGCCTGGACCTGGCCACGGGCGGCTACTGGTGGGCCGACGAAATCGCCCCGCTGTTCGGGCTCGAGGCAGCCCCGGCGGGCCTGGAGGGGCTGAGCGCGCTGGTGCTGCCGGAGGACCGCGACCAGTGGACGGCCCGCATGCGCGGCCATGACGGCAAGGACGGCGACCTGTTCTACCGCGTGCGGCTGCCCGGCGAAGGCGTCCGCCACCACCAGCTCTCCTGCGGCCTGGTGCTGAACGGCGACGGCACGCCCGCGAGGCTGGCGGGAGTGATCCAGGACATCACCGAGCGCCGCGTGGCCGAGCTGGCCCGCCAGGAGAGCGAGCAGCTCTTCCGCGGCTTTTTCGAGGCCAGCCCGCTGGCCATCTCGCTGGCCACCATGGAGGGCCGCTACGTCACGGTGAACGCCAAGTTCTGCCAGCTCACCGGGCACAGCGAGGAGGAGGCGCTGGGCCGCACCTCTCTGGAGCTGGGCCTGTGGGCCGATCCCGCCGACCGGGGCAGGGTCGTCAGCGAACTCTCGGAGCAGGGCGTGGTGGAGGGCCGCCTGGTGGACTTCGTGCGCCGCGACGGCTCCTCCATCCGGGCGCTCTGCTCCGGCGCGCTCATCAGGCGCGGCGAGGTTCCGCACATCCTCATGCTCACCCAGGACATCACCGAGCGCGCGCGCATGGAGGAGCGCCTGCAGGAGAGCGAGGAGCGGCTGCGCCAGCTACTGGACGAGAGCCCCATTTCCATCATGGCCTTTGACGAGACCGGCTCCATCACCTTCGTCAACCGCTGGCACCTGGACCAGTTCGCCGACGGCAAGCTGGGGCTGGACGGCTTCCTGGGGTGCAAGGTCTGGGAGCTCTCGGGCATCTCCAGCTCGGGCATGGGCGAGCGCGTGCGGGCCATCCTGGAGGGCGTTCCCCTGCGCCTGGCCGAGGTGCAGGTGCCCATCTTCGCCAGCGGGCGCTCCGGCTACCAGCGCATCTACGGCGTTCCGCTCCTGCGCGCGGGCCGGGTCACGGGCGGCCTGCTCATGCGCGAGGACATCACCGAACGCAGGCGAGCCGAGGAAGCCCTGCAGAACGAGAGCCTGCGCCGCGACATCCTCATGGAGAAGAGCCAGGACGGCATCGTCATCATCGACCAGGACCACCGCATCGTGGAGGCCAACCGCCGCTTCGCCCAGATGCTGGGCTACACCCGCAAGGAGGTGCTGGGCCTGCGCACCTGGGACTACGAGGCCGACATGAGGGAGGAGGAGATCCGCAAGGGCTTTTCCGACCTGTCGCTGGTCAACCAGGTGTTCGAGACGCGCCACCGCCGCAAGGACGGCTCCATCCTGGATGTCGAGGTCAGCATCAGCGGGGCCATGGTGAGCAAGAAGCCCATGGTCTTCGCCATCTGCCGCGACATCACCGCCCGCCGCGAGATCGAGGCCACGCTGCGCCAGGCCAAGGAGGCCGCCGAGCAGGCCAACCGCGCCAAGGGCGAATTCCTGGCTAACATGAGCCACGAGATCCGCACCCCGCTCAACGGCGTGCTGGGCATGCTCCAGCTGCTGCTCGACGAGGCCGACCCCGCCACCCAGCGGCAGTACGTGGGCATGGCCCTGGACGCCGGAAGAAGGCTGCTTTCCCTGCTCAACGACATCCTGGACTTCTCGCGCATGGAGGCGGGCAAGCTCCAGCTCACCCCCGCGCCCTTCCGCTTCTCGGACATCTTCACCTCGGTGGCCAACGTGTTCCGCGTGGCCTGCGAGCAGAAGAACCTGACCCTCTCCTTCCGGCTGGACGAGAGCCTGCCCCCCGTGCTGGTGGGCGACGAGGCGCGCATCCGCCAGATCCTGTTCAACCTGGTGGGCAACGCCGTGAAGTTCACGCCTTCCGGGAGCGTCGCGCTGGAAGCCTGGGCCCGGCCCTCGCGCCGCAACGCCGGGCGCGTGCGCTGCTACGTCACCGTCACGGACACCGGCATCGGCATCGCCGAGGACAAGATTTCCCGCGTGTTCGAGCGCTTCACCCAGTCCGACGCCTCCCACGCGCGCCAGTTCGAGGGCGCGGGGCTGGGGCTGGCCATCGTGAACCGGCTGGTGCGCATGATGGACGGCGGCATCACCGTGGACAGCGAGCTGGGCTGCGGCACCAGCATCACCCTGAACCTGCTGCTGGGCGGCCCGCCCAGGGCGGAAACGCGCAAGCCCGAACAGGCCGGCTCCGGCCCCGGGCCCGGCCACCCCCTGCGCATCCTGCTGGCCGAGGACGAGCCGGTGGGCAGGCTGTCCATGGAGGCGCTGCTCTCCAAGCTCGGCCACAGGGTCACCAGCGCCGCGGACGGACGCCAAGCCCTTCAGGCCCTGGGCCAGGGCCAGTTCGACTGCGTGCTCATGGACATCCAGATGCCGGAGATGGACGGGCTTGAGGCCGTGCGGCGCATCCGCACCGACCCGGACCTGCGCCACGTGGCGGACATTCCGGTCATCGCGCTCACGGCCTACGCCATGACCGGGGACCGCGAACGCTTCCTGGAGGCGGGCATGGACGGCCACGTGGCCAAGCCCGTGCGCTTCGACGAGCTGAGGGCCCTGCTGGCCAGCCTGCCGCCGCGAAAGCAAGGCCGCTAGGAGGCCGGAGCGTTCTCCGCTCCCTCGGCGTCGGTCGCCGGGGTCTCATCGGCGGGCAGCAGCACGCCCACCGGCTCCACCACGCCGAAGCTCACGGTGGCCTCGGCCAGCCGGGCGATGCCCGCCACCGTCAGCTCCAGCCCCTTGGCCAGCAGCAGCAGGCCCTCGCGGGTCGTCACGTCCTGGTCCAGCACCATGCCGGGCTTCATCTCGCGCACCATGACCCACTTCTTGTTGTAGGCCCCGAGCTGGGCCACCGCGCGCTCGAAGGCCGCGAGCAGGGCCGGATCGTAGCAGCCCGGGCAGTCGCGCATGGCCTGGAGCACCTGCTCCGTGGCCATGCCCCGGCTCTCCATGAGGTCGAAGTCCACGGCCAGCTTGAGCAGGGCCGCGCCCTCGCAGGGGCCGTCCACGTGCTTCTTGTGCTGGTCGGCCACCAGGTCGGCCACGCGCTCCATGCGCGGGATCTGGCGCAGCAGGCCAGCGCCTATGACCGGGTGGCTGTCGTAGAGCTTCTGCTCGTCGTAGGAGAGCTCCAGCCCGGCGGCCAGCTTCTCCAGGATGCTGCGCGGCAGGGCCATGCAGCCGATGTAGGAGAGCATGGCCGCCAGGTCCAGCTCCCAGCCCGTGGCCTGGCCCGCGGTCTTGGCCAGGCTGGAGACGAGGTGGCGCACCCGGCGCGAGCGCCCGAAGGCCTCGGGGTTGGACAGGGCCAGGGCCTCGGAGAGCACGCGGATGGCCCCGCGCAGGGTGCCGCGCAGCAGTTCGCGCTCCGCCGTCACCAGGCGGTGCTGCTCCAGCCCGTCCTTCAGCGCCCGCACCAGCACGTCCAGCGGGCAGGGCTTGGTCAGGAAGCGGAACACCTGGCCCTCGTTCACCGCGCCGATGGCCGTCTGCACCTCGGCAAATCCGGTGAGCATCATGCGCACGCTGTCCGGGCTCATCTCCTTCACGCGGGCCAGAAAGGTGATGCCGTCCATGCTGGGCATCTTGAGGTCGGAGACCACCACGGCGAAGGGCTCCTGGTCGCGGATGGCGCGCAGGCCTTCGGCGGGGCCAAGGGCGGTGTGGACGTCGAAATGGCGGCGCAGCGTGGTGCGGAAGCTCGCCAGGATGTTCTCCTCGTCGTCCACGAACAGGATGCGTCCGGGAATCATGCCTTGGCCTCCCAGGTTGGGTCTGGTGGGGGGCGCGCGGCCGGGGCGGCGCGCAGGGGTCCTGCGCCACCCTAGCCCAGGGCGTGGGGCGAGTTCAAGCCGCCGGGAGGCCCGGGGCGGGAAAAAATGGCGGGATGTGGGCTAGCCGCCCCGGCGCTGGCGGATGATGTCGGCCACCTGGCTCGTCAGGCCGCCGAACTCGGGCTTGGTGATCTGGGCGTCGGCCCCGACGCTCTGGCCCTTGTGCAGGATGGTGGGCGAGATGAGCGAGGAGAACAGGATCACCGGCAGCTCCCTCAGCACCGGGTCGTCCTTGATGCGCTTGGTCAGCGTGTAGCCGTCCATGCGCGGCATCTCCACGTCGGAGACCACGGCGTCCAGCAGCCTGGGCGCGCCCACGCCCCTGCGCCCGGCCTCCTCCTTGAGCTCCAGCAGGGCGTTCCAGGCGTCCTCGCCGTTGCCCTTGGTCTCCACCACGAACCCGGCGCTCTCGAAATTGCGCTTGAGCAGGAAGCGCACCGAGGTGGAGTCGTCCACCAGCAGCACGCGATACGGCTCGTCCGGCGCGGGCTTGTCCTCGTGCTCGGGCAGGTCGGTGTTCACCGCGCCCAGCTCGGCCAGGGCGCGCTCCAGGTCCAGCAGCAGGGCGAAGTGGTCGCCCAGGCGCACGGTGCCGGTGATGCTGTTGCCGGGCAGTTCGGCCAGGTAGCGGCTGGGCGGCTCCACCTCGGCCCAGGTGACGCGGTGGATCTGGGTGACGCCGGAAACCAGGAAGCCGGTCTTCACCCCGTTGAACTCGGTGACCAGGATGGGCTCGTGGTCCGAGGGGGCGCGCTCCATGTTCAGCCACACGGCCAGGTCCACCACGGGCAGCACCATGTCGCGCAGGGAGATGACGCCCAGAAAGCTCGGGTGCGCGGCGGACTCCTGCGGCTCCAGCCTGCCGGGGGCCTCGATGATCTCCAGCACCTTGGCCACGTTGACGCCGAAGTAGGAGTTCTCGCCCCCGCCCCCGGCTCCGGCCCCGGCTTCGGTGATGAAGAGCTCGATGATCTCCAGCTCGTTGGTGCCGCTCTCCAGCAGGATGTTGGTCTGGTTCATGCGGGCCTCCGCGTGGTGTGGGGGGACTGACGCGGCCTAGCTTGAGGACGACGCGGCGCTGGCCTGGGAGGCCGGCTGGGAGACATGCTCCCACTGCACGGGCTCCTCCAGCTTCACGGGCTTCTTCAGCACCGAGCCGAGCACCTCGTCCCAGTGCACGGGCGAAACGCCCACCAGCGGGCTGCGGGTGGTCAGGTCCGAGGCCGTGAGCACGTGGCCCGCGGGCAGATCGCGCGAGAACACCAGGCCCTTGCGCAGCTTCTTGGCCGCGGCCTGCTCCTCGGGGAACACGATCTTGCCCTTGACGACCATGGCCTTCTCCACCTCGCGGATCATGGCCACCATCTGGGCCAGCTCGGCGGGCTCCAGGCTGGCCTTGTGGTCGGTGCCGGGCTGGGTCTTGTCCATGGTGAAGTGGCGCTCCACGATGCAGGCGCCCAGGGCCACCGCCGCCACCGAGGGGGCGATGCCGCGCTCGTGGCCGGAATAGCCCACGGGCACGCCGTAGCGCTCGCGCAGGGTGTCCATCACCGGCAGGCCGATCTGTTCCTCGGCGCAGGGGTAGGAGCTGTTGCAGTGCAGCACGGCCACGTCGTCGTGCTCGGCGTGCACCACGGCCAGGGCGGCGTCGATCTCCTCCAGGCTGCTCATGCCCGTGGACAGAATCACCGGCAGGCGCGAGGCGGCCACGCGGCGCAGGAGCGGCAGGTTCACCAGGTCGGCGGAGCAGACCTTCAGAAGCTCCACGTCCAGCTCCAGCATCTCCTTCAGGCTCACCTCGTCCCAGGCGGAGGCGAAGAACACCAGGCCCAGGCTCTCGGCCAGGGTCTTGAGCTCGGCCATCTGCGCGGCGGAAAGCTCCAGCGCCAGGCGGTGCGCGCCGTAGGTGGGGCCGAAGCTGTTGGGCCCGGTGTAGGGGGCCTCGCGCCCGGCGCGGGTCAGCAGGCTCTCCAGGTGGCGCTTCTGGAACTTTACGGCGTCGGCGCCGGCCTTGGCCACCTCTTCGATCATGCGCTTGGCGTGCTCCAGGTCGCCCTGGTGGTTGTTGCCCACCTCGGCCACGATGAAGCAGGGATGTCCGGCGCCGATGGCCCGGCCCGAGCGCAGGGTGATGTGCGGATGCTTCGCCATGCTCACAGCCTCACTATTTCCAGCCCTCTCTTCGTCGAGACGGGCTGCAGTTGCTGATGAATCTCGTCCTGCCGACCAAAGGAGGTGATGACCACGGACTGGCAGTCCACGTGCTCCAGCACCAGGGGGGAGGAAACCACATGCCCATGGAACAGCGAGCCGTGCTTGTCGGTGTCGTTGTCCACCACGGCCACTATCTGGAAGGAGGTGTCGCGCAGGGCGGAAAGCACCACCTCGCAGGTCTCGGAGGCCCCGAACAGGGCGATCTTGCGCCTGCCGCGCGCCTCCAGGCTGCGCAGCTTGGAGAGGATGAAATCCTTGATGTTGGTGTACAGCCGGATGGTCTCGCTGGAGTAGTCGGAGAACATCTGGCGGCGGCTGCGCTCCCCCCCGGTGGTGAGCACGTAGCGGTAGCTCTTGCCGTTCACCGGGCGGTACTCGATGAGGTTCTGCTCCTGCAAAAGCCGCAGGTACTGGTTGACCATGGCGCCCGAGAGCTTCAGCCGCCTTCCCAGCTCGAACTGGGACAGGGCCGAGTCCTGCGACAGCGAATCCAGGATGGCCAGCACCCTGGTCTCCTTGCTTGGCTTGATGAACTTTCCGTCGGCGAGCAGCATGTCGTTCACTCGGTTGTTGAAGATGTCCGGGCGGATTCCTGGCGGTCCGGGGGGACGCAGAAACTGCCGACCGGGGCACTGTGCCGCAAATAATGCAAACAGCGCGCCAACAACTCGCAGATCATTCAGAAGGTCAATGATTATACGTCACAAACCCATATCCCCAACATTGCCGACACTGCCCGGAAATGCCCGCTCTGTCAAGCATGACGGAGAATTTGCCCCTCTTCCTGACGGAACCTTGGCAGCCCACTTTTCATTCATGGACACAATGATCGGTTCCTGGAACAACTCCCCCGCCGCCAGGAATCCGACGCCCGGCGCGACCCCTCCCAGAGCGGGCGGGATTTCTCCTTGCCACAATTCTCCGCCGCCCCTATACTCCAGCGGCGCAAAAGCGCCATGCACCCCCAAGAGGTTGGCACATGCCGGAAATTGACCGCCCCTGGCTTTCGCATTACGACAAAGGCGTCCCCCACGCCCCGCGCATAGAATCCAAGCCCGTCTTCGACATCCTGGACCGCGCAGCAGAGAACTGGCCCGACCGGCCGGCCGTCTCCTTCCAGAACTGGACCATCTCCTACGCCAAGCTCGCCCGGCTGGCCGGAATCCTGGCCGCCAACCTGCGCAAGCAGGGCCTGCGGCGCGGCGAGCGCGTGGCCGTCATGCTGCCCAACACGCCCCAGACCATCATCGCCTACTGGGGCATCCTCAAGGCCGGCGGCACCGTGGTGTTCACCAACCCGCTGTACATGGAGACGGAGATCGTCCACCAGTTCAAGGATTCCGGCGCGCGCTTCCTCATCACGCTGGATCTGCTCTGGCCCAAGATCGACGCCCTGCGGCCCCAGCTCTCCATCGAGAAGTACTTCGTCACCACCATCGCCGACGGACTGCGCTTCCCGCTGAACCTGCTCTACAAGCTCAAGAGCTGGCGCGAGGGACAGAACGGCAAGGTGCCCAGCGGCGACGACGCCGTGCAGCCCTGGTCCGCCCTCATGCGCGGCATGAGCACCTACGAGATCAAGGGCCTGATCCCCGAAAAAGAGCTGGCCCTGCTGCAGTACACCGGCGGCACCACCGGCCTGCCCAAGGGCTGCATGGTCACCCACGCGGGGCTCTACGCCAACGTCATGCAGTGCGTGGCCATGCTGCCCGGCGTGGGCGCCCAGCGCGAGCTGTTCATCGGCGTGCTGCCGTACTTCCACATCTACGGGCTCACCGTGTGCCTGAACCTGTGCACCGCCCTGGCCGCCACCCAGATCCCCTTCCCGCGCTACGTGCCCGGAGACGTGCTCAAGACCATCCACAAGGACCGCCCCACCGTGTTCCCGGGCGCGCCCTCGGTGTACATCTCGCTCTTGCAGCAAAAAAACGTCTCCAGCTACGACCTGTCCTCCATCAAGTACTGCGTGTCCGGCTCCGCGCCCATGCCCGTGGAATGGCTGGAACAGTTCAAGGCCGCCACCGGGGCCAGCATCTGCGAGGGCTACGGCCTGTCCGAGGCCAGCCCCGTGACGCACATCAACCCCCTGCACGGCGCGGCCAAGAACGGCTCCATCGGCCTGCCCGTGCCCGGCACCGACGCCAAGATCGTGGACATGGACCTGGGCGGGCCGCACCTGGGGCCCGGCAAGGTGGGCGAACTTGTGGTGCGCGGACCGCAGGTCATGGCCGGATACTTCGGCAAGCCCGACGAGACCGCCGACGTGCTGCGCAACGGCTGGCTCTACACCGGCGACCTGGCCTACATGGACGAGGACGGCTACTTCTTCATCGTGGACCGCAAAAAGGACATGATCATCAGCGCCGGGTACAACATCTACCCGCGCGAGATCGACGAGATCCTGCACCAGCACCCCAAGATCCAGGAGGCCGTGGCCGTGGGCATCCCCTGCGACTCCCGCGGCGAAGTGGTCAAGGTCTACATCGTGACCAAGCCGGACGAAAAGCTCACCAAGGCCGAGGTCATCGCCTTCTGCCGCTCCAAGCTCGCCGGCTACAAGGTGCCCCGCCAGGTGGAGTTCCGCGACTCGCTGCCCAAGACCATGGTGGGCAAGGTGCTGCGCCGCGCCCTGCGCGCCGAGGAAGTGCAGCGCACACCCGCCTGCCCCGCCACCAAGGAAGAAGTTGAAGGGTAGGTGAATCGGAGGGGGCGGGGGAAACTTTTCGCTGAAAAGTTTCCCC
>JAEXRD010000144.1 GCA_023438245.1 Pseudomonadota bacterium | reverse complement strand
CGAAGCTCAGGGGGCAAAAGGCGCTTTTTGAGCCAGCCCCTACACCCTACACCCCGTTGACCACGTTGCGCGGCTTACCCGAGAGGAACGCCCGCAGGTTCTCCGCGCTCTCGGCCATGAGCTTGCGGCGCGACTCCACCGAGGCCCAGGCCACGTGCGGGGTGATGATGCAGTTAGGCGCGGTGAGGAGCGGGTCGTCGTCGCGCATGGGCTCCACGCACACCACGTCCAGCGCCGCCCCGGCCAGCATGCCGTAGCGCAGCGAGGAGATGAGCGCGGCCTCGTCCACCAGCGGCCCGCGCGCGGTGTTCACCAGAAACGCCGAGGGCTTCATGGAGGCCAGCAGCGAGCCGCCCACCAGCCCGGTGTTCTCCGGGGTCAGCGGGCAGTGCAGGCTCACCACGTCCGCCTGGCTGAACAGCTCCGGCAGGCTGGCGAAGGCGAAGGGCTGGTAGCCCGGCTCGGCCTTGGGCCTGGGGTTGTAGGCCAGCACGCGCATGCCGAAGGCGTGGGCCAGCTCGCCCACGCGCTGGCCGATGCCGCCGAAGCCCACGATGCCCATGGTCTTGCCGCACAGTTCGGCGATGGGCTGGTCCCAGAAGCAGAAGTCCGGGGTTTGCGCCCACTTGCCCGCGGCCACGGCGCGCGCGTGGCGCGAGGCCTTGGTGAACAGCTCCAGGGTCACGGCCATGACGTGCTGGGCCACGGACTGGGTGGAGTAGCCGGGCACGTTGCACACCGGGATGCCCCGGGCCGCTGCGGCGGCGATGTCCACCACGTTGTAGCCCGTGGCCAGGACGCAGACGCAGCGCAGGTCCGGCAATTGGGCGATGGTCGCGGCGGTAATGGGGGTCTTGTTGGTGAACAGCACCTGGGCGCCCTTGGCGCGCTCCACGATGAGCCCGGCCGGGGTGCGGTCGTAAATGGCCAGCTCGCCCTGCGCGGCGATGGCGTCCCAGGGGTTGTCGCCCTGGCCCATGGTGTGGCCGTCGAGCACCACCATGCGGATTGTGTCGGACATGCGAAGGCCTCCTGCCTGCAAGGGGTTTGTGGCCGCACCCTAGCGCGCACCGGGGCTTCGCGGCAAGGGGTGGGCCGCGCCAGAAGGCTTGCGCCTTTCCTCACAAAGACCCCTTGACATTCCGGCGCGTTCCTGTGAAATGAAGCGGCCCGGCACACCGCCAGGGCGACGAAACGACATTTTCGGAGGGCGGACATGATCGGCGAACTCATCAAGGATATGGCTCACAGCACCACCCAGGGCACCGTGGGCGTGTCCCTCATCTTCATCTACCTGGCCTGGATCATCACCGTGGCCTTCATCCGCATCAATCAGGGCAAGAAGGAAGGCCACCACTAGCCTTTCCTCCGGGCGGCCACGCCGCCCCCCCAGCGCTCACCAGGAAAAAGGGCTGGCCGGACCGCGTCGCGCGGATTCCGGTCAGCCCTTTTTTTGTTCGGCCCGGCGGGTGAAAAAGCGAAAAAAAATGGGCGCTACTTGTCGCTCCACTCCAAGAACAGGCGCTCCAGCTCCTCGGGCGAATAGGCCGGGTTGTCCAGCAGTCCGGCGCGCCTGCGCTGGGAAAAGGCCTCGTACAGGATGAGCGCGGCGGCCACGGAGACGTTCAGGCTCTGCACCATGCCCTGCATGGGGATGTAAAGTTCCTGGCCCACCCGTTCGATGAGTTCGGGGGAGGCGCCGCGGTGCTCGTTGGACAGGATCACCGCCGTGGGCCGGGTGAAGTCGAACTCGTGCAGGGGCCTGGCGGTTTCCGAAAATCCGGTGCGGATGACCTGCACGCCCTGGGTGTCGAAGCCGTCCAGCATCTCGGTGGCGTCGTCGTGGGTCACGCGCTCCACCCATTTTTTGGCCGAGGCCGAGCTTTTCTTGCCCAGTTCCGGCCACTTCTCGCAGGTGTAGTACAGGTGCACCCGGGCCACGCCGAAGGCGTCGCAGCTGCGGAGTATGGCCGAGACGTTGTGCGGGTCCCAGATGTTGTCCATGACCAGGGTGAAGGCGGTCTGCCTCTTGGCCAGCACTTCGCGGATGCGCCGGGCGCGTTCGTCGGTGATGAATCCTCGCATGGGCGGTCCAGTAGCCCACAACCCGCCCGCTGGCAAGGCGCGCGGGGGGCGCGCAAATATTTCCGCATGCATTGACAAGACTACGTATTATGAGAATATTGGCCGGGCACTGACGGCTTCGGCCTTTCGCACACAGCCCAAGGAGAGCACAACATGCGCGCGCTCATCGCAGAGGACGAATTTCTGAACCGGAAGGTGCTCTCGGCCTTTCTGGCCCCCCTGTTCGAGGTGGACGTGGCCGTCACCGGCAAGGAGGCCCTGGACGCCTTCCGCCTGGCCCACGAGGAAGCCCGCCCCTACGACATCATCTTCATGGACATCATGATGCCGGAGATGGACGGCATCCAGGCGCTCCAGGCCATCCGCGCCGCGGAGCAGGAGGGCAAGATCCGCCCGCAGGTCAAGGTGCTCATGGTCACCGCCCTGGACGACCCCAAGACCGTCATCCGCTCCTTCCACGACGGCGAGGCCAGCGGCTACATCGTCAAGCCGCTGCGCAAGGAAAAGCTGTTCGAGGAACTCAAGAAGTTGGGCTTTCTGGCCGAATAGACTGGGCCGGCCAGGAGGCACCCCTTGAGCGACGCGCTATCCGAAGAATTCTTCGCCGAAGTGGCGGACAAGTACTATCCCCAGGTCCTTGAGGGCCTGGAGGTGCTTGGCGCGGGCGAGGTGGGTCAGGGCATCGAGATCCTGGCCCGGCCCCTGCACACCATCAAGGGCGTCACCGGCTTCATGCCCGGCTTCGAGGACGCCAGCGCCATCACCCACAAGGTGGAGAGCTTCCTCAAGAAGCTCCAGGCCGGAACCCTGCCCCACTCCTCCGACAACCTCTCCCTGGCCGTGTACGGGGTCAACTCCGTGTTCGCCGTCATCGAGCAGATCCGCGACCAGGGCGCGCCCGACAAGGCCGAGATGGAGGCCGTGGTCGCCGTGCTGGAGGCCGCCAGCGGCGGCCAGGCCCAGTCCAACCAGACCTGCGGCGCAAACTGCGTGATCGCGCGCAGCGAGGGCGGCGCCGCCGTGGTGGCGCTGACCTGCCGGAGGCTGCACCGCAAGGCCGAGCGCGACCAGGTGGTGGGGGCCATCCTGGCCACGCCGCAGGAAACCCCGGTCATCCTGGACTGCGCCGCCGTGCTCACCGTGGGCAGCGCCATGTGGGACGACCTGGCGGGCCTGGCGGGCATGTGGACCATTTCCGTGCGCGGGCTCTCCGCCCCCGGGCGCGAGACCTTCATGGCCACGGGCAGCGACGCGCGCATGGCCCTCGTTCCCGCCGCCCCGGCGGGCGGGGACAAACCGGCAGCCCAGGCCGAGGAGTCCGCGCAATGAGGGAGCTCATAGACCAGTGCATCGAGCCGCTTGAGGACCGCGTCCTGAGGCTGGAGGAGGAGCGCCCCACCCCGGAAGGCGTGCGCGAGGCCCTGGACGGCCTGGGCCTGACGCACATGAAGATCGCCTCGGCCCAGGTGGTGGCCATTTTGGACATGCTCACCGACGGCATCACCCCGGTGAGCGAGCCCATGGTCACGGCGCTGCTGCGCGTGTGCGAGGCCCACAAGGGCTTCCTGCGCGCCCTGGCCGGGGTTCTGGACCAGCCCGCGCCTATCCGGGTGCCCGATCCGCTGCCGGAAAAGGCCGAGGCGGACGCGCCGCCGCCACCCCCGGCAAACGGCGCCAACGGATCCGGCGGGTCCGGCGGCGCCGCCGAGCACCACGAGGACGCCGAGAAGCAGCTCGACCGGGCCATGCAGGCGGGCAAGCAGGGCATCTCCAGCGTGCGCGTGCCCACAGAGCGCCTGGACAGCCTCATCGCCCTGGTGGGCAAGCTCATGGTCACCTTCGCCGTGCTTTCCCAGTCCGGCACGCGCGGGGCCACGCTCTCGGCCTCCACCCTCTCGGAGCTGGACACCGTCATCAGCGGCCTGCAGCGCGAGGTGGACGCCATCCGGCTGGTGCCGCTCAAGCAGATTTTCCTGCCCATGAACCGCCTGGTGCAGAGCCTGTCGCAGAAGATGGGCAAGAAGGTGCGCTTCACCATCACGGGCGACGAGCTGGCCCTGGACAAGACCATCGTGGAGAGCCTGAACGAGCCGCTGGTGCACCTCTTGCGCAATGCCCTGGACCACGGCCTGGAGACGCCCGCCGAGCGCGCCGAGAAGGGCAAGGACGAGACCGGCAGCGTGAACCTGGCCGCCTGGCGCAGGGGCGACACGGCCTTTGTGGAGGTCAACGACGACGGCCGGGGCCTGAACGCCGCGCGCATCCGCGCCAAGGCCGAGGAGAAGGGCCTGGTGGAGCCGGGGGCGGAGATGACCGAGCAGGAGACCATCGCGCTCATCCTGAACTCGGGCTTCTCCACGGCGGAGAAGATCACCGACGTGTCCGGGCGCGGCGTGGGCATGGACGCCGTGGCCAACGCCATCCGCACCCAGCTGGGCGGCGACATCACCATCGAGAACCGCAAGGAAGGCGGCTCGCGCTTCACCCTGTCCATCCCGCTGTCGCGCTCGGTCAACGAGGGCATCGTGGAGGCGCTGGTGTGCCGCGTGGGGCCGGAAACGCTCATCGTGCCCAGCCGCGACGTGCTGGAGATCTACGCCCCGGCCTCCGGCGACCTGGTGAGCCTGCCCGACGGCGGCGAGACCGTGAGCGTGCGCGGCCAGATCTTCCACCTGCTGCGCCTGTGCCGCCACCTGGACCTGGGCCAGGCCTGCCAGGACATCTCCACGGGCCTCATCGTCACCGTGCGCCAGGGCGACATCAAGGCCGCCCTGCTGGTGGACGAGGTGCTCAGGCAGCAACAGGTGGTCATCACCGGCTTCACCGTGCCCGTGCAGGAAATCTACGGCCTGCCCATCCTGGGCTTCGGCATGATGGGCGAGAGCGACGCCCTGGTGCTGGACGTGGAGCGACTGCTGGCCGACCTGGCCGCCGGATAGCCCGCCGCAGTTTCGGCCGACTTGACACCCGGCCCGCCGCATACTACCCGTCACAGTGTTCGGTGCCCGAAAGGGCGAAGAGGGAATCCCGTGCGAATCGGGAGCGGTCCCGCCGCCGTAAGCCCCGTGAGATGTCCGTCCCCAAGCGCGCCACTGGAAGCCTGATGCTTCCGGGAAGGCCGGGACGGATGGGGTGAGCCGGAAGACCTGCCGAGCGCGATCAACGGCTTCCCGCCGGCAACGAGGGCTTTTGCGCGGCGGGACACTGAAGGGGACGAATACGGGAATCCCTTTCCGCACCAGTGGCGGGAAGGGATTTTTTCATTGTCCCCGAACCCGCCCCTCCTCCCGGGAGGCCACATATGCGTTCCGTTTTCCGTCCCGCGCCGCTGCGCGCCCTGCTGCTCGCCGTCCTCACCCTGCTGCTGGTCCAGGCGGCCTACGCCGGCGAGGCCAAAAAGGAGGCCCCGCACAAGCGCGGCATCCTGCTGGTGGCCTTCGGTACCAGCGTGCCCGAGGCCGCCGACGCCATCGAGGCCATCAAGGCCCGGGCCGAGCAGGCCTTCCCCGGCGTGCCCGTGCGCCTGGCCTATTCCTCGCGCATCATCCGCACCAAGATAGCCGAGGAGGGCGTGATGCGCTCCTCCCCGGCCCAGGCCCTGGCGGACATGGCCGCCGAGGGCTTCACCGACGTGGCCGTGCAGTCGCTCCAGGCCATTCCCGGCCACGAATATTCCGATGTGAAGGCCACGGCGGAGGCCTTCCAGGCCATGCCCAAGGGCATTGCCCGCGTGAGCGTGGGCAGGCCGCTGATGTACACGCCCGAGGACGTGGACGCCCTGGCGGCGGCCCTGCTGCCCGCCCTGCCCAGGCATGGCAAGGGCGAGGCGGTGCTGCTCATGGGCCACGGCACCGGGCATCCCGCCAATGCCTCGTACTCCGCCCTGCAGTTGGCCCTGTGGAAGCGCGACCGGGCCGTGTTCGTGGGCACGGTGGAGGGCTCGCCCTCCCTGGCGGACATCCTCCCGCAGCTCAGGGCCCAGGGCATCCGCACCGCGCACCTGGTGCCGCTGATGAGCGTGGCGGGCGACCATGCCCGCAACGACATGGCCGGGGCCGCGGGCGAAAAGGAAGACGAGTCCTGGGCCAGCCGGCTCAGGAAGGCGGGCATCGCCAGCAAGCCGGTTCTGGTGGGCCTGGGCAGCCGCCCGGCAGTGGCCGCGCTGTGGATCGACCACCTGAAGGACGCCTGCAAGGAGCTGGGGTTCTAGCATGAACAAGGCGGCCGGGCGCGTGAATTGGGCAGGCAGGCTCGCCGTTCTGGCGGGCCTGGCCGCCCTGTGCCTGGCCGCCGTTGTGCTGGCCTGCGGCGCGGGCAGCTACCCCACGCCCCCGGCCCTGGCCCTGCGGGCGCTGCTGGCTTCCTTCGGGCTTGCTGACCCGGAAGGCCTGGACCCCAGCCTGATCCTGGTGGTGGCGGACATCCGGCTTTCCCGCGCGGTGCTGGCCATGCTCTGCGGGGCCTCGCTGTCCATTGCGGGCGCGGTGTTCCAGGGCGTGCTGAGAAACCCGCTGGCCGACGCCTTCACCCTGGGCGTGTCCGGCGGGGCGGCCTTCGGAGCCTCGCTGGCCATCCTCACCGGGGTGGCGGCGGACCAGGCCCTGCAGAACATGAGCGGCGCGGGCGCGCTGCCGGTGTTCGCCCTGCTGGGCGCGCTGGCCGCCCTGGCCGCCGTGCTGGGCCTGGGCCGCGTGGCCGGGGGGGCCGTGGCCGGGTTCCGGCGCGAGACGCTGGTGCTGGCGGGCATCGTGGTGTCCACCTTCCTGTCCGCCCTCATTTCGCTGTTGAAAAGCCTGGACGAGGAGAGCGTGTCCAGCATCGTGTTCTGGATCATGGGCAGCTTCCAGGGCCGGGGCTTCGAGCACGCGCGCCTGGCCCTGCCGTACATGGCCGTGGGCCTGGGCCTGGTGCTCTGGCGCGTGCGCGAGCTGGACCTGCTGGCCCTGGGCGAGACGCAGGCCCGCCTGCTGGGCCTGGACGCCGCGCGCTCCCGGCTGTGGCTGCTCCTGGGCGCAAGCCTGCTCTCCGGGGCCTCCGTGGCCGTGTCCGGGGTCATCGGCTTCGTGGGGCTGGTGGTGCCGCACCTGCTGCGCATGGTGCTGGGCGCGGGCCACGTGCTGCTGGTGCCCGCCTCGGGCCTGCTCGGCGCGCTGCTGCTGCTTTTGAGCGACGTGCTGGCCCGCACCATCCTGCCCGGCGGGGCCGAGCTGCCCGTGGGCGTGGTCACCGCGCTCATCGGCGGGCCGTTCTTCTGCCTGCTGCTGGGCCGCGCCGCCAGGGGCAAGGCATGATCCGGGCGCGCGATCTTTCGTGCGGCTACTCCGCAAGCCGCCCCGTGCTCCGCGGCGTGGACCTGCACGTGGGCCGCGGCGAGCTGGTGGGCCTGTGCGGCCCCAACGGCGCGGGCAAGAGCACGCTCATCGCCGCGCTGGCCGGGCTGCTTGCCCCCTCCGGGGGCCGCGTGGAGCTGGGCGGGCTGGACATCGCAGGACTTTCCCCCCGGCAGCGGGCCAGGCTTGTGAGCTGCGCGCCGCAGCGCCTGGAGGCGCCTGCCGGGTTTACTGTGCGCGAGCTGGTGCTCATGGGCCGCTTCGCGCACGCCGGAACCCTTTCCGGCTACGGCCCGGAGGACCACGAGGCGGCGGACGGCGCCCTGCGCGAGGCCGGGGCGGCGGAATTGGCGCCGCGCATGGCCTCGGAGCTTTCCGGCGGGGAGCTGCAGCGCGTGCTGCTGGCCCGCGCCCTGGCCCAGGGCAAAGGCGTGCTGCTGCTGGACGAGGCCACCTCGGCCATGGACCTGGCACGGCGCGTGGCGTCTTTCGATCTGCTGGCGCGGCTGGCCGGGCAGGGTTCGGCCATCCTCACGGCCATGCACGACCTCAATCTGGCGGCCCTGTACTGCCCCCGGCTGGTGTTCCTCAAGGCCGGGCGCGTGGTGCTGGACGGGCCGACCCGCGAAATTTTCACCGAAGCGAACCTCAAGGACATCTATGAGACCGACCTCCGCGTGGCGGCGCATCCCGTCACCGGCGCGCCGCAGGCGCATCTGGTTCCTGGCGCTGCTGTTCATCTTCTGGGCTGACAGCGCCGGAGCGGCACCCGTCGGGACCGTGAGCGTCACCGACGACACCGGCCAGGAAATCACCCTGGCCCGGCCCGCGACGCGCGTCATCGCGCTCTATGGCGGCCTGGGCGAGATCGTGCATGCGCTGGGCAGGGGCACTGTGCTCGTGGCCCGCACCAACGCCGACCTCTGGCCCCCGGCGGTGGTGAAGCTGCCGGTCATCGGCACGCACATGCGGCCCAACGTGGAATCCGTGCTGGCGCAGCGCCCGGACCTGGTGCTCCAGCTGGCCGGGCGCAGGGAAGCGCACCTGCCCGTGGAGGCCCTGCGCAGGCGCGGGGTGCGCGTGGCCGTGTTCCATGCGTCCAGCTTCGCCGAGCTGTTCTCGGTGATGCGCCGCGTGGGCGTGCTGGTGGGGGCGGAGGCCGAGGCCGGGGAGCTGGTGCGCGCCACCGAGGCCCGCCTGGCCGAGGTGGAGGCCAGGCTCGCCACTGTTGCCAACCGGCCCCGCGTGTTCTACGAGGTCCGCTCGCCCAGCATGCTGGCCGCAGGGCGCTCCGGCATGGTGGCGGAGGTCATCCGCCGCGCAGGGGGCGTGGGCTGCATCGAGGAGAAGGGCCGCTTCGCCCGCCTGGGCGAGGAGGAGATCGTGCGGCTGAACCCGGACGTGTACCTCATCCAGCGCGGCCCCATGAACCAGGCCCCCCTGCCCCTTTCGCAGCGCCCCCGGCTCAAAGGGCTGGCCGCCGCGAAAAATGGCCGCTCCTGGTTCGTGGACGAGCGCAGGTACTCGCGCCCCGGCCCGCAGAGCATCGAGGCCGTGGAGGAGCTGGCCGCGCTGCTGCACCCCGAAATTTTCCCCGCCCCCCACAAGAAGACCGCCAAGGACAAAAAATGACCCGCTACGGAACGC
>JAEXRD010000107.1 GCA_023438245.1 Pseudomonadota bacterium | reverse complement strand
CATCATCTACACCGGCCCCTACCAGGTCATCCGCAACGCCAACTACCTGCACGAGGAATGGTTCGACCAGGTGCAGGCCAAGGGCTTCTTCATCAGCGACGTGTTCCTGGGCAGGCGCAACTATCCCCACATCATCATCGCCGTGATGCGGCGCGAGGGCAACAAGAGCTGGGTTCTGCGCGCCACCATCGACTCGGACATCTTCGACTCGCTGGTGCAGAGCGACCAGTTGGGCGAGAACGGCGACGCCTTCCTGCTCAACGCCGACAACGTGCTCCAGTCCAAGCCGCGCTTCGGCCCCAAGCTCCTGGGCAAGATGGACCTCGGCTCCTACGCGCGCTTCCCCGGGGTGCGCTCCGAGACCATCGAGGTGGACGGCAAGCCCTATCTCTTCGGCCTGGCCTGGCTGGAGAACAAGAACTGGCTTTTGGCCATCCGCGACGACCCCGCCGAGGAGCTGACCCCGCTGACCCACACCCGGCACACGGTCTGGCTGATCCTGGCGGGCGGGTTCCTGCTCATCGCCGGGGGCACGGTCATCACCAGCAACACCATCCTGTCGCAGCTGGTGCGCGCCGAGAAGGAACGCGCCGCGCTGGACGCCAGCCTCACCCAGTCGGGCAAGCTGGCCGCCCTGGGCAAGATGGCCGCGGGCGTGGCCCACGAGGTCAACAACCCCCTGGCCATCATCAAGGAGAAGGCGGGCTGGATGCGCGACCTGCTGTCCGAGGAGGACATCAAGGCCAGCCCGAACTTCAAGGAGTTCGAGGACGCCATCGCCAAGATCGAGTACCACGTGACCCGGGCCAAGGACGTGACCCACCGGCTCCTGGGCTTCGCCCGGCGCATGGACCCCACCCAGGAGGACATCGACGTCAACGAGGTGCTCTCCCAGACCATCACCTTCCTGGAGAATGAGGCCAGGTACCGGGCCATCGAGATCCGCACCGACTTCGAGAAGGGCCTGCCCTTCGTGGCCAGCGACCCGGCCCAGCTCCAGCAGGTGTTCCTGAACATCATCGACAACGCCATCGACGCCATCGGCAAGGACGGCAGCGTCACCGTGCGCACCCGCTCGGTGTCGGAGCCCGACGATGTGGTCATCTCCATCTCCGACACCGGCCCGGGCATACCGCCGGACAAGCTGGCCAAGATCTTCGACCCCTTCTTCACCACCAAGAAGGTGGGCGAAGGCACCGGCCTTGGGCTGACCATCAGCTTCAGCATCATCCAGAAGCTGGGCGGCGCCATCCGCGTGGAGAGCGAGGAGGGCCGGGGCGCCACCTTCATCATCACCCTGCCGCAGCGCAAGGCCTGATCCCCCAAAGCAAGGAGCCGCACGCATGAGCATCCGCATCCTCCTCGTGGACGACGAGACGGACTTCCTGGAAACCATGGCCAAGCGCTTCACCATCCGCAAGATGCCCGTGGCCACGGCCACCAGCGGGCAGGAGGCGCTCCGGCTCATCGAGGAGCAGGAGTTCGACGTGGTGGTGCTGGACGTGCGCATGCCCGGCATGGACGGGCTGGAGCTGCTGCGCCAGATCCGCACCAAACGCCCCCTCACCGAGGTCATCATGCTCACGGGCCACGCCTCGCTGGAGACGGGCATGCAGGGCATGAAGCTCGGGGCCTACGACTACATCCTCAAGCCCGCGGACTTCGACGAACTGCTGGACAAGGTGCGCAAGGCCGATGAGCGAAGACAGCTCAATGCCAAGACCGCAAGGTAACGGCATTCCACACGCCGCAAACCACGCGCCCGGCGCCTCGGGCGGCCTGCTGGGCATGGCCACGGGCGCGCGCCTGTGGCGCGACCACCGGCTGTCGCTGTGGCTGCACTTCCTGGTGCCGCCGGTGCTGGCCGCGCTCGCCGTGGCCGCCACCTTCGCCACGCCGCCGCTGGCGGGCATCCTGGCGGGCGCGGTGCTGGCCATCGCGGCGGCCTCCGCGCGCAGGCTCATGACCCGCCTGAGCGAGACCGAGGAGGCCAAGACCACCCTGAACAGCCAGCTCATCCAATCGCAAAAGCTGGCCGCCGTGGGCGAACTCTCGGCCGGAATCGCGCACGAGATCAACAACCCCATCGCCATCATCGCCCAGGAGACCGAGTGGGCCGAGCATCTGGTGGGCGAGGCGGCGGCGGCCTGCCCCGGCGCGGACTTCGGCGACGTGCGCGACTCCCTGCGCGAGATCCGCTCCCAGGTGGACCGCTGCAAGAACATCACCCACAAGCTGCTGGACTTCGCCCGCAAGCGCGAGCCCGTGCTCCAGGAAGTGGACGTGGCCCGGCTCATCGACGACATGGCCCGGCTGGTGGACAAGGAGGCCTCGTACAAGAACGCCACGCTGGTGCGCGCGCTGCCGCCGGACCTGCCCCGCCTGCTCACCGACGCGCCGCTGCTGCGCCAGGTGGTGCTGAACCTCATGAACAACGCGCTCCAGGCCATTCCCACGGGCGGGCGCATCGAGGCCACGGCCCGCGCCGACGAGAACTGGCTGTACATCTCCATCCAGGACAACGGCTGCGGCATCGCGCCGGAGAACATGGACAAGATCTTCAACCCCTTCTTCACCACCAAGCCCCCGGGCGAGGGCACCGGCCTGGGCCTGGCCATGTGCCACAACCTCGTGGAGGGCATGGGCGGCCACATCCTGGTGGCCAGCCAGCCCGGCCAGGGCTCCACCTTCACCGTGCGCCTGCCCAGGCGGTTCACCGCAAAGGCCCAGCCATGACAGACTCCGCCATCCTGCTGCGCACCCACGCCGGGCGCGAGCTGCGCCTTCTTCCCGATCCGGGCCGCACCCTGGCCCAGGCCATCTTCCTGCACCGCGACGAAAAGGGCGCGGGCCTGTGGGACGGCGTGCCGCTGTGCGCCGGGCTGGGCCGCTGCGGCCTGTGCCGGGTGCGCTATCTTTCCCCCGCGCCGCAGGCCGGGGCCGAGGAACTGGTCCGGCTGGGCGGCGAGGCCGTGGGCCAGGGCTGGCGGCTGTCCTGCATGCACCCGGCGGCCCCCTGCGAGGTGGAGCTGCCCGAGCCTGGCCGCAGCGCCCCGCCCCGGCGCGCGCCGCTCACCACCGTCCGCCCCTCCACCCCGCTTGCGCTGGCCGTGGACCTGGGCACCACCAGCATCCACTGGATGGCGCTGGAGCGCAGCCTGCCGCTCTCCAAGGGCCAGGGCCTGAACCCGCAGATGGGCCTGGGCAGCGAGATCATGGCCCGGCTGGCCCACGCCCAGAAGCCCGGCGGGGCGGACACGCTGCGCGGCCTGGTGCTGGACCGCCTGCGCGCCCTGGCGGCCGAGGCCGCGGCCCTGCACGGCCAGCCCGTGGCGCGGCTGTGCGTGGCGGGCAACAGCGCCATGACCTACCTGCTGCTGGGCCTGGACGCGGGGTCCATCGCCCGGGCGCCCTACCGCCTGGACTACGCCGGGGGCGACGAGCGCGAGCTGGCCCCGGACCTGCCGCCCGCGCTCATCCCGCCGCTGCTCGCGCCCTTCGTGGGCGGCGACCTGAGCGCGGGCATGGCCGCGCTGCATTTCAGCCCAGCCGGGCCGCCGGACTATCCCTTCCTGCTGGCCGACCTGGGCACCAACGGCGAATTCGTGCTGGCGCTCTCGCCCACAGAGCACCTGCTGGCCAGCGTGCCCATGGGCCCGGCCCTGGAGGGCGTGGGCCTGCGCCACGGGCGCACCGCCGGGCCGGGGGCCGTGCGCGCCTATGCGCTCACCCCGGCCGGGCTGGCCCCGCAATTTGTGGAGCACGGGCCGAAATCGGGCTCGGCCTCCGCCAGGAACGCGGGCATCACCGGCGTGGGCTACCTGTCGCTGGCGGCCGCGCTGCTGCGCGCCGGGGCGCTGGACGAGACGGGGCGCTTCGTGGTACCCGCCACGCCCCTGGGACGGAAGCTCATGGCCGGGCTCACCCAGTCCGGCGGCGAGACCGCGCTGCCGCTGCCTGGCGGAATGGCCCTGCCCGCCTCCGATGTGGAGGAACTGGTGAAGGTCAAGGCGGCCTTCAACCTGGCGCTGTCCCGCCTGCTGGCGGAGTCCGGGCTGGCCCCGGGCGCGCTCAAGTCCGTGCATCTGGCCGGGGCCATGGGCGAGCACGTGGACGCGGGCGACCTGGCCGCGCTGGGCTTCCTGCCGGAGGTGCTGGCCGGGCGGCTCGTGCGGGCCGGGAACACCTCGCTTCAGGGCGCGCGCCTGCTGCTCACCCGCCCGGACGCCTGGGACTGGGTGCTGGCGCTGCCGGACAACTGCCGGGCCCTCAATCTGGCCGCCGACTCCGGCTTCGGAGCGCAATACGTGGAAAGGATGGTGCTGCGCCATGTCTCCTGAACAGCTTTTTCCCAAGCCCGGGCGCGAGTTCCTCTCGCTCATGGCCGAACTGCCGCTGCACCTGGACGCGGCCCTGCCCTTGCGCCGCCAGCACCGCCGCGAGCTGCCCGGAGACATCCGCGAGCTCTCGCACCTGCTCACCGACGAGCGCGGCGACCTCAGGCGCGACTATCTGGCCGACCCGGCGGCGCTCTCGGCCTACATGCGCTATTTCCTGCCCTGGAACATCCACCGCCTGGGCATCCTGTTCTCCGGCCTGGGGCTCGATCCGGGCGGCGAGACCCCCGAGGAGGGAGCCACGGTCATCGACCTGGGCACCGGGCCGCTCACCGCGCCCCTGGCCCTGTGGATGGCCCGGCCGCACCTGCGCCGCCGCAAGCTCCATTTCATCTGCGTGGACCGCGCGCCCAAGCCCATGCGCCTGGGACTGGAGGCGCTGACGCACATGGCGCAGGCCCGTGGCGAGGGCCTGGCCCCCTGGAAGGTCACGCTGGTGAAGTCCCCGCTGGACGCGCGCCTGCGCGAGAAGGGCGACCTCATCATCATGGCCAACGCGCTCAATGAAGTTCTGCGCCGCGGCGAGGGCGTGGACCTGGCCGAGGACGCCGGAGGCCTGGCCTGGCACCTGGGCTCCATGCTCACCGAGCGCGGCCAGGTGCTGGTGGTGGAGCCGGGCGTGCGGCCCTCCGCGCACCTGCTGGCGGCGCTGCGGCGCGGCATGCTGCACGAGGGCCTGCTGCCCCTGGCCCCCTGCCCGCACACCGGCCCCTGCCCCATGAGCGGGCGCGGCTACACCGCCTGGTGCCACTTCAATTTCGAGAGCCAGTCCGCCCCGGCCTGGCTGCGCAGGCTCTCCGAGCTGGCCCGCCTGACCAAGGAGAACGTCAGCCTGAGCTTCCTGCACTTCTCCCGGAAGGCCCGCAAGCTGGAGGCCCCGGAGGGCAAGGGCCTGGTGCGCGCGGTGTCCGGCCCGTTCGAGCTGCCCGGACCTGAAGGCAAGCGCCGGTTCGGCCAGTACGCCTGCTCCGAGCGCGGGCTGACCCTGCTCTCGCTGCCGCGCAAGCATCTGGTGCCCCTGCCGGGCACGCTCCTGGAGGCCGCCTGGCCCGGGGAGGTGCAGAAGGACGCCAAGAGCGGCGCGCTCGTGCTGCCCATGGCCGACGAGGCCATGAAGCACGCGCCCGATTCCCCGGCCCCTGAGCCGAAACCCGAAAAAACCCCGCAGGAACGCAAGCCCCCAAAGCTGCCGTCCGAACGCCAGCCGCGCAAGCCGGGAGCCCCGAAACCGGCCAGGCCCAAGCCGGCCAAGCCCAAGCCGACTGGCACCAAGCCGAGCGGCACCAAGCCGTCTGGCACCAAGCCGAGCGGCGCCAAGCCCTCCGGAGGCAAGCCCGCCCCGGGCAAAGCCGCCGGGCACAAGCCCGCCGCGCCCAAGAAGTCGGCTCACCGGAAGGGTTCCAAGGGCCGTGCGGATCGTTGACCTGGGGCTGACGCCCTACAAGGAGGCCGAGGCGCTCCAGGTGCGGACCCTGGAGGAGGTGCTGGCGGGCGGTGAGCCCACGCTCTACCTCGTGGAGCATCCCAAGGTCATCACCCTGGGCAGGCAAGGCGGGGGCGAGAACCTGCACGTGGGCGCGGAGTACCTGGCGGGCCAGGGCATCGAGCTGGCCCAGACCGCGCGCGGCGGCAACATCACCTGCCACTTTCCCGGCCAGCTGGTGGGCTACCCCATCTTTCGGGTGGAGAAGCGCAAGGGCGGCATCCGCAAGTTTTTCGAGGACATGGAGGAGGCGGTGATCCGCACCTGCGCCCACTTCGGCGTGGAGACCACCCGCCGCCAGGGCTTTCCCGGCGTGTGGACCGCCACCAAAAAAATCTGCTCCATGGGCATCGGCGTGCGCCGGGGCGTCACCTACCATGGCCTGGCGCTCAACGTCGGCCCGGACGTGAGCCTGTTCGGCCTCATCACGCTCTGCGGCATCTCCGGGGCCATGCCCACCTCGCTGGCCCTGGAGACGGGCCGGGAAATCGACATGAAGGAAGTGAAGGATGTCCTGTCCGGAGAATTCCGCGCCCGATTTGCGCATTCCCCCGTGGCTTAGGGTCAAGCTGCCCCAGGGCCGGAGCTTTTCCGACACGGGCAGGCTGCTGGCCGACCTGAACCTGAACACGGTGTGCCAGAACGCCCGCTGCCCCAACACCTGGGAATGCTTCTCCAAGTCCGTGGCCACGTTCCTGATTCTGGGCCGGGAGTGCACGCGCAACTGCGCCTTCTGCAACATCACCCCCGGCAAGCCACAACCAGTCGACCCCGGCGAGCCCGAGCGCCTGGCCGAGGCCAGCGTGCGCCTGGGGCTGAAGCACATCGTCATCACCAGCGTGACCCGCGACGACCTGCCCGACGGCGGGGCCGCGCACTTCGCGGCCAGCATCCGGGCCGTGCGCGCGCGCCTGCCGCAGTGCACCGTGGAGGTGCTCATCCCGGACTTCCGGGGCGACGAGGCGGCGCTTTTGACCGTGCTGGAGGCCCGGCCCGAGGTGCTCAACCACAACGTGGAGACCGCCCCGCGCCTGTACCGCGCCATCCGCCCCCAGGCGGACTACGCCCAGAGCCTGGAACTCTTGCGCCGCGTGGCCGCCTACTCTCGCGAGACCGGGTCCGGCATCCCGGCCAAGAGCGGGCTCATGGCGGGCCTGGGCGAGACGGACGAGGAACTGCGCCAGACCGTGCGCGATCTGGCCGAGGCGGGCTGCACCATGATAACGGTGGGCCAGTACATGCGGCCCTCGCGCCAGCACCCGCCGGTGCGGCGCTACCTGCATCCGGACGAGTTCGAGGCCCTGGCCGAGTACGGGCGCTCCCTCGGCGTGCCCAAGATGTTCTGCGCGCCCCTGGTGCGCAGCAGCTACCAGGCGGCGGAACTGTCGCAAAAATAATCCCCTGCCGAGGAGGAATTCCGGGGGGCCGACTCTGGACAACGCCTGGCAACGGTCGTACATTGTGAAAAAATCAACATGACTTTCGACCACAATTTCGGTCACTTAATCACCAGGAGGTCGTTGTGAGCAAGCTTTGGAAGGGTCTCATCCCCATTCTGGCGGCCTTGGCCGTATGGGCGATCCCCACGCCGCAGGGCCTGGAGCCTTACGCCTGGCAGTATTTCTCCATCTTCGTGGGCGTGGTGGTGGCGCTCATTCTGGAGCCCATTCCGGCGGCTGCCGTGGGCCTGGTGGGCGTGGTGCTGTGCGCCTCGCTGATGCTTGTGCCCGCGCCCGAGCCGCCGAAGGCTCCCGCGCCTCCCAAGCCCGCAGCGGCGGATGCCGCCAAGCCCGCCGAGGCTCCCAAGGCCCCCGAGGGCGTGAAGGCGGAGGCGCCAAAGGCCGCCGCTCCCGCCGCTCCGGAAAAGAAGGAAGAGAAGAAGGACGAGGCCAAGCCTGCCGCTTCCGCCGATGCGGCCAAGCCCGCTGAAGCCAAGAAGGAAGAGAAGCCCGCGCCCAAGAAGCCCAAGCCCGCCGATGAGATCAAGTGGCTGCTCTCCGGCTTTTCTGATGGCACGGTGTGGCTGATCTTCATCGCCTTCATGTTCGCCCTGGGCTACGAGAAGACCGGCCTGGGCAAGCGCATCTCGCTCATCCTCATCAAGAAGCTGGGCAAGCGCACGCTGGGCCTGGGCTACGCCGTGGCCCTGGCCGACCTGGCCCTGGCCCCGTTCATGCCCTCCAACACCGCGCGCAGCGGCGGCACCATCTTCCCCATCATCAAGAACATCCCGGCGCTCTACGGCTCCACGCCGGACAACGAGCCGCGCAAGATCGGCGGCTACCTGATGTGGGTGGCCCTGGCCACCACCTGCGTCACCAGCTCCATGTTCCTCACCGGCCTTGCGCCCAACCTGCTGGCCCTGTCGCTGGTGGAAAAGACCGTCCAGATCAAGTTCACCTGGGGCGAGTGGTTCACCTCGTTCGCGCCCGTGGGCATCCTGCTGTTCCTGGCCGTGCCGTACCTGACCTACCTCCTCTACCCGCCCACCCAGAAGGTCAGCGAGGACGCCCCCGTGTGGGCCGCCAGCGAGCTGGCCAAGCTCGGCTCGATCACCAGCCGCGAGCTGACCATGGCGGGCCTGGCCGTACTGGCCCTGCTGGGCTGGATCTTCGCGGGCGACTACCTGAACGCCACGCTTGTGGCGCTCATCGCGCTCACGCTCATGATCCTCACCGGCGTCATCACCTGGGACGACCTGCTGGGCCACAAGCAGGCCTGGAACGTGCTGTTCTGGTTCGCCACCCTGGTCACCCTGGCCGACGGCCTGGCCAAGGTCGGGTTCCTGAAGTGGTTCGCCACCACCAGCGCGGCGGCCATGGCGGGCTACTCGCCCACCACCATCATCGTGATGCTGCTGGTGCTGTTCTTCGTGGTGCACTACCTCTTCGCCAGCCTCACGGCGCACGTCACCGCGCTGCTGCCCGTGTTCCTGACCACGGCCTCGGCCATCCCGGGCGTGAACATGCGCTCGCTGGCCATGCTGCTGTGCCTCAGCCTCGGCCTCATGGGCATCATCACCCCGTACGCCACCGGCCCCAGCCCCATCTACTACGGTTCGGGCTTCGTCAGCCGCAAGGACTTCTGGCTGCAGGGCTTCCTCTTCGGCGCCATCTTCCTGGCGGCGCTGGTGTTCCTGGGCGTGCCCTACCTCATGAGCATGAGCTAGGCCCGGCCTGATCCAACGACAAAGCCCCCCGGAGCGCGAAACTCCGGGGGGCTTCTTTCTTGGTTCGGCGGGCGCTATTTCCCGGCCAGCAGGAAGGTCATGCCGCGCGCGGTCTCGGTGTGCCGCAGCGCCAGGCCGCAGGCGGAAAGTTCGGCGCAGAGCCAGTCCGCGCCCAGGCGCAGCTTGCGGTAGCAGCCCTTGGCCAGCCGCCAGTGCTCGCCCTCGCGCGTGTGCACGATGTCGTGCGCCAGGTAGGTGTCCGGGCCCTCCTCCTCGATGAAGCAGAGCGACACGCGCTCCCGGTCGGCCTTCACGGGGATGAAGCGGTCCAGGCCCGTGGGCAGCGCGGACATGTTGCGGTAGCCGATCAAGAACGCGCCGCCCGGCTCCAGCTGGCTGGCCACGGCCTTAACGAGCTCGCGCACGTCCTTTTTGCTTTGCAGGTGCGGCAGGGTGTCGCCCATGCACACAACCACCTCCCAGGGTCCGGGGGCCAGGTCGCGCAGCAGCAGCATGTCGCCCAGCACGCCGCGCACGGGCAGGCTGTGGGTCTCGCGGCTCATCACTTCCAGCATGCTGGCGCTGGTGTCCACGCCGGTGACCTCGAAGCCCAGCCGGGCCAGGGCCACGGACTGGTAGCCGGGGCCGCAGCCCAGGTCCAGCGCGCGCCTGCCGCCCTTGGGGTTCAGGCCCAATCTTTCAAACAGCGCCCGCTGCGCCCCGGCCTGGGCGTCGAACTCGCCCATCATCCAGGGATACACCTCGTTCAGCAGGGCCTCGTAATGTTCCTGGGGGGTTGCGATGGTCATGGTTTACTCACTCCTTCCTCGGCCTTTTCTTCCCGCTCAAATCCTCAATCACCAGCTCCAGCACCACGCAGCCGTCGAGCCACTTCTCGATGTGCGCCGCGCCGAGGTCGGGATGCACGGGCGCGATGGCGGCCACGAGCGTGAACAGGGCGGCGCGCTTGGCGTCCGGCTCCTCCACGATGCGCACCGGGCCGGAGGCCATGACGCTGGCGTAGTAGGTGGTGTATTTGTCGGGAACCAACTCGTCGCTGGCCACGGCCACGAAGGCGGCCTGGGCGCAGTGGCGCAGGTTGGCGATCTTGCGGCCCTCCGGCGCGGCGTGGAAGATGAGCACGGTCTCGTGCGGGCGTTCCTCAAGGCAATAATTGAGCGGCACGCCGTAGGGCAGGCCGTCCGCCCCAACGGTGGAGAGCACGCCCCAGTTGCACTGGCGCAGCATGGCGAGGGCTTCGGAATCGTCGATCTGGCGCCCAGAGCGCCGCATGGGATGTTTCACGGGGGGGCTCCTATGCAAAACGGGGGGGGAGATGCGAACCGTCAACCTATGCAGGACGCTGAATCTCCAGACAAAAAAGCCGCGGCGGTCCTCGACCGACGCAGCCAACAAAGCACAAAACGGCACAAGGGGCAAGTACGGCTGGCGCCCTGCCCAAAGTCGCCGCGCCCTCATCCCTTCTCCGCAGGCATAGCCAGAGGGCGGAGGCGCACCCACCCGTTGCCCTTGTGCTTCCCCTCAGCAGTATTGCAGGTGGACCGCTTCAAGTGACTGAAATTGTCTTCGAAGAACATACGAATCCCTTGCAGTCCGCCTACCGTTGTGGCTATGATTCAATACGCCCCCCCAAGCCGACTGCAACCATACGGACAATATAGATGGACACAGAAGTCTATCAACAGGTTCTGGATCTCCTCGGGGAGGGGGTCTACTTCGTGGATTTGAATCGTCGAGTGACCTACTGGAACAGGGCTGCGGAGCGCCTCAGCGGCTATGCCGCCCAGGAAGTTGTCGGCAAACGCTGTGCGGACAACATCCTCCGCCATGTCGACGAGTTGGGCCAAGAGCTTTGCCGCAAGGGCTGCCCTCTCGCGGCAACAATCCATGACGGCCAGACACGCGAGGCCGAAGTCTACATGCACCACAAGTTCGGGCATCGCGTTCCCGTGCTTGTGCGCGCAACCCCGATGCGGGACAAGGGCGGAGCGATCGTCGGTGCGATTGAGGTCTTCTCGCACAACGTCGAGAACTCCCATGTCCTGAAAGAACTGGAGACCCTGCGCCAGGAAACGCTGTCCGATCCGCTCACCGGGATTGGGAACAGGCGCTATGCCCAAATGGTGATGCGGAGCCTGGAGACATCCTGGTCGGAGCATCAGGTGCCGTTCGGGGCCATCATGGCCGACATCGACCACTTCAAGAAAGTGAACGACACCCTGGGGCATGCCACCGGAGACCTTGTTCTCAACATGGTCGCAGGGACGCTGAAAAATGGCCTGAGAGCGCTTGATGTCCCCTGTCGATGGGGCGGAGAGGAATTCCTTCTGCTTGTATCCAACACCAATGCGGCGGCCTTGCAGGGGCTCGCGGAACGGTTGCGCATGCTCATCGAGCACAGCTGGCTGGAGCACGAAGGGGATCGCATCCACGTCACGGCATCGTTCGGGGCCGCGGTTTCCAGGGCTGGAGAAACGGCTGGGGATCTCGTGGCGCGCGCCGACAGGATGCTGTACGCAAGCAAGAGGGCCGGCCGCAACCGTGTGAGCCTCGACGAGTGATTGCATGCGGAAGTCAGGAAAGAGCTTGGACTTGTGCGCAGTGCGAGGCGCATGGGATGGCTTGCCGGGCAACTCTCCGGTACTATGGAAAGAGCCGGAACTGGCGGCCGTTCCCGTGTGAACAGGGCGATGTCGTGCGTGGTGTTCCAATGGTTTCGCTGGTGAGTTAGGAGGAGACAATGAGAGTTCTGTCATGCTGCCTGCTGTTCGTCTCGCTGCTGCTTGCGGCGCTACCGGCTCCCGCCGCGGACTACAGGGTCGGCGCCCTCTACTGGTCCATGAGCATCCCCGGCCAAGTGGCCATGCGCGAGGGGCTTGAGGACGAGGCCAAGCGGATCAACAAGGCGGCAAAGGCTGCCGGCAGGCCAGGGGTGCAGATCGAGGCTCGCGTGGCAGGCGACGGAGAGCAGGGAATCAAGAACCAAATCCAGCAAATGTACGGGCTCATCGCCGCCAAGGTGGACATCATCATCGTCCAGCCGACGGACAACGCCGCCCTGGTCGATCCGTTGATCGCGGCCAACAGGGCGGGCATCCCCGTGGTGGCATACGACCAGTACATAAGCCGCGGTGAACTCGCGGCGTACCGCACGTCGGACAACTACCAGGCCGGCTACCTCGGGGGCGAGTACATGGCGGCGCGCTTTCGGCACAAGCCCGAGATGCGCCTGATCCTGGTGGAGTATCCTCACGTATCTTCCACGGTCGAGCGCGTGAACGGCTTCCTGGACGCGTTGGCGCAGCAGGGGCGCGCCTACAAGGTGCTCAAGAGCTACTCCGCCGTGGAGCCTGTGGGCGGAAAAAAGGCCGCTGCTTCAATCCTGCGCGACTTCCCGCGGCCGGGCGATGTGGATGTGGTCTTCACCGTGAATGATGGCGGCGGGCTTGAGGTTGTGCGCGGCCTGGCCGAAGCCGGGCGGACGGAAATTCAGGTGGCTACGGTGGACGGCGACCCCGCCTCGGTGGGGAACATAAAGGCCGGCAGGCTCACCGTGATCGACTCCGCCCAGTTTTGTGGCCCCCTCGGAGCCGAAGCCATGCGCGCGGCCTATGCGCTGCTCATTGGCCAGAAGCCTCCTCACCACGCCCTCGTGCCGGTGTTCCCGATCACCAGGGAAACCCTGCCCCGCTATCCGGGTTGGAAGGGGCCGATACCCGGTTCATTTAACAAGCCGTGGCCAAGCAAGTCCCCGCAGTGGAAGAACGATCTTCGCGTGGTCGAACCCTAGGGCTGTTGCATGAACAAGATCAGCGATTCCGACAAACTGCGTTTCGGACGCAAGCTCTCCCTAAGCTTCGGCGCGGTCGTTCTTGTCCTGGTGCTTCTCGCCATCGGCGCAGCAGTTTCCCTGTTTCACCGCACCCAAAGTGATGAGGAGAACAGGCTTTGCGGTGCGATCACCGCCGTTCTCAGCGAGTCCATCAGCCGGGTCAGCTTTTCCGGCAAATACCAAACACGACAGCTCGTACAGGAGATGCTCACGCGGACTCCGGAGTTGGCCTATATCTCAGTGGAGTCGGCTAGCGGCGAGATTTTCGCTCACAGCGATCCCGCGTTCAACGACCAGACGGTCGCCACCGGGGACCTGGCCCAGATCAAGCAAAGCATTGAAAGCACGGTCCCGGTGCTGGTTGAACGCACAAGGGCAGGCCGGGTGGTGAAGGAGGTCGTAGCGCCTTACCGGGGTGGATACGACAATCAGGTGGTCGGGGTCGTCAGGGTCGGCGTTCGCGTCGACAGTTCAAGACAGGAACAGTGGGCGAACCTCGCAAAAATTCTCTTTCTTGTGGCCGGGTTGACCCTGGCGGCCATTGTCGTTGTACAGCGCCTGAGCCGCTACTTCGGTGGGGCGGCAACGAGCCTTGCGCTGCAGTTGCAGGGCATCCTGAACAATTCCCCAACGGCCATAGCCATCTGCGACGACGGCGGTAGGCTTCTGGCAACCAGCGCCGCTTTCGATGCCCTCGTGGGCCAGGAGAGGAAGGAATCCCCGCAGGCCCAGCTGATTACGTCCGTGCTGCCCGGAGAGATCGGCCATCTGCTGCGCGGGGTGGACGAGGGAGAGATGGACAGCCGCGTGGACAGGGAGATCCGGTTCGGCCCGGGGGAGGCGGAGCGGTGCTGGCACATCACCCGTTTCCCCATAGCCCGGGATGAATCCGGCGGCATGCGCCAGAGTTGCGTCTTCGTCCGGGATGTCACGGAAGCCCGGGCGGCGGAAGTCAGGACACGGGAACTCCTGCTGCGCTTGCACAATATCACCGCCACGGTGCCCGTGGTCTTGTACGAGATTGCGGCCAACAACCCGGACAACCCGCTGGAGAACCGCTTTTCCTACGTCAGCGAGAAGGTTCAAGGACTGCTGGGCATCAGCGCGAAGGAGATGGTCTCCGACCCGGCGAGCTTTTCCGCCAAGGTTCACCCGGAAGATGCGGCCAGGATTGCCACCGCAAGCCGTGAAGCCATCGCAAGCGACGGCGAGTTCAACGAGGATTTCCGGGTGCTGGTTGGCGGCGGAGAGAAGTGGGTTCGAGCCTGTTCCATGCCAAGCGGGCAAGCGGACGGTGTGCGCACCTGGAGCGGCTACCTCATGGACATCACCGAGTCCAAGAGGAATGAACTGGCCCTCGCACGGAGCGAGGAGAAATTCCGGGCGATCTTCAGCAATGCGCCCATCGGAATCTTCCGGTCCACCTTCCGGGGGGGGCTGGTGGAAGTCAATGCCGCCGTGGCGCGCATGCATGCCTTTGCAAGTCCGGAGGTGATGCTTGCCAACGTCCTGGACCTGACCTTTGATGCCTACCCGAACCCCGGGGAGAGAAGGAGGCTGCTGGATGCCTTGCTGGCCACCCCCCAAGGGGTCCGCATGGAATTGACACTCCGCCGGTCCACCGGCGAGGTCTTCCCGGCCATCATCAACGCCAGCCTCCAGATGGGGGCCGATGGAGCCCCCCTGTTCATTGACGGCTCCATCGAGGACATCACGGAGCGCAAGCTTTTGGAGCAACGCCTGGCCGACCAGCTCGCCTTCCAGCAGGCGCTCATGGACACCATCCCCTACGCGGTGTTCTACAAGGGCGGCGATACGCGTTTCGTGGGATGCAACAAGGCCTATGAGGAGATGTTCGGCATCCGGCGCGAGGACTTCATCGGCAAGAGGGTGCTCGACCTGGAATATCTGCCGGACAAGGACCGCCAGGAGTATCAGGCCGAGGACGAGGAGACCATCGCCACTGTCGGGCGCGTGCGCAGGGAGAGGGCCATCCCCTTCGCGGACGGCATGGTCCACCAGACCCTCTACTCCGTCAACGGCTTCCGCCAGGCGGACGGAACCCCGGGCGGCCTCATCGGCATCATCGTGGACATCTCCGACCTGAAGCGCGCGGAGATGGCCCTGCGCGAGAGCGAGGCCCGCTACCGGCTCCTGGTCGACAACTCTGTTGACGCCGTGGTCCTGGCGGACCTGGACGGGAATATCCTGGACGAGAACGAGGCCATGGAGCAGATGCTGGGATATTCCTCGGCAGAGCTGCGGCGGATGAAGGTCTGGGATGTCGACCCCAATGTTCCGGTGGGCGGGTTCCGAAGCATTTGGGAGGCCATGGCCCCGGAGCGCCCCATGACCATAGAGACCGTGCACCGGGCCAAGGATGGCTCCCTCCATGAGGTCGAGGTCAGGGCCAGCCGTGTCGATGAGGGGGGCAGGACCTATGTTTTGGGCATGACCCGGGACATCACGGAGCGCAGGCGAGGAGAAGCGGCCCTGCGCGCAAGCGAGGCGCGTTTCCGTGCCTTCATGGACAATCTGCCGGGCTACGTTGTCATCAAGGATGCCGAGTCCAGGCCAGTATACTTCAACCAGCGCTTTCTGGACATATTCCCGGGGGAGGATTGGCTTGGCAAGGCACCCGGCGAGGTGTTCCCCGCGCCTGTCGGCGCGCAAGTGCTGGAGACCGACGAAAAGGCCTTGTCCGACGGGTTCGTGGTCTTCACCGAGGACTGGCACGACCGCAACGGCGAACATCGCCTGCTGGAAACACGCAAGTTTCGCATAAAGCAGGAAACCGGCCAAAACCTCATCGGCGCCATCATCACCGACATCACCGAGCAGCGGTACAACGAGGAGAAGTATCGCGTGCTCTTCCACGCCTCCACGGACGCCATCTTCATGATCAAGGACAACAGCATCGTGGACTGCAACCCGCGCACCCTCGCCGTGTTCGACTGCCCGATGGAGCGCATGATGGGGCACAATCCCGGAGAGTTCTCTCCCCCCGTGCAACCGGGCGGCCGCGAATCCGTCGCCCTGGCTCTGGAGATGATCGAGCGCGCCAGACGCGGCGACACCCAGACCTTCGAGTGGCAGCACCTGCGCTGTGACGGCTCCGTCTTCACCGCAGAGGTGACGCTCACCGTCATGGACCTGTTCCGGGAGGAATACGTGGTCGGCTTCCTGCGCGACATATCCGAACGCAAGCAGATGCAGGAACTGATGGTGCAAACGGAAAAAATGATGAGTGTCGGCGGGTTGGCCGCAGGCATGGCGCATGAACTGAACAATCCTCTGGGCATCATCCTGCAGTCCGTACAGAACATGGAGCGCAGGCTTTCGACAAGCCTGCCCAAGAACCAAGTCGTGGCCCAGGAGCTGGCGTTGAACCTGGAAACCGTGGGCGAGTACATGCGCGCCAGGGGCATAGACGAGTACATGCGTGGCATCCAGGAGGCCGGGGACCGCGCGGCCAAGATCATCCGCACGATGCTGGACTTCAGCCGCAGCAGCCAGTCGGTTCGGGCCACCTGCGATGTGAATGAAATGCTCGATACGGCCCTGAACCTGGCGGCGAACGACTACGACCTGAAAAAGAGGTACGACTTCCGGAACATCGCCATCGAGAAGGACTACGACCAGGGAACAGGCGCGCTGGAATGCACGGAGACGGAGATTGTGCAGGTGCTGCTGAACATCATCAAGAACGCGGCCCAGGCCATGCCGGGACGCGGCGACCGGTCCGATGCCCCCACCCTGCGGCTGCACAGCAAGATCCTGGCTGATGCCGTGCGCGTTGAAATCGAGGACAACGGCCCCGGCATGGACGAGGCCACGCGGCGGCGCGTGTTCGAGCCGTTCTTCACCACCAAGCCGCAGGGCGAGGGAACCGGCCTGGGGCTTTCCGTGGGCTATTTCATTATCACCCAGAAGCACAAGGGAAAGATATCGGTGGAATCGCACCCTGGAGTGGGCACAACATTTGCCATTGAACTGCCGTTGCAGTAATGCCTGAGTATGGACAACAGTAGCATCTCCGTCCTTATCGTTGATGACGAACTCATGCTCCGCCGCTCCGTTGCGGACTACCTGTCAGACGAGGACCGCTTTGACGTTCATGCGGTTGGGGACGCGGAAGAGGGGCTGGCATTGCTGGCCCAGCGCAAGGTGGACTTGTGCCTGGTGGATTTGCGCCTCCCTGGCCTCAACGGCGTCGAGTTCATGCTCAAAGCCCAGGCGCTGGACCCGGCTCTGCGGTTTCTGATTCACACCGGCTCTCCGGAGGAGCTGCTGCCTCGGTCCACCATTCAGCGAATCCCCGGTTTCCGGGGTGTACTGTTCAAGCCTATCGCCGACATGGGGGACATTGTCCGTGCCATTGACGCCGCCCTCCTCTAACCGGTCGGAGCCGCCCGGTGTCCAGGCCGAGGCCGCCCGGGTACTCGTCATCGATGACGAACCCATGCTGCGCCGCACCCTGGCGGACTACCTGGATGACATGGGCCACCAGACATTCATGGCCGCGAACGGGGTCGAGGGGCTGGCGGCCCTTGAATCCTTCGCGCCAGACGTGGCCATGGTGGACCTGAACATGCCCGTGATGGACGGCTACACCTTCATCCGCATGGCCAGGGACAGGGCGCCAGAGCTGCCCATCATCGTGGTTTCCGGGGTTGGTACGGTGGACAAGGCCATGGAAGCCATTCGCCTTGGAGCCTGGGACTACATCACCAAGCCAATTTCCCGGCTCGATGTGGTGGAGCATACCCTTTCGCGCGTGCTTGAGCGCGCCCGGTTGCTGCAGGAAAACCGTAACTACCAGCACAACCTGGAAGAGTTGGTGAAGGCGCGGACAGCGGAGCTGGTGGAAACCCGTCGGCAGATCCTGTTCAGCCTGGGCAAGGCGGCGGAGTACCGCGACAACGAAACGGGGCGGCACGTCATCCGCGTGGGCGAGATGTGCGCGGCCGTTGGCCGGGCCCTTGGGCTGGACTCCGCCCGTGTGGACTTGATGAAGGAAGCCGCTCCACTCCATGACATCGGCAAGATCGGCATACCCGACGCAATCCTGCTGAAGCCTGGCCCGCTCACTCCCGATGAGTGGACGGTGATGCGCAAGCACTGCGAGTACGGGTGCATGATCCTGAACCAGCCTCAGCATGACATGCTCATGGAGACCCACCCGGGAAAGGATTTCTGCTCGCTGCTCACCAGCTTGAAACAATGGGAGACGCGCGCCCAACTGGTGCCTGCCGCGCAGGCAATCGCCCTGGCACATCATGAACGGTGGGATGGGACAGGGTATCCATGCGGGTTGGCTCAAGAGGATATCCCGCTGGAGGCCCGCATTGTCTCAGTCGTGGATGTCTACGACGCGGTGGGCAGCCACCGGCCCTACAAGGAATCGCTCCCCGAGGAGGAATGCCAGCGAATCATCCGTTCCGGGGCCGGCAAAGCCTTTGATCCAGAGGTGGTCGCCGCCTTCTTTGAGAGCCTCCGCACCATCCTCTTCCTCAAGCAGCGTTGGAGTGACTGATGCGCCCATATGGACCCGTTGGCTGAACTTGGGCCGCTGGCGGGCGTTCCGAGGGCTTCCAGGCTGGCGGGGCGGGAAATGAAACGGGCCGCGATCCTTGCGGATTGCGGCCGGTTCTTTTGGTGCCGAAGGGGGGAGCCGGTACCAGGGCCGTTTATCAGATGACGAAGTTTGTTCCCTGGCAAGGGGTTACGGCACAGGTCTGGGCCCGAACCGGCTCATGACGATGCCCGGGGGAAAATGCCCTAGCCCTCCCAGTCACGCACCTGCAACTCGATTTTGGGGATGCCGTCGAACCGGTCGATGCGCGGGGTGAAGGCGAAGCGCATGAGCTTGCCGTGCACCTCGCGGGTGAGCTTCTCGGCCATGCGCCAGGCCTTGGCGGGCAGCAGCGCGCCGGGGCGGCCCGGGCCGGAACCACCAGCGGCTCCCTCCACCTGCTCGGCCAGGGTGAGCTTCACGTGGTCCTTGCCGAACACGCGGTAGTCCTTCACCTTCACCGGCGGGGAGACGAACAGCGGCTCCGGGTTGCCCATGCCGAAGGGCTGGAGCAGCTCCAGCTCCTTGAGCAGCGTGTGGGTGATGTCGCCGAAGGCCAGCTCGCGGTCCAGCTTGAGCGTGGGGGTGAGCGGCGCGGAGCCCACCGCCGCCTCCACGGCCAGGTGGAAGCCCTCGCGCAGGGCCTCCAGGTTCTCCATGGGCATGGACAGCCCGGCGGCCTGCTTGTGGCCGCCGTAGCCCAGGAACAGGCTCTCCAGGCCGGAGAGCCCCTCGTGCAGGTCGAACTCCGCGATGCTGCGGCCCGAGCCCTTCCAGTGGCCGCCGCCGGGCTGGGTGTCGTCCCCCTCGCGGCAGAGCATGAGCACGGGCTTGTAGTGGCGCTCCACCACGCGGGAGGCCACGATGCCGATGACGCCGGGATGCCAGTGCTCGGCGGCCAGCACCAGCCCCAGGCGGTGCTTCTGTTCCTCGGCCTGGGCCAGGGCTTCTTCCAGGATGCCCTGCTCCTCGCTGCGGCGCTGGGCGTTGAGCCCGTCCAGCAGCGAGGCCAGAGGATTGGCCTGGTCCATGTCGCGGGCCAGCAAAAGTTCCAGGGCCACGCCGGGGTCGGCCATGCGCCCGGCGGCGTTGATGCGCGGGGCCAGGCCGAAGCCGATCTGCCCGGCGCCCAGCTCGGCCAGCTTGTCGTAGCCGCTGTAGACCTTGAGCGAGGCGATGCCGGGGCGCCTGGCCTCCTTGATGAGCAGAAGCCCGTTCTTGACCAGGATGCGGTTCTGGCCGGTCAAATCCACCACATCGGCGATGGTGCCCAGGGCCACCAGGTCCAGGAACTGGCGCATGTCCACCGGCTCGCCGGGCAGCAGGCGGTTCAGCGCGGCCATGAGCATGAAGGCCACGCCCACGCCCGCCAGCTCGCACAGCCGCGTGCAGTTCTCGCCGCAATTTCCGCCGCACAGGCGCGGGTCGCACACGGCGTGGGCGGCGGGCAGCTCGCCCGGGGGCATATGGTGGTCGCTCACCACCACGGTCATGCCCAGCTCGCGGGCGCGGGCCACCTCGGCCACGGCGCTGATGCCGCAGTCCACGGTGAGCAGCAGGTTCACGCCCTCGCGCGCCAGCTGCTCAATGCCCTCCACGTTGAGGCCGTATCCGTCGTCCACGCGGTTGGGCAGGTAGTGGCGGAAGCGCCCGGAGTTGTCCAGCGGGGCGGCCTCCGGCCCCAGGCGCTGCAGGAAGAAGTCCTTCACCAGCGCGGTGGAGGTGATGCCGTCCACGTCGTAGTCGCCCCAGACGCAGAAGGTGGCCCCGCGCTCGATCTCACGGGCCAGCACTTTGGCCGCCTGTTCCAGGCCGGGGATGGCCTCGGGCCGGGAGAGGTGGCGCAGGCCGGGCGAGAGGAAGCGGTCCATGTCCTGGGCGCTCTGGTAGCCGCGCCGCCAGAGCACCTCGGCGATGACGCGGGTGATGCCCAGGTCCTCGGCCAGCGTGCCGATGGTGGGCGGAACGGGCGCGTCGGAGAGCAGTTTCCAGTTGGCGGGCATGGGAGCCTTACGCCCCCGCCATGCGCGCCAGGATGGCCCGGGCGGCGGCCACGGGGTCGGCAGCTCTGGTGATGGGCCTGCCCACCACGAGATAGTCGGAACCGGCAGCCACGGCGGCTTCCGGGGTCATGACGCGGCGCTGGTCGTCACCCTGCGATGAGATGGGCGCGTTGGGATCCGGCACGCGGATGCCCGGCGTGAGGCACAGGAAGTCCCGCCCGCAGGCCTGCTTCACGGCCCCGGCCTCCCGGGCGGAGCAGACCACGCCGTCCAGCCCGGCGTCCTTCGTCAGCCGCGCCAGCTCCAGCACCACGTCGCCGGCCTCGCGCCCGCGCAGGATGGGGTTGTCCGGGTCCTGCATGCTGGTGAGCACGGTGACGGCCAGCAGGATGGGGCGTTCGGGCAGGTCGTTTTCCGCCGCCGCCTCGTCGCGCGCGGCCACGGCCACCTTGGCCATGTCCAGCCCGCCAGCGGCGTGGATGTTCAGCATGTCCGCCCCGGCCCCGACGCAGGAGCGCACGGCCCCGCGCACGGTGTTGGGGATGTCCAGGAACTTCAGGTCCACGAAGACCTTGTAGCCGAGCTTCTTGAGCTCGCGCACGATGGCCGGGCCCTCGGCCACGTACAGCTCAAGCCCGACCTTCATCCAGGGCGCAGCGCCCTTCAGGCGGCGGGCCAGGTCCAGGGCCTCGGCCCCGGTCTGGAAGTCCAATGCGACGACCAATTGAGGGGCAAGCTCGGCCATTACGCGCCCCCCCACTGGGCCAGCAGCCCGTCCAGCAGGCCGGGGCGGTTGAGGCTGCGGGCGCGGCCCGCCATGTACACGGCGCGCAGCTCGTCGGCGGCGGCGTCCAGGTCGTCGTTGACGATGAGGAAGTCGAAGTGCCCGGCCTGGCGCATCTCGCCCAGGGCGTTGCCCAGCCTGCGGGCGATGACGTCGGCGGCGTCGGTGCCGCGCCCGCGCAGGCGGCGCTCCAGTTCATCACGGGAAGGCGGCAGGATGAACACGAACAGGCCGTCGGGGAACACGCTCTTGACCTGCAGCGCGCCCTGAACGTCGATGTCGAAGAGCACGTCGCGCCCCTGGGCCAGGTGCGCCTGAACCGGGGCCTTGGGCGTGCCGTAGAGGTTGCCGTGCACCTCGGCCCACTCGGCGAAATACCCGGCCTCGCGGCGGCTCAGGAACTCCTCGCGGGTCAGGAAGTGGTAGTGCACCCCGTCCTGCTCGCCCACGCGGGGCTGGCGCGTGGTGCAGGACACGGAATAGGCGAAGTCCGGAAACTCCTCGCGCAGGCGGCCCACCAGCGTGCTCTTGCCCGCGCCGGAGGGCGCGGAGATGACCAGGCACAGGCCCAGGCGATTGTCAGGCGTATCGGCGGGCATTTACCCCTCCTCGCGCCGGGAGGCGCTTTCCTCGGCCAGGAAGCGCTGGCCGATGGTCTCGGCCTGGATGGCCGAGAGGATGACGTGGTTGGAATCGGTGACCACGATGGCGCGGGTCTTGCGGCCCTGGGTGGCGTCGATGAGCCTGCCCTCCTGGCGCGCGTCTTCACGCAGGCGGCGCATGGGCGCGCTGGCCGGGTCCACGATGGCGATGACGCGGCCCGCCACCACGAAATTGCCGAAGCCCAGGCTGACCAGCCGCTGGCGCTGCGGCGAACGCTGCTTTTCCATGTCCCTACTCCAGGTTCTGCACCTGTTCGCGGCACTTTTCCAGCTCCACCTTGAAGTCCACGGTGAGGCGACTGACCTCGACGTCCTGGGCCTTGTTGCCGCAGGTGTTGATCTCGCGGAAGGCCTCCTGGATCAGGAAGTCCAGGCGCTTGCCCGCCTCGCCGCCCCCGGCCACGGCCTCGTCCAGGCGGTCCAGGTGCGCGGCCAGGCGGGTGAGCTCCTCGCTCACGTCCAGGCGGTCGGCCAGCACGGCCACTTCCTGGGCCAGGCGCTCCTCGGAGAGCGTGAGCCCGGCCTGGGCCACCAGGGTGGTCAGCCGCTCGGCTGTGGCCGCCTGCTTGTCCTTCAGCACCACGGGCACGCGCGCGCCGATCTCCCCGGCCAGCACGCGCATGGTGGCGAAGCGCGCGGTGAGGTCCTTGGCCAGCTCGCGGCCCTCCACGCGGCGGGACTCGTTCCAGTCCTTCAGCGCGGCGATGAGCCCCTTCTCCAGGCTTTCCACCAGCCCGGCGTCGGGTTCGGCGGAGTCGTCGCGCCAGAGGTGCGAGGCCGAGAGCAGGCGGTTCAGGTCCGGGGTGAAGCCCACGCCCTGCTCCGCGGCCAGGGCGCGCAGCTGGTCCAGCATGGCCCCGGCCTGGGCGGCGTTCAGGCTCACGCCCAGAAGCGCGGCGGAGCGCGTCTCCACACTCAGGGAAACATCCACCCGCCCGCGCGAGGCGGCCTTGCGCACCACCTTCTCGAAGCGGGTCTCCAGGCAGCGCAGCACGCTGGGCATGCGCCACTTCATATCCAGGAAACGGTTGTTCACGCTGCGGATTTCCCACACGTGGCTGAACTGGTCGGCGGTGGTCTCGTGCCGGCCGAAGCCGGTCATGCTCATGGGCATCAGGATTCTCCTCGGGGATGTTCTACCGCTGTTTTGTACAGCCCGCGCAGTTCCGTCAAGCGGGCTTTCATGTTTTCGTGGGCATAATCGGGGAAGGTCCAGGGCAGCGTGACCCAGCCGTCGCGCTTGTTGTAGATGAGCGTAAGGTCGGCCCAGACGCGGCGGCCCAGGTACACGCGGTGGGTGAAATTCTTGCCCGAGGCCAGCACCAGCCGCTCCAGCGTGAGCACGCCGGGGTCCAGGTTCACGCGGCGGGAGCCATCAGGCCGGGCATGTTCCGCCTCCGCCTCGTTGGCCCAGAGCTTCACGTCCACCAGCCGCTCCAGCGGAATGAGCCGCGCAAACCCCAGCAGGCGGCGGAAAAGCGGCCTGCCCAGCTCATCGCCGTAGAAGTCCGTGTGGTCGAAGGGCAGCGGCGGGGTCTCGTAGTCGATGGGGCCGAAGCGCTCCTCCAGCTCGGCCCGGAACGCGGGCCAGCACAGCTCCCACCAGTTCGGCGCGGCCAGCACGGAGAGCAGCAGCTTGCCCGGGTCGGGCTCGCGCGGGATGCTCACAGGGCGTCTCCCGTGATCTTGCCGCCTTCCATCCCGCTGGGCCCCGCGGGGCGCATGCGCACGAGCGAACCTACGGGCAGGCTTGTTCCGGTCACCTGGCACGAGGAATAGAACTCGCACACGCCCTGGCCAACGCCGCCCTCGACCTTCTCCACCAGCACGGTGAGCTCGGGCAGGGCCGCAAGCTCCTTGGCGAAGGCCCGCTTGCGGGCCTCGGCGATGCCGCGCAGCGTGGCGGCGCGGGCGGTGCGCTCGGCCTTGGTGAGCGTGTCCGGCCAGTCCGCCGCCGGGGTGCCGGGCCGGGGCGAATAGGGGAACACGTGGGCGTAGGTCAGCGGCAGCGCACGCACGAAGGCGCAGGTGTTCTCGAACTGCTCCACGGTTTCGCCGGGGAAGCCGGTGAGGATGTCCGCCCCCAGGCCCAGCCGGGGCCAGGCTCCTTCGAGCCCTTTCAGGAACTCCGCAACCTGTCCGGGGCGGTAGTGCCCCCGGCCCATGCGCCGCAGCACCTCGGGGTCGCCGCTTTGCAGGGAAAGGTGCAGGTGCGGGGCCACCAGCCGGGAATTGCCCAGCACGTCCAGGGCCTTGGAATCCAGCTGCCCGGGCTCCACGCTGCTCAGGCGCAGGCGCGCCCGCCCGGCCCACTGCGGGGCCAGCTCGCGCTCCAGCAGGGCCAGCAGGTCCCAGAAATCCAGCGGCTCGGGCAGGTCGCGCCCGAACTGGCGCAGGTTCACGCCGGAGAGCACCAGCTCGCGGTACCCGGCCTCAAGCAGGCGGCGCACCTCACGAAGCGTCTCGGCGGGATCGCGGCTGACGCTGCCCCCGCGCGTGAGCGGCACGATGCAGTAGGTGCAGCGGTGCGAGCAGCCGTCCTGCACCTTCACCACCGCCCGCGCCCGGCGGAAGGCCCCGATCTCGAAGGGCGGGAAGCGATGGGGGGCCTTCGCAACGTCCGGGCGCAGATCGGCCAGGGGCCCGGCGAGCAGCTCGGCCTTGCGGTCCTGGGGCACCACGGCGTCCACCTCGGGCATGGCGGCCAGCTCGGCGGCCAGCACCTGGGCCGCGCAGCCCGTGACCACGATGCGCGCCGACGGGTTCTGCTTGCGCAGGCGGCGCACCGTGGCCCGCAGGTCGCTCACGGCGCGGCTGGTCACGGCGCAGGAGTTCACCAAGAGCACCTGGGCCGCCTCCGGCGACTCGGCCTCGACCATTCCCTTGGCGCGCCAGGCCTCGCCCAGCGCCTCGGATTCGTACTGGTTGATCTTGCAACCAAGTGTGGAGACGTGAAATTTCTGCATTCTTATCCCATGCTGCTGGACGGCCCGGAAAACTTGCGCCACAATGCCTCCACACTTGAGGAGGTCGCCATGCGCGCCATCGCCGTCCTGATTCTTCTCTGTTGCCTTGGCCTGCTGGCCGGGGGCTGCTCCCCGGCGGTCCAGGGCAGCTACGCCCTGAGCAGGGGCGACCACGCCCAGGCCCTGGCCCACTTCAACGAAGCCCTGGCCCGGAACCCGGATTCCGCCTACCTGATGACCCGCATCGGGCAGGTCCACTTCGACAAGGCCGACTATTCGAAGGCGGAAGAGGCCTTCCTGTCGGCCCTGGCCAAGGACCCGACCTATCCGGACGCCCAGTTGTACCTGGGCCTGTCGCGCATTGGCAAGGGCGAGCGCGAGGCCGGTTTCGACACCCTGGACGCCTACCGCACGCCCTTCAAGTTCTTCCACCAGAAATTCGTGCGCGAGGAGGCCCAGCGCCTGCGCAAGCACCCGGAAATGAGCGCCCGGGAGATTATTCGCAGCATCCTGGATGCCCAGGCCGCCGGAGAGGTGGAGCAAAAGCGCGAGGAGCGCGACATAAACAACTTCTAGGCCCGGACGCGGGCCGCCGACGTCAGCGGATCACCGCGCCCGCCAGCACCGCCCCGCCTTCATCGTAGAGCGCCGCCACCTGGCCCGGCGCGGGCCGCACCTGCGGCTCGGCGAAGGTCACGCGCAGAATTCCGTCCGCAAATTCCGCACGCGCGGGCTTGGCCCCCTCACGGTAGCGCGTCTGCACCAGCAGGCGCGCGGGCCACAGCGCCGGGTCCACCAGGATGTTCCCCTCCCCGGCCTCGAAGCCGGGCACGAGCAGCGCCTGGCGCGGAGCCACCACCAGCGTGTTGGCCGCCACGTCCTTGTCCAGCACGTACAGCGGCTCGGAGTGCGAGAGCCCCAGCCCCCTGCGCTGCCCGATGGTGGCGCGCCACAGGCCCTGGTGCTCGCCCACGCGCTTGCCGTCCGGCAGCAGCGCCGGGCCGGGGCCGGGCAAATCGGGGGTCCTCGACGCCAGAAAGGCGCGGTAGTCGTCGCCGGGCACGAAACAGATCTCCTGGCTCTCCTCCGGCAGCGGCGGGGTGACGCCGTACTCGGCCAGGCCCGCGACCACCTCGGCCTTGCGCGAGGCCGAGAGCGGGAACACCGCCCGCTTCAGCCGATCCGCAGGCACCAGCGAGAGAAAATAGCTCTGGTCCTTGGCCGGGTCCGCCCCGCGCGAAAGCGCCCAGCCGTAGGCCGGATGCTCGCCCGCCGCGGCGTAGTGGCCGGTGGCCAGCGCCTCGGCCCCGTAGCCCAGGGCGCGGTCCAGCAGCAGGCCGAACTTCATGGCCGCGTTGCAGCGCGCGCAGGGGTTGGGCGTGCGCCCGGCCAGGTATTCGGCGGCGAAGGGCGCGGCCACAAGCTTCTCGAACTCCGCGCGCAGGTCCAGGCAGTGCAGGGGCACGCCCAGCCGCGCGCAGGCGATCATGAGCCCCGCCGCGGCCTTGCCGTCGTCGTCGGCCCGGAAAAGCCCGTGCAGGGCCAGCACCTCATGCCCGGCCTCGCCCAGGGAGATGAGCGACGCCAGGCTGTCCGCCCCGCCGCTCACGGCAACGGCGATCTTCACGCTTCCGGTCCCCAGGGGCCTTTTTCGCAGGCGCGCACGTACTTGAGGAAGGCGTAGAACGAGCCGTGCGCGGCGTTGATGAACCCGGCCCGGCCGTCCAGCACGCCCAGCTTGAGCACGTAGAGCTTGAGGAAGCGCAGCAGCCCGTGGGCGATGCCCGCCAGCACGCCGCCGCTGCGGCCCTTGGCCTTGAGGTCGTCGGCCCCCTGCTGGGCGTAGGAGTTGATCTTGTCCAGGTGCTCGCGGAAGCTGGCGTAGGGGTAGTGCACGATGTCGCCGTCAAGCCGGCCCGTGGCCCCCTGCGGGTGGAAGCTGTAGTGCGCGCCGCTGACGTGCACCTCCATGCGCGCGGGCCGGAACAGGCGCAGCAGGCGGTCCGGATACCAGCCGCTGTGGCGCATGAAGCGGTTGAAATAGAAGGACGAGCGCGGAATCCAGTATCCGGCCAGGTCGGCGTTGCCAGCGGTGGCGGACCGGATGTTGGCGGAAAGCTCCTCGGTGAGCCATTCGTCCTGGTCCAGGCTCACCACCCAGTCCACGGGCGGGGTCATGGCCCGGATGTGTTCCAGCGCGAAGCGGAACTGCGGCCCCGGCCCCTCCCAGCGGCGCTCCAGCACCGTGGCCCCGGCCTTCTTGGCGATGGCCACCGTGGCGTCGGTGGAGATCGAATCCACCACGATGACAGTATCGCAGAACGCGAGCGAGGCCAGGCAACGGTCCAGCAGGCGCTGGCCGTTGTAGGTCAGCACGAGCCCGACAACACGGGCGGCGCGGGGTGTGGTGGTGGCAGGCATTGGCCCGGCTTGTACGACGCCCCTTCCCTACGGTCAAGGGCAGGGGCAAGGGGGCATGGGGCCACGCCGTGTTTGTGCTTTTGCGCCCGGCGGGCTATGCTGGCCAAATGGACAAACACGACGAACACAAGCGCACCGCCACCCCCGCCGAGGCCGGGCTGCGCCTGGACCAGTTCTGGGCGCGGGAAATGGAGCCGCACGGGATCTCGCGGGAGCGCGTGAAGGAATGGATACAGGCCGGGCTGGCCAGCATCGGCGGCAAACCCTGCAAAAAACCCGGCCAGCGCCTGGAGGGCTACGAGGCGCTCAGCCTCACCACCCCGGTTCTGGCGGACCTGGACGCCCCCAAGCCCGAGGACGGGCCGCTCACGGTGCTGCTGCGCGACGAGGTGCTGGCGTTTCTGGACAAGCCCGCCGGGCTGGCCGTGCACCCCGCGCCGGGCCTGAGGAACGGCACGCTGGTGAACCGCCTGCTGCACCACTTCCCGGAGCTGGCCCCGGAAATTTCCGGCATGGACGGGGAGCGGCCGGGCATCGTGCACCGGCTGGACAAGGACACCACCGGCATCATGGCCGTGGCCCTCACCGAGGGCGCGCGCCTGGCCATTTCCGCGGCCTTCGCCGCCCGCGCCGTGAGCAAGACCTACCTGGCCATCGTGCACGGCAGGCCCAAGCCCGGCCAGTGGGACGACGGCGGCGATATCGACCTGCCCCTGGGCAGGCACCCCAGCATCCGCACCAAGATGGCCGTGCTGAAAAAGGGCGGGCGCGAGGCCCGCACCACCTGGAAGCGCCTGTGGACCGACCGCCTGGGCCGCGCCAGCCTGCTGGCCGTGCGCCTGCACACCGGCCGCACCCACCAGATCCGCGTGCACATGGCGCACATGGGCCACCCCCTCGTGGGCGACCCGGTGTACGGCTCCGCCGAGCATTCCCGCTGGCTGGCCCAGCCCGGGCCGCTGGCGGGCCTCGCCCCGCGCCAGATGCTGCACGCCTTCCGCCTGGCCCTGCGCCACCCGGAAACCGGCGAGGTCATCGACCTGCGCGCCGACCCGCCCCAGGACTTCCTGGCCCTGCTCCGCGAGCTTTCCGCCGACTGCCTGCGCGTGGTGCTCACCGGCGCGCCCGGTAGCGGCAAGAGCGCCCTGCTCCGCGCGCTGTCCGCCCTGCCCGAGGCCCCGCCCGTGTTCAGCGCCGACGCCTGCGTGGCCGCGCTCTACGAGCCGGGCGGCGACGGCGCGGCGGTGCTGGCCCAGCGGCTGGCCCTGCGCCCGGGACAGGGCATCCTGGACGCCAGCGGCGGCGTGGACAGACCCGCGCTCTTCTCCCGCATGCTCTCCGAGCCGGGCCTGCGGCGCGAGGTGGAGGACGCCATCCACCCGCTGGTGGAGCACGCCCTGCGCCGGTTCTGGGCCGAGAACGCCGCCCGCCCCCTGGCCGTGGCCGAGATTCCGCTGTTCTTCGAGACCGGCTGGCGCGCCCAGCCTGATGGGCAGAGAACGGACAAGAAGGTGAAGGACGGCGCGGCCATGGCCGATCTGGTGGTGGGCCTGCGCACCCCGCCGGAGCTGCGGCGCGGCCCCCTGCGCGAGGCGCGCGGCCTGCCGCCGGAGCTGCTGGACGCCCTGGACTCCTGGCAGTGGCCCGAGGACCGCAAGCTGGCCGCCTGCGACCTCGTGGTGGACAACGACGGCGACCTGGAGGCCCTGGCCGCGCGCGCCGCCGAACTGCTGGTGGAGCTGGAGAAGCGCCGCGCCGAGCGCCGGACTAAATTCGAGGCCCTGCTCGCCCGCATGCTGGACGGCGTGGCCGCCGAGCCGGTGGAGCTGCCCGAGGAATATGACGGGGCCTGGGACGAGGAGCTTGGCGAGGAGGGCTGGGAGGAGGACGAGTGATCCCCCTGCGCGACGACACGCCGCGCGTCCACTTCCCCGTGGCCGTGCTGCTGGTCATCACGGCCAACGTGGGCCTGCACGTCTATCTCTCCGGCCTGCCGCCCTGGGCGCGCGAGGGCGTGATGCACATCCTGGGCGTCGTGCCCGCGCGCTACCTGCTGCCGGACTGGGCCGCGGCCCAGGGCTTCCCGGCCATGGGCGCGCTGCCCTTCCTGAGCTACATGTTCCTGCATTCCGGCTGGTGGCATCTCATCATGAACATGTGGATGCTCTGGATCTTCGCCGACAACATCGAGGACGTCATGGGGCCGGGGCGGTTCCTGGCCTTCTACGTGCTGTGCGGGCTGGCGGCGCTGGCGCTGCACCTGGTGTTCAACCTGGCGGCCACGGTGCCCATCATCGGGGCCAGCGGGGCCATCGCCGGGGTCATGGGCGGCTATGTGGTGCTCTACCCGCGCGGCCGGGTGCTCACCTTCATCCCCATCCTCATCATCCCCTACGTCGTCAGCCTGCCCGCCTGGGTGTTCCTGGGGTTCTGGTTCCTCACCCAGGTGCTCTCCGGCCTGCTGGGGGCCATCTCCGCCGAGGCCCAGGGCATCGCCTGGTGGGCCCACGTGGGCGGCTTCCTGGCCGGGATGCTGCTGGTGCGGCTGTTCATGCGGCCCGAGCGCTGCTACCATTGCGACTACAAGGGCTTCCGCAAGGACTTCCGCTTCAGTTGACCGCCTTGCCCCCCTTGGGCTTCCACTTGGCGGCCCGGGCCTCCACGCTGGCGCGCTGCGCCGCAGTGAGGCGCGGGGCCAGTTCGGAGCGGGGAGCCTGGCCAACCCCGCTTCCCCCCTCATCCGCAAGCACGTACCAAAAATAGGCTTCCGGCAGGTTCCGGGGCAGACCCAGACCCTCCTCATACACTAGGCCCAACTCCACCTGTACGTCTCCGTTGCCCTGCTCCGCCATTTCCTTCAACATGGCCACGCTCCGGGCGGCATCCTTGACGACGCCCTCACCATTTCTCATCATCCGCGCCAGTTGGATCGTGCAAAACGCGTTTCCAAGGTCGGCGCCACGGCGGAACCACTTGGCCGCCGCGACAGGATCGGCCGGAAGGTTCACGGAACCGGTCCTCAGCAATATTCCCAGGTAGAACATGGCGTGGCCGTCCCCCTTCTCGGCCGCCCTGCCGTACCACCAGGCCGCCTCCTTCCCGTTTTTCGCCACGCCCCAGCCGTTTTCATAATCATGCCCCATCTGCATCATGGCGCCCAGGTCGCCCAGTTCCGCGCCACGGCGGATGTAGGCCTTGCCCTTGGCGTTGGCGTCCGGCAGCCCGTCTTCCGCCAAATCGGAGACCATGACCCCCACCAGCAGGCTCAACTCCGGATGCTCGCGCGCAACCTGCGCAAGCATGCGCTCGCCGCCGGCGAGGTCCTTGGGGCCGCCCTTGCCCTTGGCCGTGAGCACGCCCAGGTCGACCCGCGCCCGGGGCTCCCCCAATTCCATGGCCCGCCGCAGCCAAGATCGAGCTTCGACGACATCATCCTGGGATACCGCATCGTCGGCAAGGATGGACGCGAGATGGACCATGGCGATGGGAATGCCCTGGTTCGCGCCTTTGCGGGCGGCACGGAGCTGAACCATGCGGTCCTCGGAGAGCCACTCCAGCGCGTACTTGCCGTAGATGCTGCCCTTGGCGGCCAGAGGTGTGGCCAATTTCCGCGCCAGGACCCGCTCCTCCTCATGCTTTGCGCTCCAGGCCAGCCGGATGGGTGCGAGCAGTTTCTGCTCCTCCGGCGTGGGGCTCGGCGCATGGACGGCAACGGCCGGGGCGGGGGCAGGCGCGGCCTGGGGCGCGGGTTTCGGGGCCGGGGCCGCCTGTGGAACCGGAGCCAGGGCGACCGGCTGCCCGGCCAAGGAGAACCGCCCGATGAGCGAGGTGTTCTCCCAGGGCACCTGCTTCTTGCCCGAGTCGCGCACCACGCCCTCGCGGACGCTCATGAACAGATCCGAGATGGACAGGCCCGGCGTGGCGATGTTCCTCAAGAGGTGCTGGGTGTACAGGCCGTTCCTGCCCTCGCCGTCGCTGGCCACCTTGCCCGGCGCGGTGGCGTAGGCGATGAGCGAGCCCGTGGGCGCGTCCATGCGCGCCAACCCCGCCTCCGCGCTGCGGAAGCTCCTGGCGAAAGGATTGTTGCGACAGGCGTCCAGCACAACCACGTTGGGGCCGTTGCCCGCGTCCTCCATCTTGGCCAGAACCAGCCCGGCGTTGAGGCAGCCGTACTTCACGTCGCCCTCGGACTGGATCACCGCGTTCACCGGCACCAGGTAGTTCTCCCCGGCAACCTGCACGCCGTGCCCGGCAAAGTAGAACAGGCCGATGCCCCCCTTGCGCAGCGCAAGCCCGAACTCGCGCACGGCCTCCTCCATCTGCTGCATGGTGGCGTTCTTGAGCAGCGTGACCCGGAAGCCCAGCCTTGTCAGCGCGGCGGCCATGTCCGTGGCGTCGTTCACCGGGTTCTTTAGCGGAGCGGTGGGGTAGGCCCCGTTGCCGATGACCAGGGCTGTGCGTCCCTCGGCCAGGGCCTGCCCGCACAGGGCGAGGACAAAGAGGGCCGACAGCAGAAACACACGAAAAGAAACCGGCCACTGGCGCACGGGGCTATCCTCCTGTTGTGCTTATGTGGTATCAAAACCCCAAAGGATGGCAAGGGCGGGGCGCGGGGTCTTCTCCGCCAACCTGTGGAAAACTCCCTTGACAGACCGCCATCACACACTATTTTTCAGGATGGAGCCGAGCCCGGACAGAACAGCGTTGTCCGGGCGTTGGCCAGGCAGGAACAAGGAGCATCCCCGCATGAGCGTTGAATACAAGGACTACTACAAGATTCTGGGCGTCTCCAAGACCGCCAGCCAGGACGAAATATCCAAGGCTTTCAAGAAGCTTGCGCGCAAATACCACCCGGACCTGAACCCCGACAACCCCGAGGCCGAGGCCAAGTTCAAGGAGGCCAACGAGGCCAACGAGGTGCTCAAGGACCCGGAAAAGCGCAAGCTGTACGACCAGCTCGGCCCCAACTGGCAGCAGGGCCAGAATTTCCAGCCGCCTCCGGGCTTTGAGAACATGCGCTTCCACTTCGGCGGCGGCGGCCCGGAAGGGTTTGGCGGCGGCGGGTTCAGCGACTTCTTCGAGACGCTCTTCGGCGGGGGGCGGGGGGGGCCCGCCGCGGGGGGGGGGGGGGGGGGGGGGGGCGGGG
>JAEXRD010000099.1 GCA_023438245.1 Pseudomonadota bacterium | reverse complement strand
GTTCAGCTCCACGCGGCCCTGGCGCAGCATGTCGCGCGCGGCGGCCACAACGTCGTCGGTCAGCGGGTCCAGCACCTCCAGCCCCAGGGCCGGGTCGCCGCCCAGGGCCCCCAGCGCGCCCGCCGTATCCAGCCCGCAGAGGCCCCCGGTGCCGGGAATGGAGACCGCCAGCCCGTTCTTGTACACGTTGGGGTCCACCCACAGCTCCAGGCGGTCTATCTGGCGCTCGGGCCGGGAGGGCAGCAGGGAGGCGGCGGCGGCGGCGGCCAGCGCCACGGCCACGGGCTCGGTGCAGCCGAGCGCCGGGGCCACCTGCAGGCGCAGCACGTCTTTGACGGAATAGGGCATGGGTACCTCGCGTACGAAAATGTATGGGGCAGGGTAGGGGCGGGCGGTGGCGGAGTCAAGCCTGGGGCGCAAAAGCGAAAAGGCCCGGAAGACTCTCATCTTCCAGGCCATTTTCTTTTCTGGCTCCCCGGCACGGACTTGAACCGCGAACCTAGTGGTTAACAGCCACCCGCTCTGCCGATTGAGCTACCGGGGATCAGCCGCTCGTTGCGGCGGAGGACTGTCTAATCCAATCGTGCGAAAACGGTCAAGCACTTTTTTCCACTTTTCCGCCCGGTGCGGCATGTTTGCTTTGACTTCCAAAGTGCCAGCGGGTATTTCCCGCCTTGACTGCCAAGGGCGCTTGGCATATTCATTCGGCGTTCCACGCAAGGAGCTTGAGACATTCTCTAGACTCCGCACACCCGAGGGAGAGATCCGGTTTGGCCCAGAACGAAAACAGTGGCGGCGGGTCCAGGCACGCCGAGCGCTTCAAGCCGCTTGTCGATGCCCTTTCCGCGCGCGACGAGCTCAACGACGTCCTCAAGGTCCGCATCGACAAGGCCTGCGCCCTGCTGGACGGGGACGTCCACCTGTACCCCAACACCTTCCGCAAGGACACGCACATCGCGGACATCCTGGCGCAGTACTCGGACAAGGACGAGGAAGCGCTGGCCCAGGCCAGCGAGGCCGGAACGAGCTTCGCCGTGGCGGGCCGCGTCACGTCCCTGCGCTCCTTCGGCAAGGTGACGTTCATCAAGGTGCAGGACGGCAGCTGCGACGCCGCCGGGTCCTATTCCAACATCCAGGTGTTCGTGGCCCGCGACGAGCTTGGCCAGGAGAACTACCAGCTCTTCAAGAAATACGACATCGGCGACATCCTGGGCATCGAGGGCGACCTGTTCCGCACCAAGACCGGCGAGCTGACCCTGCGCGCCAAGAGCGTGGCCCTGGTCACCAAGTCCATGCGCCCCCTGCCGGAGAAGTACCACGGCCTGAAGGACATGGAGACCCGCTACCGCCAGCGCTACGTGGACCTCATCGTCACCCCGCGCACCAGCGAGATCTTCCGCAAGCGCACCCTCATCGTGCGCGCCATCCGCAACTACCTCGACGCCAAGGGCTTCCTTGAGGTCGAGACGCCCATGATGCAGCCCATTCCCGGCGGCGCCACGGCCCGGCCCTTCGAGACCCACCACAACGCGCTGGACATGAAGCTGTACATGCGCATCGCGCCGGAGCTGTACCTCAAGCGCCTGCTGGTGGGCGGGTTCGAGAAGGTCTACGAGATCAACCGCAATTTCCGCAACGAAGGCATCAGCACCCGGCACAACCCGGAGTTCACGATGCTGGAGTTCTACTGGGCCTACGCCGACTACCGCGACCTCATGGACCTCACCGAGGACCTGTTCGCCACCGTGGCCCGGCAGGTTTGCGGCACCACCGTGGTGCCCTACCAGGGCAACGACATCGACCTGACCCCCGGCGCCTGGACGCGGCTGACCTTCCACGAGTCGCTGACCAAGGTGGGCGGGGTGGCCCCGGAGGACTACCTGGACTACGACCGCTGCGCCGCGCTGGTGCGCAAGAGCGGCGAGAAGGTGGTCAAGGGCGAGAAGCTGGGCAAGCTGCAGGCCAAGCTCTTCGACATCTTCGTTGAGCCCAAGCTCATCCAGCCGCACTTCATCTACCACTACCCCACGGACATCTCCCCGCTCTCCCGCCGCAACGAGGAGAACCCGGACATCACCGACCGCTTCGAGCTGTTCATGGTCGGTCGCGAGATCGCCAACGCCTTCAGCGAGCTGAACGATCCCGTGGACCAGCGCGGGCGCTTCGAGGACCAGGTGAAGGAGAAGGCCGCGGGCGACGACGAGGCGCACTACATGGACGAGGACTACGTGCGCGCCCTTGAGTACGGCATGCCTCCGGCGGCCGGGCAGGGCGTGGGCATCGACCGCCTCGTCATGCTTCTGACGGACTCCGCCTCCATCCGCGAGGTCATCCTGTTCCCGCTGCTCAGGCCGGAGATCGTCTCCGGCGGCGGAACCCCGGCGCCCCAGGGCCCGGCTGTCGAGCCCGCATGACCTTCGAATTCTTCGTAGCCCTGCGCTACCTGATGGCGCTGCGCAAGCAATCGTTCATCGCCATCATCTCGCTGTTCGCCGTGTGCGGCGTGGCCCTGGGCGTGGCCGCGCTCATCGTGGTCATCGGCGTCATGAACGGGTTCACCAAGGACCTGCGCGACAAGATCCTGGGCGTCAACGCCCACGTGCTGGTGAGCGCCTTTTCCGGCGGCATCCGCGAGCACCAAGCCCTCGCGGAGCTGTGCCGACAGGTGCCCGGCGTCACCGGCGTCACTCCCTTTGTCTATTCCGAGGTCATGCTCTCCTCCCCCGGCGGAGTGAAGGGCGTGGTGCTCCGCGGCATCGACCCCGCCACCGCCGACCAGGTGCTGAGCATCTCCAAGGACATGGTGGCCGGAAACGTCAAGGACCTGCTGTACGAGGGCGACCTGCCCGGCGTCATCGTGGGCGCGGAGATGGCCAAGCGCCTGGGCCTCTCGGTGGGCTCCCTGGTGAACCTGCTCTCGCCCACGGGCACGCAGAGCGCGGTGGGCTTCACGCCCAAGGTGCGCGTGTTCAAGGTGGCGGGCGTGTTCCGTACCGGCATGTTCGAGTACGACGCCACCCTGGGCTACGTTACCGTGGAGGCCGCGCGCAACCTGCTGGGCTTCAAGGACGACGTTGTCTCCGGCCTGGAGGTGCGCCTGGCGGACGTGTACAAGGCCGGACAGGTCAGCGAGCTCATCCGCGCCAAGCTGCACGACCACCCCGTGTACGTGCGCAACTGGCAGGAAATGAACGCCAATCTCTTCGCCGCCCTGGAGCTGGAAAAGACGGCCATGTTCATCATCCTGGCCATGATCGTGCTGGTGGGCTCCTTCAGCATCATCACCATGCTGGTGATGCTGGTGATGCAGAAGACCAAGGACATCGCGGTGCTCATGAGCCTGGGCGCGGACGAGAAGAGCATCGCACGCATCTTCATGTTCCAGGGCAGCGCCATCGGCGTCATCGGCACGGCGCTGGGCTACGGCATCGGCATCCCCGTGGCGCTTTTGCTCAAGAAGTACCAGTTCATCAAGCTGCCCAGCGACGTGTACCCCGTGGACTACCTGCCCGTGCGGCTGGAGGCCCTGGACATGACGCTCATCGGTTTGGCCGCGCTGGCGCTGTGCTTCCTGTCCACCATCTACCCGGCCAGGCGCGCCGCCTCGCTCAAGCCATCGGAGGCGCTGCGCTATGAATAGCACGCCCCCGCTGTATGTGCTTGAAGGCGTTGGCAAGGAATTTGCTTTGCCCGGAGAGCGCGTCAAGGTGTTGGACAATGTCAGCATGACCGTGGCTCAGGGTGAGTCCATCGCCATCCTGGGAGCCTCCGGCTCCGGCAAGACCACGCTGCTGCACCTGCTGGGAACCCTGGACGCGCCGACCAGCGGAAAGATCTCCTTCTCCGGGGCGGATTTGGGGGCGCTTGACCCCAGGCGCAGGGCGGCTCTCAGGAACAAGGACATGGGATTCGTGTTCCAGTTCCACCACCTGCTGCCGGAGTTCACCACCCTGGAGAACGTGGCCATGCCCGGCATCATCGCGGGCAGGCCAAGGGGCGAGTGCCTGGAGATGGCGCGCGAGGCACTGAAGGTGGTGGGCCTTGCCGCGCGGACGGATTTTCCGGTGACGACCCTTTCCGGCGGAGAGCGCCAGAGGGCCGCCATCGCGCGGGCCATCCTGCTTAAGCCCAAGGCCCTGCTGGCCGATGAGCCCACAGGTAACCTGGACGAGAAGAACGGCAGGATGATCGGTGAACTTCTGGTCGGGTTGAACCGGGAGCTGGGGATGACATTTGTCGTGGTTACGCATAACATAGAGCTGGCCGGAGTGATGGGACGCCGGTTGGAGTTGCGATCGGGAGCCCTCTATGCCCAAGGCTAGACTTTCAAAATTTCTCGTGGCGCTGGCCGCCAGCCTGGCTGTCGTGGCCGTGCTGGCGCTTCCGCGCGTCTCCCGGACCGCCGTCACCTCCCCGCGCGAGGTGACCGTCCTGGTCATGCCCTTCGAGATCAACGCCGGGCCGGATCTGGCGTACCTCAAGCAGGGCCTGCCGGACCTGCTCTCCGACCGCCTGCGCGACGCAGGGTTCACGGTCGTGGACAAGGCCGACGTGGAGAAGTCCCTGGCCAGCAAGGGGCTCAAGATCACCGATCCCCAGGCCGGACGCGAGGCCGCGCTGCTGAACAACGCCGGCTACGTCATCACCGGCAGCTTCAGCCAGCTGGGCGAGGTGCTCTCCATCGACGCGCGCATCAGCGATCCCTTCGGGGTCAAGCCGCCCAAGCCGGTGTTCGCCACCCGCAACGGCCTGATGAACCTGCTGCCCGCGGTGGACGAGCTCGTGACCAAGATGAAGAGCGACCTGCTGGGCCTGGACCGCATCGTGGACATCGACGTGGATGGCGTGCAGGCGCTGGACAAGGAAGTTGTGCTCATGCGCCTGACCACCAAGCGTGGCGACGCGCTTGACGCCAAGAGCATCAACGCCGACCTGAAGACCATCTACGACCTGGGCTACTTCGACGACGTGAAGATGCTCCTGCGCGACGCCGCCGGCGGCAAGCGGCTGGTCATCCAGGTGGTGGAGAAGCCCCGCATCCAGGCCCTTGGCGTCAAGGGCAACAAGGTCCTCAAGACCGACGACATCCTCAAGGCGGCCAACTCCAAGAAGGGCGCCATCCTGAACCCCAAGGTGCTCAGCGAGGACATCAACGCCATCCGCGAGCTGTACCGCAAGGACGGCTACTACAACGCCAAGGTCACCCACGAGATCGAGAACTCCGGCCAGGGCCAGGCCCGGCTGAATTTCGTCATCGACGAGGGCAACAAGCTCTACATCAAGAAGATCACCATCGAGGGCGCCAAGCAGGTGCCCGAGGGCACCATCAAGGACGAGCTGTCGCTCAAGGAGCACGGCCTGTTCTCCTGGATCACCTCCTCCGGCGTGCTGAAAGAGGACCAGCTGGAGCGCGACAACGCCGCCATCGCCGCCTACTACAACAACCGCGGCTTCATGGACGCCAAGGTGGGCAACCCGGACCTCAAGTTCGACGACGACGGCATCGTCATCGTGTACAAGGTGGAAGAGGGCAGCCGCTTCCGCGTGGAGAAGGTCCGCATCGAGGGCGACCTCATCGCCGACGAGGGCAAGCTGCTGGCGCTGACCAAGCTCAAGGAACTGGCCGACAAGAAGGAGTTCCTGGACCGCTCCAAGGTGCGCGACGACCTCAAGGCGCTCACCGAATACTACAACAATTTCGGCTATGCCTACGCCGAGGCCAACGTTCGCCTGAACGACCATCCGGAAGACAAGTCCGTGGACGTCATCTACGAGCTGCGCAAGCTGCAGCGCGTGCACATCCGCCGCGTCCTGGTGGAGGGCAACACCAAGACCCGCGACAACGTCATCCTGCGCGAAATGCGCCTGGCCGACGGCGACCTGTTCAGCGGCGAGAAGCTCAAGCGCTCCTCCGACCGCCTGGACAAGCTGGGCTACTTCGAGAACGTGGACATCGAGCCGGTGCCGACGGGCAGCCCGGAGGAGATGGACCTCAAGATCAAGGTCAAGGACAAGGACACCGGCCGCATCGGCGGCGGCGTGGGCTACTCCACCTACGACGGCATATACTTCGCCGCCAACGTGGCCGAGGCCAACCTGTTCGGCAAGGGCTGGTCCACCAACCTCTCCGGCCAGTGGGGCGGCAAGAAGACCAGCTACAACTTCAGCGCCCTGAATCCCCGCTGGGACGACAGCAACCTGGGCGTGGGCCTGCAGCTGTACGACAAGAAGGAGGACCTGCTCGACTACCACCGCAGCACGCTGGGCGGAAAGGTCTCCTTCATCTATCCCGTTGGCGAGTACACCAGCTTCGTCACCGACTACCGCCTGGACCGCTACGACATCTACGACGTGGTGACCGGCGCGGCCCAGTCCATCCAGGACGCCAAGGGCAAGCACATCGCCAGCGTGGTTTCCGCCTCGCTGTCCCGCGACACCACCAACGGCAACCCCACGTCCATTCCCACCGAGGGTACGCTCAACTCCGCGAGCGTGTCGTACGGCGGCGGCTTCATCGCGGGCCACGACAACTTCGTCAAGGGAATCTACGAGAACAGCTGGTTCTACAGCCTGGTGGGCGACCTTGTGCTGCACACCAACGGCCAGGTCGGCGCGGTGGGCGAGAACTGGAACACCAAGGTCCCCCTGGGCGAGCGCTTCTACCTGGGCGGCATGGGCAGCGTGCGCGGCTATTCCTCGCGCAAGATCTCGCCCATCGACTCCACCACCGGCGAGGCCATCGGCGGCAACAAGTATCTTGTCGGAAGCATGGAACTTTTGTACCCCATCAGCAAGAAGATGGGCGTGATTCTCTCGGGCTTCTTCGATGCCGGCAACACCTGGGACGAGGGCGAGATGTTCTTCAGCCAGCCCAACCGCAGGGTTGCCTCTCCGAGCTTGGGGTTGTATAAGAGTGTCGGCGTGGGCATCCGCTGGTTCTCGCCCATGGGCCCGCTGCGCATCGAGTTCGGCCACGGGCTGGACAAGGTGTACGAAAGCACGTCCAACAAGGTTGAATTCGGAATGGGCCAGAGTTTCTAGGAGCCAAGTCTCCGGGGCTCCGCTGGTTCGCATGATCTGATCGCTACCCAAGTTGTAACACCTGGTGAAAGGAGTATTTGCAATGCGTAAGTTTCTGGCCGTCGCCCTCTTTCTTCTGCTGATGCAGTCCGTGGCCTTTGCCCAAGCTCCGAAGATCGCCGTGTTCGATCCGGGCGAGGCTGTGAAGAATTCCGAGCCGGGCGCCGAGGCCATCAAGCAGCTCGAAGCCAAGCTCAAGCCCGAAAAAGACCGCATCGACCGTCAGGAAAAAGACTTCATCAAGATGACCGAGGACTTCCAGAAGCAGGCCTTCGCCCTCGGCCCCGATGCCCGCCAGGACAAGGAGCGCGAGCTGCGCCGCAAGGACTTCGAGCTGGCCGAGGCCAAGCGCATGTTCATGAACGCGCTCAACCGCGAGCAGAGCGCCCGCATGAACGACATCGAGAAGGTGCTGGGCGACGTGGTGCGCGAATACTGCACCAAGAACGGCGTCACCCTGCTCACCGCCAAGGTGCCCGGCATCACCTACTACAACGACCCCAGCATCGACATCACCAAGACCGTGACCCTCGAGCTGAACAAGGCCTGGGCCAAGCGTCCCAAGAAGTAACACCGAGGTCCGCATGCTTTTGTCCGAAGTGGCCGGGAAGGTCGGATTGGCCTTCACCGGCCACGACCTTGAGTTGACCGGGGTGAACACCCTGGAGAAGGCCGGGCCGACCGAGATCGCGCCGCTCATGAGCAAGAAGTACCTGCCCCAGCTCGCAACCACGCGGGCCGGGGCGGTGCTCGTTGAGGCGAAGCTCGCCGGCGAATGTCCGGGCGCGCATCTCGCCAGCCCCAACGTCAAGCTCGACTGGGCGCGCGTGGTCACGCTCTTCGCCAAGCCGCAGGGCAGCCTGGCGGGCGTGAGCCCCCAGGCCTTCGTGCACCCCGAGGCCGAGCTGGCCCCGGGCGTCACCGTGTACCCCTTCGCCTTCGTGGGCCCCAGGGCCCGGGTGGGCGAGGGCAGCACCCTGTTCCCCGGCGTGTACGTGGGCGAGGACTGCGTCGTGGGCCAGGGCTGCACGCTCTATCCCAACGTCTGCCTCATGGCGGGAACGGTGCTGGGCCGCGGCGTGACCATCCACGCCGGAAGCGTGCTGGGCAGCGACGGCTACGGCTATGCCCAGGGTCCGGCCGGGCACGTGAAGATTCCGCAGCTGGGCAACGTCGTCGTCGGCGACAATGTCGAGATCGGGGCCAACACCTGCATCGACCGCGCGGCGCTGGACGCCACGGTCATCGGAGACGGCACCAAGATCGACAACCTGGTGCAGATCGCCCACAACGTGCAGACCGGGCGCCACTGCCTGATCATCTCGCAGGTGGGCATCGCGGGCAGCACCACGCTGGGCAACGGCGTCGTGCTGGCCGGGCAGGCGGGCCTGCGCGACAACATCCACCTGGCCGACGGCGTGCAGGTGGCGGCCCAGTCCGGAGTGGGGCAGGACCTGCCCCCGGGATTCATCGCGGGCGGCTCGCCCAGCATGGACGCGCCCACCTACCTGAAGATGAGCATGAGCCTGCCCAAGCTGCCCGAACTGATGCGCCGCGTGCGCCGCATGGAAAAGGCCCTGGAGTCCCTGACCGGACAGCCGGGCGAGGAGAAGTAGACCCATGGCCAGCGTCACCGTTGACGATATCAAGAGCATCATGAACATGCTGCCGCACCGCTTCCCGTTCCTGCTGGTGGACCGGGTGGTGGAGTTCGAGAGCGGCGTGGGCATCAAGGCCTACAAGAACGTCACCTACAACGAGGATTTCTTCCAGGGCCACTTCCCGGGCCAGCCCATCATGCCCGGCGTGCTCATCCTGGAGGCCCTGGCCCAGACCGGCGGCATCTTCGTCATCAAGAGCCTGGGCATCAACCCCGGCGAGAAGCTGTTCCTGTTCACCGGCATCGACGAGGCCAAGTTCCGCCGCCCCGTGGTGCCCGGCGACCAGCTCATGCTCTCGGCCAGCGTGGTGCGCCACAAGATGCACATCTGGAAGATGCGCGGCGTGGCCACCGTGGACGGCGAGCTTGTGGCCGAGGGCATCTTCTCCGCCGCCGTTGTGGACAAGGGGAAGATGTAGTGGCCACTGTCATTCATCCCACCGCCGTCGTCCATCCCGGGGCCAAGATCGGCCAGGACGTGCAGATCGGGGCCTACTGCGTCATCGAGGAGATCGTGGAGATCGGCGACGGCTGCGTGCTGGACACCTTCTCCCAGGTCAAGAACTACACCAGCATGGGCGCGGGCAACCACGTCCATTCCTACGCCTGCATCGGCGACGCCCCCCAGCACCTCGGCTTCAAGGGCGAGGAGACCTGGGTGCGCATCGGCGAGCACAACCATTTCCGCGAATTCGTCACCGTGCACCGGGGCACCCCGCAGGGCCACAAGGAGACGCGCATCGGCTCGCACTGCCTGTTCATGGCCTACGCCCACGTGGCCCACGACTGCACCGTGGGCGACCACGTCATCGTGGCCAACGCCGTGAGCATGGCCGGGCATGTGGAGATCGGCGACCACGCCATCGTCTCCGGCATGGCGGCCATCCAGCAGTTCGCCCGCGTGGGCGAGTACGCCTTCCTGGGCGGGCTTTCCGGCTACAGCAACGACGTGCCGCCCTACATGCTGGCCCAGGGCACCCGGGCCAAGCTTTACGGCCCCAACCTCATCGGGCTCAAGCGCAAGGGCTTCACCAGCGCCGCCATCGGCGCCATCAAGAAGGCCTACCGGACCATCTTCCGCTCCGGGCTGATGCGCGAGGAGGCCCTGCAGAAGGCCCTGGCCGACCACCCGGACGTGCCCGAAGTGGCCCGCCTGGTGGAGTTCGTGCGCGCCACCACCCGCGGCATCACCGCCGACGCCGGGCGCAACTCCTCGTCCTCGGACGAGTAACCCCGGGCGATGAGCCCGCTCGGTACGCCATGAGCGAGCAGAACGCCAGTTCCCAAAAGACCATCGGCCTCATCGCCGGGGGACGCCAGTTCCCGGTGATGGTGGCGCGCGGCGTGCGCGAGGCCGGGCACCGGCTGGTCGTGGCGGGCTTCTCCGGCCACACCAACGCCGACGTGTACCCGCTGGCCCACGCCAAGGCCGAGCTCAAGCTCGGACAGCTCCAGAAGCTCCTGGACTTCTTCGCCGCCGAAGGGGTGCAGGAGGTCATGATGGCCGGGTCCATCAACAAGCCCGGCGTGCTCGACTGGCGGCACTTCGACCGCAAGGCCGTGTCGCTGCTGCTCTCGCTCAAGGGCAAGGGCGACGACGCGGTGCTGCGGGCCTTCACCATGCTCATGGAGGAGGGGGGGATGCGCGTCATTCCGCCCCAGACCTACGCCCCCGGCCTGGCCACGCCCGCCGGGACGTTGACCCGCCGCGCCCCGGACGAGCGCGAGCAGGCCGACCTGGCGCGCGGGGTGCGGCTGGCCAACGAGCTTGGCCGCATGGACATCGGCCAGTGCCTGGTGCTGCGCGAGGGCATCGTGGCCGCCGTGGAGGCCCTGGAGGGCACCGACGAGGCCATCCGCCGCGGCTCAAAGCTGGGCGGGCCGGGCTGCGTGGTGGTGAAGGTCTGCAAACCCGGCCAGGAGGAGCGCGTGGACCTGCCCAGCGTGGGCCTGGACACCATCCGCCGCATGGCCGAGGGCGGGGCCACCTGCCTGGGCGTGCAGGCGGGCAAGAGCCTGTTCTTCGACATGGAGGCCGCCATCGAGCTGGCCGACCGCAAGGGCATCGCCGTGGTCGGGCTGGAGGCGGACCCGGACGACCCGAAACACGCCTGAACCTCCTGTAACCCCAGCCCGTCCCCGGGCGCCCGGCCTTGAAGAGGGCCAGCGAAAACGCTATGTCCCAAGCCATGAACGGCCAGAAGCCGAAGAACCGCACGCGCCTGTACGTCGCCCTGGGCCTCCTGGGCGTGTTGGCGCTGGTCTCGGCGGCGGGGCTTTTCTGGCTGGGGCGCACCCTGCGCAGCCCGGAGTTCCGCGCCGAGCTGGTGCGCGTGGCCCAGCGGGCCACCGGGCGCAGCGTGGAGCTGGACGGCGAGCTGCAGGTCAGCGTGTTCCCGTGGCTGGGCTTCACGGCCCACGGCTTGGTGCTGGGCAACGCCGAGGGCTTCCCCGGCGGCCCCATGCTGCGCGCTAAGACGCTCTCCGCGCACATCAAGGTGCTGCCGCTCCTGTCCCGCGAGCTGGCCTTCGACACCGTGGAGCTGGCGGACGCCAACCTGGAGCTGTACGTGGACCGGGAGGGGCGCACCAACTGGGAGTCGCTGCTGACCCGCGCCAAGGCCCAGGAAGCGGCCCTGGAGGGCGGCGGCGGGCATTTCCACCGGTTCAGCGTGCGCGGGCTGGCCATAAGCGGCGGCTCGGCGCGCCTGAAGGACGAGCAGCACGACCAGGAGCTGGCGCTTTCCGAGCTTTCCCTGCGCACCGGGCGCATCGCCGAGGGCGCGAGCTTCCCCTTCACCCTGGAATGCCTGCTGGACTGGCCCAGGCCCGGGCTTTCCGGCCGGGTGCAGCTCTCCGGCAAGATGGACCCCGACCCGGCCAAGGCCCGCCACCCGCTTGTGGACACCACCGTGGTGGCCGAGGTCGCCGCCGGATTCCTGCCCAAGGCCGCCCCGCGCGCCGGGCTGTCCGCCGCCGTCACCTGGGTCGACGGCAAGGACCTGAAGCTCTCCGACCTGCGCGTCAAGGCCATGGGCGTGGACATCTCCGGCGAGCTGACCTTCGTGGACGTGCTGGACACCTTCCGCATGCAGGGCACGCTCAGCGCCGCGCATTTCGATCCGCGCACCGTGCTCAACGCCTACTGGCCCCACGCCGTGTCCATGCAGCACCAGGGCGCGCTCCGCAGCGCCGAGGGCCGCGTGGACATCGCCGCGGACAAGGAAAGCCTCCGGTTTTCCAACGTGGCTCTGAAGGTGGACGGGGCCAGCGTGCAGGGCAAGGGGGACTTCGGCTTCGGCGAGAATCCCACCCTGAATTTCGAACTCAAGGCCGACAAGGCCGACGCCGACGCCTACGTGGCGGCGCTGTCCTCCAACTCCACCGAGGCCCCGCTCGTGGGCGACGACATGCCCATGCGCTATCTCGGCCGGGTGTCCGGCAAGGGCACGCTCCGGGCCGAGCACCTGAAGCTCGCCGGGGTGTCCGCCCAGGGCGCGGACCTGGAGTGGAGCGCCGGGGGCGGCACGCACAAGGTGCTGCTGCACCCCTCCAAGGGCGAGGGCGGGGTCATGGCAGCCGAGGCCAGCGTGACCTTCGCCGAACCTGCCCCCAAGGGAGCCAAGGGCGCGGAGCCGTCTCCCGTGCTGGCGCTCACCGTCAGCGCGCGCATGGACGGCGTGGCCGCCCGCCAGATCTCCTGGGCCAACACCCCGGATTTCACCATGACCGGCAAGGCCGATTTCCAGGCCCGCGCCGCGTTGCCCAAGACGCCCATCGCGCCCCAGACGCGCATCGGACAGGTGCTGCGCAAGCTCTCCGGCGAGGCCCGGGTCTCCATCCCCCAGGCGGTGCTGGAATGGCCCCAGCGGGCGCTGACGGCCCCGGGCAAGCCCGCCAGCCCGGCCTTCCGCATGGCCTTCTCCGCGCTCTCCGCCCAGCTGCGCCTGACACCGGCGGCGGGCGCGGAGGAAAGCTGGGCGGGCCAGGCCGAGTTCGGGGTCAGCGCCGTGGGCGTCAAGCCCGCGCTGAGCCTGGAGGCCAAGGGCTCCGGCCAGGTGCGCACCGCCCACCGGGCCTCCGGGCTCAAGCTCACCGGGGCCGCGGTCTCCGGCAAGCTCCGGGGCTGGTTCCTGCCCGAGCACGAGAACGAGGCCGGCTTCACCGTGCGCGGGGCGCTGGATTTCAAGGGCGAGACGCTTTCCATCGCCTCGGCCAGCGTGCAGGGCTGGGGCATGAACCTCATCGGCCAGGGCGCGGTGAACCGGATCTTCAGCCGCGATGCGAGCCTTTCCGCCCGCGTGCGCTGCCAGGACAGCGACCCCAGGCGCTTCCTGGCCGCCATGGACCTGAAGATCCCCAAGACCAGCGACCGCCGGGCCCTGGTGCGCATGAACGGCGAGGGCGACCTCGCCCTGTCGGCCAAGGGTTTGCAGATCAACAATCTTTCCGCCCAGTTCGACGACACCCAGCTGCGCGGCAGCTACGGCTTCACCAATTTCGACGACCCGCAGCACCGCTTCGCCGCCCAGGGCGGCTTCCTGGACCTGGACCGCTACTATCCCGACGCGCCCAAGCGCGGGCCGAACGACCCCAGGCCGGCGCCGGAGCCGCTGCCCATCGACTTCATCCGCGAGGCCGACATGGACGGCGCGTTCCAGTTCCGGGGGCTCAAGTGGTCCGGGCTGGTGGGCCGCAACCTCAAGGGCAGCGTCAGCGCCCATGGCGGCACCCTGGCCGTGAAGGGGCTGGAGGCCGAATTCTACGGCGGCAGGCTCACCGGCGAGGTGAGCGCGCAGGTGCAGGGCCAGCAGCGCCAGGCGCAGGTGCGGGTCTCGCTGGCGGGCAAGGATTTCGCCCTCTCGCCCTTCATGCTTGGCTGGGTGGGCAAGGAGTACGCCACCGGCAGGGCCGACATGTTCCTGGACCTGACGGGCGCGGGCGCCACGGACCGGGAGGTGGAGCGCACCCTGGAGGGGCTGGCGGGCTTCAAGGTGCTGGACGGCTCCTACGTGCTCTCCGGCGCGCAGGAGCGCCACGCCCCGGCTCCCGGGGCCCAGCGCAGGCCGCCCTCGGCCACGGGACAAAGCGGTGGGGGCGGCGGGGGCGGCCAGCAGGCCGAGTCCGCCCAGGGGGCCAAGCCGGGCACGCCCTTCCGCATGGCCGAGGCGCGCTTCCGCGCGCGCCGGGGCGTGTTCCAGACCGACGATTTCCGCATGGACGCCCCCACGGTGCAGGCCGTGGGCAAGGGCTCCTTCTCGCTCTACGACGAGTCCATTTCCATGAGCATAACCGCCAGCATGACCGGCCTGCCCGACGTGCCCATACGCGTGCACGGCAGGCTGCGCGACCCCGAGGTGGACATCTCCACCGGCGGGCTCATCAACAACACCATCAAGGAACTGCTGGGCCTGCCCTTCAAGCCCATCAAGTTCTTCAAGGATCTTCTGTTCTAGGGACAGGGGAGGGGGCACATGGCCAAGGGCGCGATGAAAGAGACGGGCCAGCGCATCATCCGGCACTTCAGCCGCGACGTGTGGACCAAGGACCTGGACGGCCTGGGGCTGTGGCGCAGGCGCGCCGTGGCCGCCTCGCGGCTGGTGTACATGGTGTTCTCCGGCTTCGTCGCCGACCACTGCATCATCCGCGCCTCGGCGCTGACCTTCATCACCATCCTGTCCATCGTGCCCTTCCTGGCCGTGGCCTTCTCCATTTCCAAGGGTTTCGGCCTGCAGAACGCCGAGTTTTTCCGCGACTTCCTCATGGGCGTGGCCGCCGGTCGCGCCGAGGTGGTGGACCGCATCCTCCAGTATATCGCCAACACCAACGTGAAGACCCTGGGCTGGATCGGCGTGGCCACGCTCTTGGTCACCGTGTTCACCACCGTGGGCAACGTGGAGCGCGCCTTCAACACCATCTGGGCCGTGAAGAAGGGCCGCACCAGCTGGCGCAAGTTCACCGACTTCTTCTCCATCATCGTCATCTGCCCCATCATCGTGCTGGTGGCCGCCAGCTTCACCGTGGCGGTGCAGAAGCTCGAGGTGGTGCAGTTCTTCTTCAAGAACCCGGCCTACGACCCGCTGGAGAAACTGCTGCTGAAAAGCCTGTCGCTGGCGCTGGTGTGGCTGGGGTTCACCTTCGCCTACGCCTTCATCCCCAACACGCGCGTGCGCCTGAAGGCCGCCGCCGCGGGCGGGGTCATTGCCGGAACCCTGTGGCAGACCGCCCAGTGGGCCTACATCAACTGGCAGATCGGCTTCACCAAGTACAACGCCATTTACGGCAGCTTCGCGCAGCTGCCGCTGTTCCTGGTCTGGCTGTACATCAGCTGGATGCTGGTGCTGCTGGGGGCGGAGATCGCCTACGCCTGGCAGCACCTGGACAGCCACGTGCGCCGGGGCCTGGCGGACGGCCTGAGTCCCCGCTCGCGCCAGAAGGTGGCCGTGCTGGCCATGACCCACATGGCCGCGCGCTTCCTGGCCGGGGCGCAGCCCCACACCCTGGGCCAGATGGCCGTGGCCCTGCGCCTGCCCGAGGAGAGCCTGGGCGACGCCCTGGAGGCCCTCTGCGCCGCCGGGCTGGCCGTTCCGTTGAACCTCGGGGAAGATGAGCAGGGCTATGCCCTGGCCGTGGATCCGGGCACCATCCGCATGGCCGAGGTGGCCGGGGCGGTGCTGGTTTGCGGAAACTCAGAGGCCTGCGCCGAGGTGCTGGACGCCGCCGAGCGGGCCGAGGGGCTGCTTGCGGAACTGGCCCGCGCCGCCAGCGAGAGCGCGGCCAACCGCACCCTGGCCCAGTTCGCCGGGGACGAGGTGGAGCGGGTCAGGATCGAGGAGCGGCGGATGCGGCTTGCCGGGGCGGGAAATCAGTAGGAGAACGGGTACTTGCGCCCGTCCTTCTCGTAGGACTTGCTCTTGTCGAAGTCGAAATCCAGCAGATCCATGTAGTTCTGCTTCCTGGGCCTGCGGGCCAGCCGGGCCGCAATCAGGCCGATGCACACCACCGCGCCCAGTACCCAGAGGGAAAGTTCTATCATGACGGCCTGCTGAACCTTTGTTGTTGGCGTTTTGCGCCCGCGGTGCGGCACGCCCGCCCAATACACCCCACCAGGGGTGGTCTGTCAATGGCCGGGAGGCCCCATCGCACCCGCTTGCGTCGTGGCAGCGCATTGACACGGTCCGGAGCATGCCCTACGGAAGTACGCATGAGCGCAGCAGAACCCGCCAAGCTTTCCCCCAGCGAGGTCTTCACCCGCTACCTGGCCGAAAACCGGCTCAAGATCACCCCGCAGCGCAGGCTCATCCTCGATATCTTCATGGCCGAGCCCGGCCACGTCTCCTCCGAGGAACTCTACGACAAGGTGAAGCGCAGCGACGCCTCCATCGGGCAGGCCACGGTGTACCGCACGCTCAAGCTGCTCTCCGGCTGCGGCCTGGCCGAGGTGGTGAACTTCGACGGCATCGCGCGCTACGAGCCCAGCCTGGGCGCGGAGCACCACGACCACCTCATCTGCGAGGGCTGCGGCCGCAACATCGAGATCATGGACCCGGTCATCGAGAAGCGCCAGGAAGAGCTGGCCGAGAAGTACGGGTTCACCCTCTCCCGGCACCGCATGGACCTGTATGGTCTGTGCGCGGACTGCCGGAAATAGCCCGCCGCTAGTTGGCCGCCGCCGGAACCGACCGGAACGGCGTGCCCAGCGCATAGAACAGGAACTTGGCCACCTCGCTGACCACGGCGTTGGCCGAGCCCTGGTGGTCCCACCACTTCACGTCGAAGCGCTCGTAGGGCGTGGCGCTCATGATGAGCTCGCGGTCTCGGATGATGCCCGAGAGGATGAGCCTCGCCCTGCGGCAGTGGTAGGGCGAGGTGACGACCAGGAGCGGCCCGGGGCCGGCGCCGCTGGCGGACAGCTCCGCGCGCAGGGCCTCGCCCTCCTGCACGGTGCTCATCAGGTCCTGGCCGTACACGCGCACGGCCTCGTCCGGCACGCCCTTGCGCGCCAGCACCAGCCGCATCTGGTCCTCCTGCAGCGGGAACACCCAGCCCAGTTCCTCCAGCGCCTGGGGCGGCTCGTGGCGCGGCCTGCTGATGTAGATCACCGGCGCAAGGCCCTGGTGGTACAGGTCCGCCGCGTGGATGGCCCGGCGGATGTCTCCCGCCAGCACCACGATGGCCGCGCCCGGCCTGGGCTGGTCGTCCATGCGCAGCCACAGCCCGGCGCTGAGCACCAGGCCGCCGCCGACCAGCAGGCCCAGGAGCGTCAGCGCGCCCACGAGCTGGAGCAGCAGGCCGAACAGGCGCTTCACTTGGCCTTTCCTTTCGGCGCGGGCTTTGCGGGCGCGAACACCTCCTGGTAGTGGGCCTTCAGGGCCTGGAACCGGCCCTGCTCGATGGCCTCGCGGGCCTTGCGCGCCAGCGTGAGGAAGAAGGTTATGTTGTGCAGGGAGTTGAGCCGGTAGGAGAGCAGCTCCTGGGCCACGTACAGGTGGCGCAGGTAGGCCTTGCTGAAGGTGCGGCAGGTGTAGCAGGTGCACTCGGGGTCCAGGGGGCTGTCATCCTCGCGGTACTCGGCCCGGCGGATGTTCACCTTGCCCTGGCTGGTGTAGAGCGTGCCGTTTCTGGCATTGCGCGTGGGCAGCACGCAGTCGAACATGTCCACCCCCGCGCCGATGCCCTCCAGGATGTCCAGCGGGGTGCCCACGCCCATGAGGTAGCGCGGCTTGTCCACCGGCAGCATGGGCGCGATGTGGTTCAGCATGTCGTACATCTCCGGGATGCTCTCGCCCACGGAGAGCCCGCCGATGGCCATGCCGTCGAAGTCGATCTGTGAGAGCTGCTCCAGGCTACGCTCGCGCAGGTCCTTGAAGAACCCGCCCTGTACGATGCCGAACAGCAGCTGGCCGCCCGTCCCCTTGGGGTGCGCCTCGCGGCAGCGCCTGGCCCAGCGCGTGGTCAGCTCCAGGGACTTGGCCGTGTAGTCGTAGTCCTGGCCGTAGGCCACGCACTCGTCCAGCACCATCATGATGTCCGAGCCGATGTTCTGCTGGATGCTCATGACCTTTTCCGGCGAGAAGAAGTGCTTGCCGCCGTCCAGGTGCGAGCGGAACTCCACGCCCTGCTCGGTGATCTTGCGGATCTCCTTGAGGCTGAAGACCTGGAACCCGCCGCTGTCCGTCAGGATGGGCCTGTCCCAGGCGGCGAAGCGGTGCAGGCCGCCCTTGCGGGCCAGCAGTTCGTCGCCGGGGCGCAGGTACAGGTGGTAGGTGTTGCCCAGGATGATCTGCGCGCCCGCGTCGGTGAGGTCGTGGGGGGCCAGGGCCTTCACGCTGCCCTGGGTGCCCACGGGCATGAAGATGGGCGGCTCGACGACGCCGTGCTTGGTGACGAGGCTGGCCCGGCGGGCCTGGCCGTCGGTGGCCTGGATGGTGAACTTTCCGATGTCCTGAGGGGCCGGTCTGGTCATTTGAGTCCTTTTCTGGGGCAGAGGTGCGCCAGTTCGCAGGTGGTGCACTTGGGCTTGCGGGCGTCGCACACCTCGCGTCCGAAGTATACCAGGAAATGGTTGATGTCCGCCCACTGGGAGCGCTCGAACAGCGGCATCATGTCGCGTTCGATGACCTTGGGGTCGGTGCTTTTCGTCAGGCCCAGGCGCAGGGCGATGCGCGTGACGTGGGTGTCCACGGCGATGCCCTCGTTGATGCCGAAGGCGCTTCCCAGCACGATGTTGGCGGTCTTGCGGGCCACGCCGGGCAGGGTGGTCAGGTCGGCCATGGTGCGCGGAACCGAACCGCCGTACACCTCCATGACGCGCGCCGCCGCGGCCTTGAGGTTCTTGGCCTTGTTGCGGAAGAAGCCGGTGGAATGCACCACCGCCTCGATGTCCGCCACGTCAGCCGCCGCCAGGTCGGCGATGGCGGGCCAGCGGGCAAAGAGCACGGGCGTCACCTGGTTCACGCGGGCGTCGGTGCACTGGGCGGCCAGCACCGTGGCCACCAGCAGCTCCCAGGGGCTGGTGTAGTCCAGCGCCGGGGCGGGCGCGGGGTAGCGCGCCGCCAGCAGGGCGAAGATCTCCTGGGCCTGTTTCCTGGTGCCGGGTTTGGGCGGCATGGACTCTCCTTGCGGTGTTGCGGACAGGGCTCCAGGTAGCATTCCGGGCCTGCGGAGGCAAGCCGGTCCTGCGTTTCTAGACTTTGCGCGCTTTTCGGGTTGCAAGGGGCGCGGAAGTGTGGTTCAAAAACGTGCCCGGGGCGCATCAGCGCGCCGGGCGGCATCCCCCACCGGCAGCGAGGAACCTCTTGAAAAAGCTCATTTTGATCGTGATCGGCCTCTACATGGTGCTCATGATCGCCTCCCTGGTGCACGCCCAGGCCAGCGCGGCCAAGCTCACCGCGGAGCGCTGCGCCCCCTGCCACGGCACCGCCCGCATCTGCGAGAAGCTGGGCAACCGCAGCCCGGAGGTCTGGCAGCAGACCGTGAGGCGCATGGTCTCCAACGGCGCCAAGCTGACCGGCGACGAGGCCGCCAGCGTGGCCGAGTACCTGGCCACCGCCAAGCCCGGGGCCAAGACCCTGTGCGGCAAGTAGGCACGGCCATGGCCTGCCGGTTGGTCTACGTCACCGCGCCGGGCCTGGACGAGGCCCAGTCCCTGGCGCGCCTGGCCGTGGAGCGGCGGCTGGCCGCCTGCGCCAACATCCTGCCGGGCATGCGCTCGCTGTACTGGTGGCAGGGCAAAATGGAGAGCGCCGAGGAAGTGGTGCTCATCCTCAAGACCACCGAGGCCCTGGAGGAAGTGCTCATCCAGGCCCTTACCGACGCCCACAGCTACGACTGCCCCTGCGTGGTCAGCCTGCCCATCGAGAGCGGCAACCCCGCGTTTTTGCAATGGATCGAGGACGAGACGCGCTAGCGTCCCCTCGCGCCGATAATTCCCGCCGGGCCACCGGCGCCCCTGGAGGACTTTCATGCACGTCTACGTTTCCGGCTCCCTGGCGCTTGACCGCATCATGAACTTTCCCGGCAAGTTCGCCGACCACATCCTGCCGGACAAGATCCACATCCTGAACGTGTGCTTCCTGGTGGACGGCCTGTGCGAGTACTTCGGCGGCACCGCCGGAAACATCGCCTACAACCTGGCGCTCATGGGCGAAAAGCCGCTCATCCTGGGCTGCGTGGGCAAGGACTTCGCGGCCTACGGCCAGCGCCTGGACGGCCTGGGCCTTTCCCGCGCGGGCATCCGCACCGTGGAGGACCAGTTCACCGCCGGGGCCTACATCACCACCGACCAGACCGACAACCAGATCACCGGCTTCAACCCCGGCGCCATGCGCGAGCGCTGCGGCTACACATTCCCCGAGAAGCACGACGGCAAGGTCATGGCCATCATCTCCCCGGGCAACGTGGGCGACATGATCGAGCTGCCGGAGTACTTCAAGAAGGCGAACATCCCCTACATCTTCGATCCGGGCCAGCAGATCACCGCGCTCACCGGCGAGCAGATGAAGGCCGCCATCGACGGCTCCTACGCCCTGTGCACCAACGACTACGAGCTGGAGATGGTGATGAAGGCCACGGGCATGACCCGCGCCGAGCTGTTGAACAAGACCGGCGCGCTGGTGACCACCCTGGGCGAGCAGGGCAGCCTCATCGCCGAGGGCGGCAACGAGGCGAAGGTCGGGGCCGTGAAGGTGGACAAGGCCGTGGATCCCACCGGCGCGGGCGACTCCTACCGCGCGGGCCTGCTGAAGGGCCTGGGCCTGGGCTGGAGCCTGGCCGACGCGGCCATGGTCGGCGCGGCGGCGGCGGCCTTCTGCGTGGAGAAGAAGGGCACCCAGGAGCACCATTTCACCCTGGCGGAGCTTTCCGCGCGCATGGAGAAGACCTTCGGGAAAACCCTGTAGCGGGCCCAGGCCGCCAGCGGCGGGTTTGCCGGGCCAGAGGGAGGGCGCGATGATAACGCTGACGCCCGAGAGCGTGCGGGACTACCTGCGCGCGGCCTATGGCCCGGGGGCCGAACTGGTGGACATGGGGGCCATCGGCACCCTGGACAAGCAGGGCATCAAGCGCTTCGGCTACGGCAAGCCGCTCTTGGTGCGCTTCACCGTGGACGGCCAGCCGCGCGAGGGCGTGCTCTCCGTGATGAAGGGCGACAAGTACGGCCACCAGTTCTACTGGGACCGCGCCGCCATCCTCATGTTCCAGTACGAGACCAGCGCCCGGCTGCCGCGCCACGTGCGGCCGCTGGGCCTGGGCTACGTGGACGGCCGGGACCGGCTGGTGCCCGTGGCCGCGCCCAAGGAATTCTTCATCCTCAACGAGAAGCTCGAGGGCTACGACTACTTCCTGGACCTGGAGCGCATCCGGAGCGGGGCCATGCAGCCCCGGGACGTGGACCAGACCCGCGCCCTGGCCCGCTGGCTGGCCGAGATCCACGCCACCAGGAAGGACGACCGCGACCTCTACTACCGCCACGTGCGCAACCTGCTGGGATCGAGCGAGTGCATCATGGGCCTCGTCGACGAGGCCTACCCGCACCCCAGCCCCTTCCTGTCCGACGAGGCGTTCCAGGCCCTGGAGAGGCGGCTGGTGGACTGGCGCTGGAAGCTGCGCGGGTTCGCCCACCGGCTGGCCGCCGTGCACGGCGACTTCCACCCCTGGAACATCCTGGTGGACGGGCGCGGGGAGTTCCGCGTGCTGGACCGCAGCCGGGGCGAGTGGGGCGAGCCCGCCGGGGACGTGGCCACCCTGGCGGCCAACTACCTGCTCTTCGGCCTGCTGGCCAACCCCGACGAGGCCAAGCTGACGGGCCATTTCGAGGGCCTGTGGCGGGTGTTCTTCGACGAGTACCTGGGCGCGACCGGCGACGGCGAGTGCCTGGAGGTCATGGCCCCGTTCCTGGTGTTCCGCGCCCTGGTCATCGCCTCGCCGGAATGGTACCCCAACCACCCCGAGGGCGTGCGCCGGGCGCTGGCGCGCTTTCTTACCCGCGTGCTGGAGGAGCCCGTGTTCGACTGGCGGCACGTGAACCGCCTGCTGGAGTAGGCCATGGAGCCCGCGGATTCCCTCCCCGGCTGGGCGCTGTGGTTCACCGGCCTGCCCGGCAGCGGCAAGAGCACCATCGCCCGCGCCGCGCACCTGGCCCTGCTGGCCCGCGGCCAGAGCGCGGACATGCTGGTCATGGACGAGCGCCGCAAGGCCTATTTTCCCAAGCCCGCCTACACCCCGGAGGAGCGCGAGGAGGCCTACGCCCGCATCGCCGGGGAGGCCGCCGAACTGGTGCGCCAGGGCCGGGGGGTGGTCATCGACGCCACGGCCCACCGGCTGGCCTGGCGCAGGGCCGCGCGCGAGGTCATCCCGAACATGGCCGAGGTGTTCGTGCGCTGCCCCCTGGCCGAGGCCATGCGGCGGGAGGCCGTGCGCTCGGAGCAGGCCGCGCACCACGGCAAAACCAGGGGCTACGTCATGCCCGGCATGTACCAGAAGGCGCTGATGCGCAGGCGCACCGGGATTCCTGTGCCGGGCCTGGGCCAGGTGGTGGGCGTGGACGTGCCCTACGAGGAGGACCCCCAGGCCGAGTGCGTGCTGGACGCCCTGCGCCCGGTGGAGGAGAACGCCGCCAGGGTCCTGGAATTTCTTGACGCATGGAGGAGGGGCGGTGGGTCTACCTCCTGAAGCCATTGCCGACGCGGCCTACAGCTTCGGCCTGTGGACGGGCTGGGGCGTGCTGCACAGCGTGCTCGCCTCGCGCCGGGTCAAGGCGGCCTTCGAGCTGGTGCTCGGCCCGGTGCGCTTCCCGCTCTATGCGCTGGGCTACACCGTGGTCAGCCTCTGGACCTTCTGGCTGGTCATGGCCAAGGAGCCGGACCTGCCGCAAACGCTCTGGGCCGTGGAGGGCGCGCTGTCCTGGGGCCTGCGCGCGCTCCAGGTGGCCGGGGCCGGGCTGCTGGCCTGGGCGGCCTTCACCATCGACGGCATGGCCTTCCTGGGCCTGCGCCAGCTGGGGCAACTGCTCTCGCGGCGCATTCCGGAGCAGCCGGACCCGGACAAGAGCTTCCGCGACAGCGGGGCCTACGGCTTTGTGCGCCACCCCATGCACCTGGGCGGCATCCTCATCCTGGCCTGCCAGCCGGTGATGACTCTGGGCGGGTTTTCCTTCGCCGCCTTCGGCATCCTGTACATCCTCGTGGGCTCGATGCTGGAGGAGCGGCGCATGGCCTGGGCTCTTGGCGGGCGCTGGCAGGCCTACACCCGCCGCGTGCCCATGTTCCTGCCCTTTTGGCGGCCGGGCGGGGATTCGTCACCAGCCGGGCGTTGACCTCCGGCCCCAAGCGGACTATTGCCGCTTCCGCAAGGGGCACGCGCCCCGCATTACCTGAGCTGATCCCGGAGCCGATCCCGGAGCCGAACTTGGAAAAGACGTTTCACATAGTGACCTTCGGCTGCCAGATGAACGTGGGCGATTCCGACTGGCTGGCGCGCGCCCTGGTGAGCCGGGGCTGGCGGCAGGTGGCGGAGGCGGACGCCTGGCTGTTCGTGGTGAACACCTGCAGCGTGCGCGACAAGCCCGAGCAGAAGGTCTACAGCGAGTTGGGCAGGCTGGCGGCGCATGGCCGCAAGAAGCCCGGCCTCATGGCCGCCGTGGGCGGCTGCGTGGCCCAGCAGATCGGCGAAGGCTTCTTCCCGCGCTTTCCCTTCGTGCGCCTGGTGTTCGGCTCCGACGGCATCGCGGGCGCGCCGGACGCCCTGGACCGCCTGTTCGACGAGCCGGGCGGGCGCATCAGCCTGCTGTCCTTCGACAAGACCTACCAGGAGCGGCCCACGCTGCTTGGGCCCATGCCGGATAAAGTCGCCCCGGCCTTCGACGCCGACGAGGGCGAGCCGGAGGCCGGTCCCGCGCAAGCTTTTGTGAACATCATGCAGGGCTGCGACAATTTCTGCGCCTACTGCATCGTGCCCTACACCCGGGGCCGCCAGAAGTCGCGCTCGCCCGAGGCCGTGCTGGAGGAATGCCGCCAGCGCGTGGAGCTTGGCGCGCGCGAGATCACGCTGCTGGGCCAGAACGTGAACAGCTACGGGCTGGATGCGGGCGGCTCGTCCACCGGGGGCGTGGGCTTCGCCGAACTGCTGCGCCGCGTGGCGGCCATTCCGGGGCTGCTGCGGCTGCGCTTCACCACCTCGCACCCCAAGGACATCGACCCCGAGGTCATCCGGGCCTTCGGCGAGCTTGAGAACCTCTGCCCCGCGCTGCACCTGCCGCTGCAGGCCGGCAGCGACGAGGTGCTGCGGCGCATGGGCCGCAAGTACGACCGCGCGCGCTACCTGGCCATCGTCGAGGCCCTGCGGGCGGCCCGGCCGGACATGGCGCTGACCACCGACCTCATCGTGGGCTTCCCCGGCGAGGGCGAGGAGGATTTCCTGCAGACCCTGGACATGATGGAGCGCGTGGGCTTCGAATCCAGCTTCTCCTTCCGCTATTCCGACAGGCCCGGAGTGGCCGCGGTGCGCATGAATCCCAAGGTTCCGGAGGACGTTGCGCAGGAGCGGCTGCTGCGCTTGCAGTCTCTGCAAAATGGGATTACTAAAGAAAGTCTAAAGAGGCTGGAGGGAACCGAGTCCGAGGTGCTGCTTGAGGCCGAGAGCCGCAAGCAGGACGGGAGCGGGGCCTTCTGGCGCGGTCGCGACGGGGGCGGGCGCGTGGTGAACGTGCGCATGGACGGGACCCCGCTGGATGTAGTGCTCGCCGGCAAGATGGTGCGGGTGCGCGTGGCCGAGGCCAAGAACCACTCCCTGCTGGGGGAAAGGGTGGGCCTGCCGTGGTAGAAATGAAGGTCTTCGGCCTGGCCGTGGACGAGAAGGCCCAGACCCCGGTGATCCTCCTCAAGGAGGAGTCGCGGGATCTGGCGCTTCCCATTTGGATCGGCCCGGTGGAGGCCATGGCCATCTCGCTGGCGCTGAACAACGTGGAGACCCCCCGGCCCATGACCCACGACCTGCTGGCGCGCGTGGTGCGCGAGCTGGGCGGGGTGCTGGCCTCGGTGGAGGTGGTGGCACTGCGCGAGGGCACCTTCTACGCCGAGATCGTGGTGGCCGTGGGCGACATCATCCGCCGCATCGACTGCCGCCCCTCCGACGCCATCGCCCTGGCCGTGCGCGTGGGCGTGCCCATCCGCGTGGCCGACCAGGTGCTGCTTGAGGCCGGAACCCGCACCCTGGATGGCGCGCGCGAGGAGTTCGGCACGCCGGAGCGCGGCGTGTCCGTTGATGACGACAAATGGTCGGAAGAGCTGGAAAACCTCTCCGCTGACGACACCAAATACAAGATGTGAGGCGGCCATGATCGACCTGCACATGCACACGACCTTCAGCGACGGCGAGCTCATCCCCTCCGAGCTCATCCGCAGGGCCAAGGTGGCCGGCTACAAGGCCATGGCCATCACCGACCACGCCGACATCTCCAACATCCGGCTGATCCTTGAGAACGTGCGCAGGCTGACGCTTGATTTCGCGCACTTCTACGACATGGAGGTGCTGGCCGGGGTGGAGCTGACCCACGTGCCGCCCGCGCTCATGGGCGAGTTCGCCCGCGCCGCGCGCGAGGCCGGGGCCCAGATCGTGGTGGCGCACGGCGAGACCGTCGTCGAGCCGGTGGAGCAGGGCACCAACCTCGCGGCCATCGAGGCCGGGGTGGACGTGCTGGCGCACCCGGGGCTCATCACCGAAGTGGAAGTGAAGCTGGCCGCCGAGCGCGGCGTGGCCCTGGAGATCACCACCCGGCGCGGCCACAGCTACGCCAACGGGCACGTGGCGGCGCTGGCCCGCAAGCACGGGGCGCGCCTGGTCATCGACAACGACGCCCACGCCCCGGGCGACCTCATGGGCGAGGAGATGCGCCGCAAGGTGGCCCTGGGCGCGGGCCTGACCGCAGAGGAATATCGCCAGACCGAGGCCAACGCCTGGGAGATCGTGCAGCGCTGCCGGATGATCCGGTAAGGCGCGGCAACACCATATTTCCGCCCCGATTCGCAAGGAGGAGCGTTTACGATGATTCCTGAAACCGGATTCCTGGGCATGATGCTGGGCGCCACCCTCGGCGTGCAGATCGTGCTGGTGTTCCTGGTGCTCATGAGCCTGTGGAGCTGGACCATCATCATCCACAAGGCCATCCTGTACCGCCGCGCCCGCAAACAGGTGGCCAGCGGCTACACCCTGTTCAACGACGCCGAGGACCTCACCGAGGCCCTGCAGGCCGTGGGCCGCGACGCCGACTCACCGCTCTCCCGCGTGGGCGTGCTGGCCGTGAGCGAGTTCCGCAAGCTGGAGCGCGCCGACATCGAGCGCGACCGCAAGCGCATGCTGGTCAAGGACACGCTCCGGCGCGTGCTGCGCCAGGGCATCAGCGAGGAGATGAAGAGCCTGTCGGCCTCGCTGTCCTTCCTGGCCACCTGCGCCAACGCCTCGCCCTTCATCGGGCTGTTCGGCACGGTCTGGGGCATCATGCACGCCTTCCACTCCATCGGCCTGTCCCAGTCCGCCGCGCTGGCCACGGTGGCCCCCGGCATCTCCGAGGCGCTGGTCACCACGGCCATCGGCCTGGTGGTGGCCATCCCCGCCACCATCGCCTACAACTCCCTGCTCGCCCAGCTGGGCGAGGTGGAGGCCGAGATGGTGAACTTCGCGGGCGCGTTCCTCAACCGCGTGGAGCGCGAGGTGTCCTGGGTCACTGGCTCGTCCGCCTCGGGCGTGAAGAAGTAGGGGGGCGCGGACGTGGGCGCGAGCGTGGGCGGCAAGGGCCGCTACATGGCCGAAATCAACGTCACGCCCTTCGTGGACGTGATGCTGGTGTTGCTCATCATCTTCATGGTCACCGCGCCCATGCTGACCCAGGGCGTGGACGTGGACCTGCCCAAGACGCGCAGCGTGCGCACGCTGCCCGCGGGCAGCGACCACCTGGTGCTGTCCGTCCAGAAGGACGGGGCGCTGTTCCTGGACGAGTACGCCGTGGCCTTCGAGGACCTGCAGAGCCACCTCCAGAACCTGGTGGTGGCCCAGAACAAGCAGCTGTACCTGCGCGCGGACAAGGAAGTGCCCTACGGCGTGGTGGTCAAGGTCATGGGCGAGATCAAGAGCGTGGGCATCGAGAAGCTCGGCATCGTGGCCGAGAGCTCGGATGAGGACAAGGCCAAGGCCGCGGCGGGCCAGGCCAAGCAGTAGGGCAGGGGACGGATTTGGTTCGCGACACACGGCAGGCCACCAGCTTCTTTCTTTCGCTGTCGCTCCACGCGGCGCTCTTTGCGCTGGCCATCGTGGGCGTGGGCGACCGCCTCAAGGTGGACATGGACAAGCCCATGTACACCGTGAACCTGGTGTCGCTGAACCAGTCCGAGGATCCCGCCGCGGGCGAGATGGGCGAGGCCGCCGGCGCGCCGCCGCCGCAGGAGGCCCAGGAGGATTCCGCCGCCGCCGCCCAGGCCGAGCAGGCCGCCAGCAAGCCCATCGACCTGAAGGCCGAGAAGCCCAAGCCCCAGCCGGTGAAGGACGACGCCAAGGCCATCAGCGAGAAGAAGGTCGACGAGAAGAAGAAGCCGGAGCCCGAGAAGAAGAAGGAGCCGGAGAAGAAGCCCGAGCCCGAGAAGGAAGCGAAGAAGTCCAAGGAGGACCTGCTCAAGGAGGCCCTCCAGGACGTGAAGAAGGACGTGGCCGCCTCGGACAAGGGCAAGCCCAAGCCCGATGCCAAGAAGGACGGGAAGAAGGACGCCGTGGCCAGCGCGCTGGCCGAGCTGCGCAAGGGCGCGGGCGGCAACATCTTCACCGCCGGGGGCACGGGGCCGGGCGGCGCGGGCGGCGGCAAGGGCACGGGCGCGGGCGGCACCGGCTCGGGGCTGATGAGCGTGTACGGCGCCATCGTGGAGCAGGCCATCAAGAAGAACTGGCGCTACCCCACCTTCGCCCAGGACAAGAACGTGGCCGTGGTGTTGGAGATCAAGATCGACCCCCGGGGTGGCATCTCCTCCTCGCGGGTGCTCACGCCCTCGGGCAAGCCCGATTTCGACGATTCGGCCATGCGCGCCGTGGCCCAGACCGAGAAGCTGCCGCCGCCGCCCACCAAGAACGTGGACACGCTGCGCATCACCTTCAACCTGCAGGACCTGCGGAAGTAACCATCCGGGAGCCTGACCACGCATGAAACTCAAGACCTGGATTCTGACCTGCCTGCTCACGCTCTTGGCCGTGGACGTCGCCCGCGCGGCGGACCCGCTCTCCGTGGACATCTTCGGACCCGGCCAGAGCCGCGTGAACATCCTGGCCCTGCCCCCCCGGGGCGCTGGCGGCGCGCCCGCCTCCAACGTCTCGCGCAACTTCAGCGAGTACGTGCAGGGCGACATCGGCTACCTGCCGTTTCTGCGCCTGGCCTTCCTGAACGAGATCCTGGGCGGCGACCCGAGCAAGGGCGTGAAGGCCGACGACATCGACTTCAAGCCCCTGCAGCTGGCGCGCATCGACCTGGTCATGACCGTGGTCGGCAGCGGCCAGGACATCGAGGCCCGGGTGTACGAGACCTACTCGCGCAAGCTGCTGCTGGGCAAGTCCTACAGCCAGGTGGACCAGGCCAGCGTGGCCCGCGTGGCCGACCGCTTCTGCGCCCAGCTCATGCGCGTGCTCACCGGCAAGAGCGGGTTCTTCGACTCGGCCATCGCCTACTCGCGCAAGGTGGACGGCGGCAAGGAGCTGTTCGTCTCCAGCGCGCTTGGGCGCGACCAGTTCCAGATGACCCGCGAGGGCGGCTACAACGTCAGCCCCTCCTGGTCCAAGGACGGGCGCATGGTGGCCTTCACCAACATTTCCGACAAGGGCCACCGCCTGGGCATCTGGGACCGCAGGACCGGGGCCACCCGCCTGCGCCGCTTCAAGGGCGACGTGGTGATAAGCCCCACCTACACCCCGGACGGCCGCATCGCCGTGGCCCTGTCGCTGGGCGGCAACCCGGACATCTACATGCTGGACAAGGACTACCAGGTGAGCGGCGGGCCGCTGGCCCCCAGCTGGGCCATCAACGTCTCGCCCAGCTTCGACCTCTCCGGCCGCAAGATGGCCTTCACCTCCGGCCGCCTGGGCGGGCCGCAGATCTTCCTCTTGAACCGCGACGCCGGAAGCGTGGAGCGCGTGACCTACGAGGGCAGCTACAACACCAAGCCCTCGCTCAGCCCCGACGGGCGCTACCTCGTGTTCGCCCGGCTGACGCCCGACGGCCACCGCATCTTCATGCGCGACCTGCAGATGGGCCAGGAGCGCCAGATCAGCTTCGGCCCCGGCAACGACGAGGACCCCTCCTTCGACCCGGACGGCTACTTCGTGTCCTTCTCTTCCAGCCGGGCCGGGGGCTACAAGATCTACGTCACCACGCGCAACGGCGATCCGGCCAAGCTCATCCCCACCGGACCCGGCGACGCCATGGCCCCCTCCTGGGGACCCGCGGCCCCGCTGGAATAATCCGGGCGGTAGCGATATTTGCCACTTGCATTTCGTGCCCAACGGGAGGAAGATGTTCGCCTGAGAGGAAAACCAAGGGTATTCCTTCCGTCTTTTTCAACCGATATGTGGTGTCGGCAACCCGCAAACGACTCGCTGCCGACACCAAGCCGCAGAAACCAAGGAGGACTCATGAAAGCCAGGAAAATTTTCGGACTCATGCTCGTTCTGATGATGGTCGCCATGCTCGGCGCCGGTTGCGCCAAGAAGCAGGCCGACTCCATGCCTCCGGGCGCCACCAAGGTGGAGATCAACGACAAGGACACCGACTGGCAGAGCAAGCCCGCTCCCCAGCCCACCGACCGCAGCCTGACCGAGGCCGAGATGCGCGCTGCCCAGCGTGAGCAGGCCCAGCGCGAAGTCGGCAACATGATTTTCTTCGCCTTCGACTCCTTCGAGCTGACCCCGGAGAGCCGCGACGTGCTCACCGCCAAGGCCGACAGCCTGAAGAAGTACTCCCTGTTCAACATCGTCATCGAAGGCCACTGCGACGAGCGCGGCACCAGCGAGTACAACCTCGCCCTGGGCGAGCGCCGCGCCAAGGCCGCCAGCGAGTTCCTGTCCCAGCTGGGCATCTCCGGCGAGCGCATGACCCTCGTCAGCTACGGCAAGGAGCGCCCGCTCGAGCCCGGCAAGGGCGAGGCCGCCTGGAGCAAGAACCGCCGCGACGAGTTCAAGATCACCAACTAGTCCGCACGCCTGAACAAGCAAAGACCGCCGGAGCCAGAAGCTTCGGCGGTCTTTTTTTGCGTCGCGGAAAGGGGCGAGACGAAGGGCCCAGGCGAGAGCCTTATACGAAAGGACGGACGAGGGCGTAGAGGGCCGCGGCCATGAGCCCGGCCAGCAGGTCGTCGAGCATGACGCCAAAGCCGCCGCGGACCTTGCTGTCGGCCCAGCGGATGGGCCAGGGCTTGAGGATGTCGAACACGCGGAACAGGCCGAACAGCGCCAGCAGCTCCCAGGGCGTGGAGCTGGTGAAGCTGCCCAGATGGAACGGCGCGAAGGCCGTCCACTGGCCCAGCAGCTCGTCCACCACCACGCAGCCGGGGTCCTCCTTGCCCAGGACCCTGCCCGCGCGCCCGGCCGCCCAGGTGCCCACGGCCAGCACGCCGACCAGCGCCGCGCAGCGGGCGGCCAGCGGCAGGGGCTGGAACAGCCAGGGCGACACCACGAGCGCCGCCGCCGAGCCCCAGGTGCCGGGCGCTTTCGGCATGCGGCCCACGGGGCCCAGGGTGGCGATGGAGAGGGCCAGGGCGTCCAGGCCGGAGGGGGAAGGGGAGCCCGGGGTGACGTGATGTTCGCCGGTCATGGGCTGCCTCCTCGCGCCTAGGGCTTCTCGGCCAGGATGAGGAACTGCGGAAAATCGCGGGTCACGCCGTCGTGGCAGGGCTTGCGGATGGTGTGGTGCTGCACGGTGGCCGCAACGCGCAGGCCCTCCGCCTCCAGCATGGCTTCCACGGCTGCAGGCCGGAAGCCGTTGTGCGGCACGAGGTTCGGGGCGTGGAAGCTGCCGTCCTCCTCGGCCACGTCGCCGACGAGCAGCGCGCCGCCAGGGGCCAGCAGCGCGGCCAGGCGCGCCAGCAGGGGTGGGATGTCCGCCACGTGGTGCAGGGCGTTGTTGGTCAGGATGGCGTCGAAGCCGCCCTGAGGCAGTGAAAGCTCGTCCAACTCGCCCAGCTCGCCCAGGTGCGTGGCGGTGTTGGCCAGGCCCTGGGCCGCGATCTTGCCGCGCAGCACCTCCAGCATGCCCTCGGAGGTGTCCACGAAGTCCACGCGGCGGGCCCTGGCCGCCAGCGGCAGGCCGATGAGCCCGGTGCCCGCGCCGAAGTCCAGCACGCGGCCTTCCAGGCGCTTGCCCGCAAGTTTGGCAGAGGCCTCCAGGAAGGCCCTGGCCGTTGCCAGGCGCTCCGGCTGCTGGTCCCACTTGGCCGCGCGCGCGGCGAAATCGTCCTGCGTCATGGGGCCCTCCGGCTATCTTGCGGCGATGACCCCGGCGGCCAGCAGCAGTTCCACCACCTCGGACACGGGCAGGCCGACGACGTTGGTGTAGGAGCCCTGCACCGACTCCACCAGGAACGCGCCCAGGCCCTGGATGGCGTAGGCCCCGGCCTTGTCGTGGGGCTCGCCGGTGGCGATGTAGGCGGACAGCTCCCCCTCGCTGCTCTGGCGCATGCGCACCCGCGTGCTCACGGCCTGCACCACGGGGATGCTCTTGCCCGGCAGGGCCAGGCAGCAGCCCGTCACCACCATGTGCTCCTTGCCGGAAAGCGAGGCGAGCATGGCCAGGGCGTCCGCATCATCGGCAGGCTTGCCCAGCACCGCTTCCGGCCCGCTCACGTCGGCGCGCACCACGATGGTGTCCGCGCCCAGCACCACGCTTTCCGGGTACAGCACGGCCACCTCCATGGTCTTCACCCGGGCCATGCGCCGGGCGTAGTCCTCGGGGCGCTCGCCCGGGGCCGGGGGCGGCTCGGGGGCGTTGCTGGGGCAGACCTCGAATTCGAGGCCCAGGGCGGTGAGCAGCTCGCGCCTGCGCGGCGAGCCGGAGGCCAGCACGATGGGAGCCAGGGAGCGGTAGGCTCCGGTGGCGGAAGTGTCGGGTATGAGCGTCATGCGTCGGTTTCTGGCCCGAACCGGGTCGCAAGTCAACGCCCTGGCGCGCCGGGAGCGACGGAATTTTGCCGCCGGGGCGCTTGCAGGGGCGAGGCTTCTTTTGAATATCTCGTAAAATTAGTCTGTTGGAGTGTTGGCAGGGTATTTGCTTGGCAACCGCCGAGGCCCCCGGAGCGTCTGGGAGGCGGAAGCAGGAGAGGTGCGGCATGCGGCACGGTTTTCGGAAACATGGCCACGACGGCCCGCGCGCGGTGGCGGCGGGGGGCAACTTCGCCGAGTGGAGCGTGCCCTGGTCCGACCTGATGATGATCATGTTCATCGTCTTCGCCGTGCTGTTCGTGTACCAGGCCACGCGCAAGGAGCCCCAGGCCCCGTCCCAGCCCAAGGTGGCGGAGACCAAGGCCCCCACGGACCCCATGCAGGCCTTCCTGGGGCAGTTGAACGACCCGGTGAAGGGCGGCAAGGCCACCTTCACCCAGGCGCGCGACGCCGCCACCCGCGAGACCTACTACCAGTCCGACAACCTGGGCATCCAGGTTGTGCGCGAGACCGACCGGCAGGTGCGCGTGTTCCTGCGCGGCGACCTGTTCTTCAGCCCCGGCGGCGACCGCCTGGTGACCTCCAGCGCCGACTACCTGGGCCAGATCGCCGAGATCCTGCGCGTCAGCAGCGGCGCGGTGCTGGTCATCGGCCACGCCGACGAGGGCGAGGCCAAGACCCCGGAGGAGAGCCTGGGCCTGTCCGCCCGGCGCGCGGCCAACGTGGCCGAATATTTCATCCGCACCGCGGGCCTGGACGCCAGGCGCTTCATGGTCACGGGGCGGGGTGCCTTCCAGCCGGAGACCCCGGCCAGCGACCCGGACGCGCAGAAGCGCAACCGGCGCGTGGAAGTGCTGGTTCTGACCGACATCTAGCCCCACGGGGCCATTGGAGGAAAGCGACATGAGCAAGAAGAACATGCTGGGCGTGCTGCTGTGCAGCGCCATCTTCGTGGGCGGATTCTGGATGAGCGGCGGCCTTGCCGTGTACTGGAACCTGGCGGCGTTCCTCATCGTGGTGGCGGGCCTGTTCGCCTCCATGTTCATGAGCTACCCGTTCGCGCGCATCCGGACCGCGTTCACCGTGGCCCGCAGCGTGTACACCGAGCGCCAGCCCACCCCGGACGACATCGTGCGCGTGCTGCTGGAACTGTCGGTGAAGTCCCGCGTGGAGGGCATGCTCTCGCTGGAAGCCGTGCGCGGCAAGATCAAGAACGAGTTCCTGCGCGGCGCCGTGGCCTTCCTGGTGGACAACTACAAGGAGCGCGACATCCGCGAGTTCCTGAACACCGAGATGAATTTCTTCCTGGAGCGCAGGCAGCAGAGCGAGCGCGTGTTCCAGACCATGGCCAAGGCCGCCCCGGCGTTCGGCGTGGCGGGCAGCGTCATCGGCCTCATCGGCCTCTTGTCGGGCATCAACGACACCCAGGCCATGGTGCACAGCATTCCCGTGGCCTTCATCTCCACCCTCTACGGCGTGGTCATCAGCAATCTCATCCTGGCCCCCATCGCGGAGAGCATCAACTTCCACACCGGGGCCGAGATGCTGAACCAGAAGCTCATCATGGAAGGCATCATCGCCATCAGCAAGGAGCAGAACTCGCACCGCCTGGAGAAGAAGCTGACCAGCTTCCTGTCGCCCTCGGAGCGCGCGGGCAAGGCCGAGCTCTTGAAGGCCATCACCAAGAAGTACATCACCCGCCAGCGCGCGGCCAACGAGCGCGCCGCCGCCGAGAGCATGGCCGAGAGCCAGCCCAGGCAGGAGCCGGTGTTCAACGACGCCGTGCCCATGCCCCAGCCCATGGAGGTGCCCGCTGGCGCGCTGCGCTTCGCGCCCTCGGCCCGGGCCATGTAGATTCCGCGAAATCGCGATTTCCGACGGGGGAGGCTTCGGCCTTCCCCGTTTGTTTTTTTGGCCGGGTGCGCTATGAAGGAGGAGGCAGCGCTTTCACCAGGGGGATGCATGCGGCGGATTCTGGCGGCGGACATGGGCGGCACCACCTGCCGCTTCGGCTTTTTCGAGGCGGATCAGGAGGGCGGAAACCTGCGCCTGGTCGAGATCATCCGGCTGGAAACGCGCGCCTTCGACAGCTTCGCCGCGCTCTTGGAGGGGCTGTTCGCGTCCACTTCACCGGCCCCGGCCTTCGGCCCGCGCGCCTGCGACGCCTGCGTGCTGGCCGTGCCCGGCGCGGTCATCGACGGTGCCTACTGCAAGCCGCCCAACATCCCCTGGGACATCGACCTGGCCGAGGCGAGGCGCAGGGGGCTCACCCGCGCGCTCTTGATCAACGACTTCGCCGCCCAGGCCTGGGCCTGCCGCAGCGAGGCGGGCAGGAACGCGCGCATCCTCCAGGCCGGGGTTCCCGATCCCGCCGGGGTGGTGGCGGTCATCGGCGCGGGCACGGGGCTGGGCCACTGCGCCCTGGTCAGGCTGGAGCAGGGCGGATTCTTGACCCTGCCCTCCGAGGCCGGGCACGCCGCCTTTCCCTTCGTGGGACCCCAGGAGGCCGAGTTCGGCGAGTTCCTGCGGCGGCGCACCGGTGCGCCCTACTGCGTGGGCGACAGCGTGGTCACCGGGTCCGGCCTGGCCCACCTTTTCGAATACCTCACCGGCGAATCCGTCACGCCCCCGCGGGCCGCCGCCCGGCTGGGCGAGTATCCGCAGGTGACGGAATGGTTCGCCCGGTTCTATGGCCGGGCCGCGCGCAACTACGCCCTGGCCGTGCTCTCTCGCGGGGGGCTGTTCGTCTCCGGCGGGGTGGCCGGGCGCAACCCCGCGCTGGTGGACCACCCGGCCTTCCTGGAGGAGCTCAGGAGCTCGCGAGGGCATGCCGCGCTGCTCGCCGCCCTGCCGGTGGCGCACATGGCCGACCAGGACGCGGGCGTGCACGGCGCGGCGCTGGCCGCGCGGCATCTCCTGGGGGATGAGGCATGAAATCCCATGTTTTCAGTCGGGTAGCAATGTTCAGCGGATTTTGCCCCAGGGCCACTCGGGGCTTGCTCCCGGCGGGCCTCTCGGCTAGTATGCCGCCTTCCTTTGCAGCGAGGGCACTTTCTTGAGCACGAACACCCCCTACGACAAAGTCTATCCCGTGACCTGGGAGCAGCTCCAGCGCGACTGCCGGGCGCTTTCCTGGCGGCTCATGGAGCGCGGCCCCTGGAAGGGCATCTACGCCATCACCCGAGGCGGGCTGGTGCCCGCGGCCATCCTGGCCCGAGAGCTGGACATCCGGCTCATCGACACCATCTGCGTGTCCACCTACGACTGGCAGAACCGGGGCGAGTCCAGCATGCTCAAGGAGCGCCCGCAGGGCGACGGCGAGGGCTGGCTTTTGGTGGACGACCTGGTGGACACCGGGCGCACCGCGCGCATCGTGCGCGAGATGCTGCCCAGGGCGCATTTCGCCACGGTGTACGCCAAGCCCGAGGGACGCCCGCTGGTGGACACCTTCGTCACCGAGGTGAGCCAGGACACCTGGATTCTGTTCCCCTGGGACTCCGGCACGCAGTTCGTTCCGCCCATCGCCAAGAGCGTGGACTAGTTTTCCAGGCCCGCAAGACGCCGGGCCGCTTGTGTTCGCAATGGTTGCCGGGTTGGCCCCGGCGGTGCAATCCGGCAACGCCCCGGCTGGTCCGCGGGCATCAATGAACCAAAGGGAGGAGATCATGAAAAAGTGGATGCGCGCCCTGGGCGCCCTGGCCCTGACCTTCGCGCTGGCCCTGGCGGGCTGCGAAAAGGCCCCCGAGAAGGCCGCCGCACCGGCCGCCGACGCCCCCAAGGCCGGCGAGCTGAAGGTCGGCTTCGTCTACACCTCGCCGGTGGGCGACGCGGGCTACTCCTGGGCCCACGACCAGGGCCGCAAGGCCATCGAGAAGATCGAGGGCGTGAAGACCTCCTACGTCGAGGCCGTGAAGGAAGGCGCCGACAGCGAGCGCGTCATCGAGAACATGGCCCGCAGCGGCCATGACCTGATCTTCACCACCAGCTTCGGGTTCATGGACCCGACCATGAAGGTGGCCAAGGACTTCCCCAAGCTGAAGTTCATGCACTGCTCCGGCTTCAAGGCCGGGGAGAACGTCTCCAACTACTTCGGCCGCATCTACCAGGCCCGGTATCTCACCGGCATGGTGGCCGGCTCCATGACCAAGTCGAACATCATCGGCTACGTGGCCGCCTTCCCCATCCCCGAGGTCATCCGCGGCATCAACGCCTTCACCCTGGGTGTGAAGAGCGTGAACCCCAAGGCCCAGGTGCGCGTGGTGTGGACCAAGACCTGGTTCGATCCCGCCCTGGAGAAGGACGCCGCCATCAGCCTGCTCGACGTCAACGCCGACGTCATCGCGCAGCACCAGGACAGCCCCGGACCCCAGGAGGCCGCCCAGCAGCGCGGCAAGTACTCCATCGGCTACAACTCCGACATGAGCACCTTCGCCCCCAAGGCCCACCTCACCGCCGCGGTGTGGAACTGGGCCCCCATGTACGAGGCCATCGTGAAGGAAGTGAAGGAAGGCAAGTGGACCGGCAACCGCGCCATCTGGTGGGGCATGGACAAGGGCGTGGTGGACATCGCCCCCTTCGGCCCCATGGTTCCCAAGGCCGTGCAGGACAAGGTCAACGCCCAGAAGGAGCTGTTCAAGAAGGGTGAGGACAAGGTCTTCGTCGGCCCCATCAAGGACCAGGCCGGCCAGGTCAAGATCGCCGCTGGCGTGAAGGCCGAGGACAAGGAACTGCTCAGCATGACCTGGTTCGTCGAAGGCGTGGTGGGCAGCGTCCAGTAGGACCGCGCCGCACCGTAAGCCGAATCATGCTGTCCGTACAGAAACGTCCGCAATCGTTGGGATGGGGCGCCCTGGTCGTGTACCTGGGCGCCCTGGCCCTTGCCCTGGGGATCTGCGCGCTCATGCTCGCGGCCTCGGGCAAGCCCGCCCTGGGCGGCCTGGCGATTCTGTTCAAGGGCGCGTTCGGACAGTCCTATTCCCTGCTGGATGGCCTGGTGAAGGCCATCCCGATTTTCCTGTGCTCGCTTGGCGTGGCGCTGTCCTTCCGGATGCAGATCTGGAACATCGGGGCCGAGGGCCAGTTCGCCCTGGGCGCCGTGGGCGCCACCTGGGCCGCGCTGACCTTCCCCGGCCTTCCGGGCATCGTGCTCATGCCGCTGATGCTCGCCTGCGCCTTCATCCTGGGCGGGGCCTGGGGGCTCATTCCCGCCGTGCTGCGCCTGAGGCTCGGCGTCAGCGAGATCATCTCCTCGCTCATGCTCAACTACATCGGCATCCTGGTGCTGGAGTTCCTGGTCTTCGGCATCTGGAAGGACCCGGCCAGCTTCGGCTTCCCCATGACCTCCGAGTTCGCCTCCGGCGCGCTCATCGCCCGCATCGCGCCGGGCGTGCTGGGCAAGCTGCACTGGGGCCTGCTGGCCTGCCCGGTGGCGGGCCTGGCCTACTGGCTGTTCCTTGCGCGCACGCGGCTGGGCTTTGAGCTGGCCGCCTGCGGCGACGGCGAGCGCGTGGCCCGGTACGCGCGCCTGCCCTACGGCCTGCTGGTGCTCTTCGTCATGGCCGTGGGCGGCGGGCTGTCGGGCATCGCGGGCAGCATCGAGGCCTCCTCCACCCTGGGGCGCCTGCAGCCCACCATCATGGTGGGCTACGGCTACACGGCCATCGTGGTGGCCTGGCTGGCGGGCCTGCGGCCCCTGCCCATCGCCCTGGCGGCCTACCTGCTGGCCGCGCTGCGCGTGGGCGTGGAGGTCATGCAGCTGGAGCTCCAGATTCCCGCGGCCTTCGGCCAGATCATGGAGGGCTCCATCCTGCTGTGCGTCATCGCCGGGCAGTTCTTCCTCACCTGGAGCGTGCGCCTGAAGCGGCCGCTGCCCGAGACCGCGCCAGACTCTTCCGCAGGGTCCGCCCCGGAGGCCGGAAAATGAGCCCGGAACTCATCATCGCGCTCCTGGCCGCCACGGTGCAGGCCGGAACGCCCATCCTCTTCGCCACGCTGGGCGAGATGCTCACTGAGAAGGCCGGGGTGCTGAACCTGGGCGTGGAGGGCATCATGTCGCTGTCGGCGTTTGCCGCCTTCATCGCCTGCTTCACCACCGGCAGCGCGTGGCTGGGCCTGCTGGCGGGCGGGCTGGCCGGGGCGCTCCTGGCCGGGCTGCACGGCGTGGTCTGCCAGGTGTTCCTGGGCAACCAGGTGGTTTCCGGCCTGGCGCTGACCATCTTCGGCGTGGGGCTGTCCAACTACCTGGGCACGCCCTACATCGGCCAGGCCACCGAGGGCTTCCAGCCGCTGGTGCTGCCAGTGCTGTCGCAGATTCCGGTCCTCGGCCCCATCCTGTTCCGCCAGGACCTGCTGGTGTACCTGTCCTATCTGGCCCCGGTGGGCTTCTGGTTCTTCCTGTGGCGCACGCGCCTGGGCCTGGGCATCCGCGCCGTGGGCGAAATGCCCGCCGCCGTGGCCGCCGCCGGGCGCAGGCCGCTCCGGCTGCGGGCCATCGGCGTCATGGCCGGGGGCTTCCTGTGCGGCCTGGGCGGGGCGTACCTTTCCCTGGCCTACACCCATTTGTGGACCACCGGCCTCTCCGCCGGGCGCGGCTGGGTGGCCGTGGCGCTGGTGATCTTCGCCTTCTGGCGTCCGGGCCGGGCGGTGCTGGGGGCCTACCTGTTCGGCGGGGTCATGGCCTTCCAGCTGCGGCTGCAGGCCACGGGCACCAACGTGCCCTCGTCGCTGCTGCTCATGCTGCCCTATGCCCTCACCGTGCTGGTGCTGGTGCTCTCGGCGGCGCGGGCCAGGCACTCCGGAGCGCCCGCGGCCCTGGGCGTGAACATCGAGCCGGAGGGCTAGGGCGTGGGTTCCGCTGCTGAACAGAATATTTCCGGAGCGCGGCCCCTTGTCCGACCCCTGGTCAGGATAGTGGGGCTGACCAAGCGCTTCCATCAGGTCGTGGCCAACGACCGCATCACCCTGGACATCAGGCCCGGGCGCATCAAGGCCCTGCTGGGCGAGAACGGCGCGGGCAAGAGCACGCTCATGGCCATGCTGGCCGGGCGCTTCGAGCCCGACGGCGGCCACATCGAGATCGACGGGCGCGCCGTGCGCCTGTCCTCCTCGCGCCAGGCCATCGCCGAGGGCATCGGCATGGTCTACCAGCACTTCATGCTGGTGGACAACATGACCGTGGCCGAGAACGTGCTGCTGGGCCAGGAGGGCGGGACCATCCTGAATCCGGCGGCCATGCGCGCCACCGTCGGGGAGCTGGCCGGGCGCTTCGGCCTGCAGATCGACCCCGCCGCGCGCGTGGGCGACCTGTCCATGGGCGAGCGCCAGCGTGTGGAGATCCTGAAGCTGCTGCACCGCAAGAGCCGCGTGCTCATCTTCGACGAGCCCACCGCCGTCTTGACACCCGGCGAGACCGAGGCCCTGTTCGAGGCCCTGCGCAGCATGAGCGCCCAGGGCAAGGCCATCGTGTTCATCTCCCACAAGCTGGAGGAAGTGCTCAGCGTGGCCGACGAGATCGCCATCCTGCGCAAGGGGCGCATCGAGGGCGAGTTCCTGGCCAGCGAGGTGGCCTCCCCGGCGGACCTGGCCCGGCGCATGGTGGGCCGCGACGTGCTGCTGGACGTGGAGCGCGAGAGCGTGGCCCCGGGCAAGGTGGTGCTCAGCGTGCGCGGGCTCTCCGGAGAAGGCCTGGACGGCCTGAATTTCGAGCTGCGGCGCGGCGAGGTGCTGGCCGTGGTGGGCGTGGCCGGAAACGGCCAGCAGCAGCTGGTCGAGGTGATCTGCGGCCTCAGGCGGCCCGAGGCCGGCGAGGTGCGCATCATGGGCGAGAGCTGGGAGAAGTTCTACGCCTGGCCGGGCTGGAAGAACGCCCTGGCCTACATCCCCGAGGATCGCCAGGGCCTGGCCACCTGCCGCACCATGAACCTCACCGACAATCTTCTGCTCACCACCCGCCGGGGCTTTTCGCGCGGGCCGTGGCTGATGCGCGAGCAGGCCCGCGGCACCGCCGAGGCCATCGTGCGCGACCACAACGTGCAGCCCGGCAACGTGGACGCCCAGGCCTGGCAGCTCTCCGGCGGCAACCTGCAGAAGTTCGTGCTGGGCCGCGAGCTGTTCCGCGAGCCGCGCCTGATGGTGGCCGAGCAGCCCACCCAGGGCCTGGACGTGGCCGCCACCGAGGCCGTGTGGCGCAGGCTCTTGGACGCCCGCTCCATGGCCGGGGTGCTGCTGGTCACCGGCGATTTGGCCGAGGCCCAGCAGCTGGCCGACCGCATCGCGGTGATGTACCGGGGCCGCTTCATGGGCCTGTTCCCGGCCTCGGACAAGGTCATGGTGGAGCGCATCGGCTCCATGATGGCCGGGCTGGAGTAGGACTCCATGTCCGCGCAGCCCTTCTGCATCCGGCCCTGGTCGAAGGCCGACCAGCAGGGCGTGGTGGCGCTCATCTCCGGCATCCAGCGCGGGGAGTTCGGCCTGTCCATCACCCCGCAGGACCAGCCCGACCTCATGGACATCGACGGGTTTTATAGACCTGGAGCCGGCGAGTTCTGGGTGGCCGAGGCCGCCGGGTTCGAGAGAACCGTCGTGGGCTGCATCGCGCTTCTGGACATCGGCAATTCCCAGGCCGCGCTGCGCAAGATGTTCGTGGACGCGGACTGGCGCGGGGCAGAAAAAGGCGTTGCCAAGGCGCTGCTTTCCACGCTGCTGGAGCATGCGCGCAGTTCCGGCGTGGCCGAAATCTTCCTGGGCACCACCACGCGCTTTTTGGCCGCGCACCGCTTCTACGAGAAGCACGGGTTCGCGCGCATCGAGAAGGGCGACCTGCCCCCGGCCTTCCCGGTGATGGCCGTGGACAGCGTGTTCTACCGGCTGGCGCTCTAGCGCAGCTGGCCGCCCGGCTCCTGCTCCCGGCATTCCATCCCGTCCAGGCACGTCACCCGGTTGCGGCCCCCGCGCTTGGCCATGTACATGGCCTCGTCGGCCCTGCGCTGCACGTGGGTGACGGTCTCGTACTCCGGCCTGGACGCTGCCACCCCCAGGCTTGCGGTTATGGGGAGCCTGGCGCCGCCGATGTCCGGCCACAGGGTCTCGATCTCTTCCCGGATCTTCTCCGCAAGGCGCAATGCCCCGGCCTGGTCCGTGCCGGGCAGCATGATGGAAAATTCCTCCCCGCCGATCCTGCCCACGATGTCGCTGCCGCGGGCGGTGCGACGCAGGCACTGCGCCACCTCGCGCAGCACGGTGTCTCCGGCTTCGTGCCCGTGCACGTCGTTGATCCGCTTGAAGTGGTCGAGGTCGACGAAGATCATGGCGTAGGGATCGCCCGTTCGCTGGGCCTGCTGCAGCACCTGGTCGCACATGGCGTAGTAGGCTCGGGCGTTGTGGAGCGTGGTCAGCGGGTCCGTGGCGGCCAGTTCCGCCAGCTTCCGGTTCGCCTGCACCAGGTCATGGTGGAAGGAGATGAACTTGGCCGTAAAGGCCCAGAAGGCGACGCTTATGTAGAGAATGGCGACGATGATGGTGATGACCGCGCTGGGCGAATAGGGGACCGGGAGCTGCTGGTTGGCAAAGGCGATGAAGGCCATGGAGACGACGGTGATGACGACTCCGTGGGGAATACCGAGCAGCAGGTAGACCGCCGGGATGGACAGCGCGAACCAGATGACACGCATTTCGTCTTCGATGTTGTGCAGAAACGCGATGGATTCGAGCAGGAACGACGAGGCGATGCAGACCACGGCGATGCTCCGCAGCCTGTCCGGATTGGCCCGCAGCAGGACGAAAGCCACGGCGTTCAGCGCGCAGTAGGCAAGGCCGCCCCGGAGGTAGGCCTGGTGGAGCACGGCGTGGCCGCTGGACGCCGCAAGAATGAACGCCGCCGTCACCAGGACGCTGACGAGAATGAGCACGAGGCCGAAGCGGTGCTGAAATTGCCGGTATTCGCCGCCGGGCGGGAAGCTGGCCGTGCCGAAGAGAAGTTCCTGAAAGCGCATGCTACATCCCGGCGCACTGTCAGCGTTGCGCGACAGCACCTTTGGGCGACGCTGGGGGGGCGGCCTGCACGGCAGACCTGCGTGTCTCAATGGAATTGTTAGCCCGAACGGATGGTTCGTGTCCAGGCCCAAGGGCCGGTGACGTACGGCGCGCAAAGGCCGCGATTCCTAGCGCAGCTGATTGTCCAGCTTGTCGCGGTCGGCCCTGGCCTGATTGACGCGCGCAAGGCCCGCGCCCGCCACATCCAGCGGCCCGCCCGCGCGCGACTGCGCCTGGCGGTAGAAGCCCTCGGCCTCGTCCAGGTCGCCCTCGAATTCCGCGCAGGCCCCCTGCAGGTAGGCCGTGGCGTAGCCTGCCTGGTGGCGCGCCGCGGCGGCCCGGAAGTGGCGGCAGGCCTCGCCCGGGTGGCCATCCTTGGCCAGGTCCAGGCCCTTCTCCAGCGTGAGTTTGATGGCGGGGTCCATGGCGCTGTTGTCCTCGATGACGAGCGGAATGGCCAGCGTGTCCACGTGCGGGGCCACATGCTTGCGGAAGCGCTCCATGACCTTGTCCTCGGCGCGGGAGAGCAGCGTCTGGCCCGGGATGGGGCCGTTCTGGTCCGGGCAGCCGGAGCTTTCCTCGGTCTGGGAGAATTCCTGGCTCATGAGCACCTCGCCGGTGTCGCGGGCGGTGATGCGCGGTGTGAAGGCGAAGGTGGCGCGGCGCTTGGTGCAGCGCAGGTTGCGGTTGCCCCAGAACTGGCAGCGGCCCTTGGCGTCCTCGACCAGGCACTCGCGGCGCTGCTCGATGTAGGAGTCGTCGCGCCAGCCGTGGGCGCCCACGCTGCCCTGCACCAGGCCCTCGCTGCCGTAGCGCGGGCCGGTCTTCTTGCCGCCAGCCTTGCTCCACTGCAGCGGGGTGCCCAGGCTCTGGGCCGGGGGCGCGCCCTCGCCGATGAGCGTGAAGTAGGGCCGCCCGTTCACCTGGATGGAGGACAGCGCGCTTTCCACGGCGGCGCGCACCCGTCCGTCGTGGTCGCCCTCGAAGGGCTTCACCGCAAGCCGGGTGAGCCGGGCCACCTCACCGGCCTGGGCCGGGCGCAGCACGTCCTTCCTGAGCGCGGGCGCGGCGCAGGCGCTGAGCAGGAATACGAGACAGAGCACGAGGAGCGTGGGCGGGAGTGGTGAGGCGTGGGTGCGCACGTGGGGGCCTCCGGGCCGGAATGTGTGCGCAGTATGCTTCAAAGGCCGGGGCGAGGCAAGGAGGGAGAGGTGTTTCCGGGCGCACGGTCCGGCGGGCTAGAGCAGTCAGGCACCCCTGCGGTAGCCGATCTCCACGGTGGGGCCGTCTTCCGCCGGGCGTACCACCACGGGCACCCTGCGGATGCCCCCGGTGAGCCGGAGCATCTCGTTCAGGGCCTCGGCGTCGTGCAGCACATCCACAAACAGCGCGCCGGGCATGGCCTCCAGCGCGCGTCTGGTGTGCGGGCAACCGCCCTTGCCGTAGATCAGGATACTTGCTTCGGCCATTTCCCCCCGCCAAGCCGCCGGGTCATCCCGACTGGCCCCCTCGGGTTTCTAAATGGTCCCAAGCAGCGAAGAAGTCAAGTCAGTGGATTCGCTGGAAGATGAAGCATTCTTGAAATAGGCCGCCAGCCGGGCGTCCTGGCCCTTGAGCGCGGCCTTCATCTCGGTCAGGCTGATCTTGCCGTCGCCGTTGGTGTCGAGCTTGGCGAAGGTGGTGGCGGACAGGTTCACTTCGCCCTGCTCCAGGGTGCCGTTCTTGTCCTTGTCCTTGCCCGCGATGTACTTCTTGGCCGCGGCCTCCACGTAGCCGGGGCTGCTGGAACTGCTGGATTCGCCGGTGAGCACGCTCTCCAGCATGTCGTTGGTTTTGGCAGCCTTGCGGTATTTGAGGTAGTAGGCCGCGATGGAGCTGCCGCGACCGGCCAGGGCGTCGGTCAGCTCGTCCTCGGTGACCTTGCCGTCGCCGTCGGCGTCGAGCTTGGCGTAGGCCGCATCCGAGATCTTCACCTCGTCTCGGCTGAGCACGCCGTCGCCATTGGCGTCGTCGTCCTTCATGACCTTCTTGGCCCCGAGCTTGGTGAACACCTCGCCCGTGGTCTGGGTGGAGTCGGAGCTTTCGCCCAAAAGCGGGTTGGTCAGGCCGAGGTCGGAGAGTATCTTGGGGTTGACGCGCAGCATGATTTTCCTCCTGCACCTCCCATTGCAAGAGAGGGGCCGGGGAAAAAGCTGCCGCCGTGCTGGCCGGGGCGGCGCGGCTAAACCATGGCGGCCATGTAGCTGGCGATGCTGCGAACGTACTCGGCCACGGCCTGGGAGGTCTCGGGCGTCAGTTCGCGGAACTGGCAGCCCAGCGACACCAGCCCGTTCTTGGCCTCCACCCGGCGGGCCACCACCGGGGCCATGAACTTCTGGCCCATGCCCAGCATGGCGCTCAGAAGGACCTCCTCGCCGGGCTGGGCCTCGCGCAGGGGGCTCTTCATGTCCGCGCGCGCGGTGATGCGGCAGCCGGAGTTGGTCATGTCCACGATCATGACCTGGTGATCGCCGAACTTGCCGTGGATCTGCGCGGGCAGGCTCACGCGGACGCGCTCGTCGCTCCTGAGCGCGACGCGCTCAACCGAGTCCGGGTAGGACAAAAAAAGCAGGGGCGCGGGCCGTGTCACGCGGTTGGTGACCTGGGAGCGGAAGCCGTAGGCCACGCCGTCCACGATGACCTGGCCCACCACCTGGTTGTTCTGGGCCAGGCGCGAGGCCACGTCCAACGGCAGCCGGGCCTGCACGATGATGTAGCCGAATTCCTCCATGCCCACGACCTTCACGTCGTACTTCTGGTTGACGCAGAGCAGACGCAGGTTCAGCGTGGCGCCGAGGACCAGGCGCAGATGCGAGCCGGGCAGGCGTTCGATGCGATGCCCCGGCTGCTTGTTCTCCAGCGCGGGCGCGCCGATTCCCGTGGCCTGGGGTGAAGTGTCGTCCTGTGGCGGGAGGCTCATTCATGCTCCTGTACGCAGTGGTAGAAAGAAATACGTATGCGTACATCGTAAGGCATCAGGCCGCAAATTGCAAGAAGCAATCACTCGCATGCCGGGGGGGAGGAGCTTGTTCCAGGCGGCCGAGGCACCTGAATAATCAGCAGAAAACCCTGGAAGCTGGCCTGGATGACTTCCGGGTCGGTATCGCATTCCAGCCTGAAGGTGGCGCGGTAGGCGGCACGCCCCTGGCTGGAGCCGTCTGAGCGGTCGGCCAGGCGCGGGGCCAGAACGGTCAGCTCGCGGCCCTTCAGGGTCAGGCTGATGTCCTGTTCGCGCACGCCGGGCAGGTCGGCCTCCAGGATGTAGCCTTCCGGGCCGCCGCTCATGCGGGTGCGGGGCGGCACGGTCGGGCTGGCCCGGCCGCAGGCGGCCTGAAGGTGCGGGGCACTGAAGCCGAAGCCGCTGAAGGCGTGGTCGAACAGCCGGTCCAGCTCGTAGCTGATGCAGTCCGGGGAGTCCGGGTCCGGCCAGTCCCCTTCCTCCTCCGGGGCGCGCTGCACCGCCAGCCCGCAGGGCTTGGCGGCGGGCTTGGGCGCTGGCTTGGCGAACCAGTTCCAAGGGAGGAGCCTGGACAGCTTCATGGGGCCTCCGGATTCTCCCATACTTCATACTCCGCGCCGCGGCCCAGTCAAGAGCCGCAAGTCCGGTCCGAGGGCTTGAAATCGGCCGGGAAGCGGGTAGGTTGCCCCAAGCGCTGAATCCGGAGGATGTGATGGAAGAAAAGACGAAGAAGTCCGGCCTGGGCTGGCGGATCAAGCTGGTGCTGGTGCTCGTTCTGCTTGGCCTGGCCGCGTGGCAGGGGCTGCCGCTGTACCAGAAGTATTTCGGCGAGTCCCGGCCCCAGCCCCGCGCCGTCACCGCGCGCGGCGACCTGGCCAGCGACGAGAAGAGCACCATCGAGCTCTTCGAGCGCTCCCGCGACTCGGTGGTCTACATCACCACCACCCAGCGCGTGCGCGAGTTCTTCAGCCGCGACATCTTCACCATCCCGCGCGGCACCGGCTCCGGCTTCCTGTGGGACGACAAGGGCCACGTGGTCACCAACTTCCACGTCATCGCCGGGGCCAGCGAGGCCCGGGTGCGCCTCTCCGACGGCAAGGAGCAGGCGGCCGCGCTGGTGGGGGCAAGCCCCATGCACGACCTGGCGGTGCTGCGCATCGCCGCGCCGGGAACGCAGGGGCCGCTGCCCCTGGGCACCTCCCAGGACCTCAAGGTGGGCCAGAAGGTCTTCGCCATCGGCAATCCCTTCGGCCTGGACTGGACGCTGACCACGGGCATCGTCTCGGCCCTGGACCGCTCGCTCAAGGGCGAGGACGGCGGGGTCATCGAGCACCTCATCCAGACCGACGCGGCCATCAATCCCGGCAATTCCGGCGGCCCCCTGCTGGACAGCGCGGGCAGGCTCATCGGCGTGAACACCGCCATCTACAGCCCCAGCGGGGCCAGCGCGGGAGTGGGCTTCGCCGTGCCCGTGGATACGGTCAACCGCGTGGTGCCCCAGCTCATCGCCAAGGGCAGGTACATCCGGCCCTCGCTGGGCATCGAGGTGGACCAGCGCATGAACGACCTCATCGCCGCGCACCTGGGCGTGAAGGGCGTGGCCGTGCTGCGCGTCAGCCCCGGCTCCGGGGCCGAGGCCGCGGGCCTCAAGGGCGCCTCCTTCGACCAGGACGGCTCCTTCGTGCCCGGCGACATCATCACCGCCGTGGAGGGCAAGAACGTCGAGGGCGTGGCCGCGCTGCTCTCCCGCCTGGACGACTTCAAGGTGGGCGAGAGCGTGAAGCTGACCGTGAAGCGCGCGGGCAAGGACGTGGAGGCCGTGGTGGCGCTCCAGCCCGAGGGCGGCCTGCGGCAGTAGGGAACCCGCCTGCCCCTGGGCGATCCGCTCCGATTTCCCTTGAGACCCCGAAGGGGGGGTTGTGCGGGGCGGAGGAGGTGGGCTATGGGGATTTTTCGGGGCGCGCTCGCGCCCGGTCACGACAACCAATCCGATTCCGGAGGATACACCATGCGTCTGAAGACTCTGTTCGCCGCGCTGCTGGCGCTGGCCGTGCTGGCCGTGGGGGCCATGCCCGCCCACGCCGCCGCCAAAAAGGTCCGCGCCGCCTTCGTGCTGCTGGAAAGCATCAACGACCAGGGCTGGACCACCGCCCACCACGAGGGCATCGAGTACATGAAGAAGCAACTGGGCGACCAGGTGGAGGTGTCCTACACCGAGAACGTCATCTCCCCGGCGGACGCCGAGCGCGTCATCCGCAACTACGCGCGCCAGGGCTACGACATCATCTTCGGCACCACCTTCACGCACATGGAGCCCATGTTTAAGGTGGCGGGCGAGTTCCCCAAGACCAAGTTCATGCACTGCTCCGGCTTCAAGACCCGGCCCAACATGGGCACCTACATGGTGCGCATCGAGCAGGGCGAGTACTTGGCCGGATACCTGGCGGGACTCATGGGCTACAAGAACGTGGGCACCGTGGCCACCCAGCCCATTCCCGAGGTGGTGCGCGGCATCAACGCCTTCACCCTGGGCCTCAAGCGCGGCCTGGATGAAAAGGGGACCAAGTACGACGCCGACAGGCTGAACACCGTGGTGTGGCTCAAGTCCTGGCGCGACGCCGTGAACGAGACCACCCTGGCCGAGGTTCTGGCCGCCAAGAAGCACGACCTCATCCGCCAGATGGCCGACACCGCCGACTCCTCCCGCGCGGCCTGCGCCAAGGGCGTTCCCGCCGTGGGCTACGGCACCGACGCCGCCAAGTACGGTGCGGCCTGCGCCATCACCTCCACCACCTTCCAGTGGGGCCCGGTGTACGTCGATGTGCTGAAGAAGGTCATGGCCGGAACCTGGAAGCCCGAGGAGATTTTCACCGGCTTCGAGGCGGGCGGCGTGGGCCTCTCCGCCTTCGGCAAGGCGGTGCCCAAGGCCGCCGCGGACAAGGTGCTGGCCCTCAAGGCCAAGATGGCCAAGGGCGAGGATATGAGCTTCGCCGGGCCCATCGTGGACCAGGCCGGAACCGAGCGCATCAAGAAGGGCGAGAAGGCCGGCGACAAGGAGCTGCTCTCCATGCGCTGGTTCGTGAAGGGCGTTTCCGGCAAGCTGCCGGACTAGCTCCGGGCCTGGAACGACAACAAGACTCAGGGGACCGGGGCGACCCGGTCCCCTCCCTTTTTCAAGGACGACGCGCATGACCCATGCCAAGGCCGACATTCCGCTGCTCTCCTGCCGGGGGCTGACCAAGCGTTTCCCCAGCCCGGGCGGGGGCTTCGTGCTGGCCAACGACGGCGTGGACCTGGACCTCTTCGGCGGGCGCATCCACGCCCTGCTGGGCGAGAACGGCGCGGGCAAGAGCACGCTCATGTCCATGCTCTCCGGCTGGCATGCGCCGGATTCCGGGAGCGTGGCCCTGTCCGGGGCGCCGCTGGAGCTGGGCAGCCCGGCCTCGGCCATGCGCGCGGGCATCGGCATGGTGCACCAGCGCTTCTCCCTGGTGGAGGCCCTCTCCGGGGCCGAGAACCTGTCCCTGGCGCTTGTGCGCATGGCCGGCGACATGGGCGGAGGCATGGTGAGCGCCAGCAGGGCCCGCGAGCTGGCCCAGCGCTTCGGCCTGGCCCTGGACCCCGCCCGCCGCGTGGCGGACATGGGCATGGGCGAGCGCCAGCGCCTGGAGATTCTGAAGCTGCTGGCCCGCGACGCGCGCATCCTCATCCTGGACGAACCCACCAGCGTGCTGGCCCCCTCCGAGATCGGCGCGCTGTACGCAACGCTGCGCCGCCTGGCGGACGAGGGCCGGGCCGTGGTGCTCATCACCCACAAGCTGCCGGAGATCTCCGGCGCGGCGGACGAGGTGAGCGTGCTGCGCCGGGGCCGCATGGTGGACCGCAACATCCCGCGCGACCCGGAAAACCCCGAGGGCTGGGACATGGCGGGGCTGTCGCGGCTCATGGTGGGCCGCGAGGTGCCCGCCGAGGCTGCGGCGGCGACTCCCGGCCAGACGGGCGAGACGGTGCTGCGGGTGCGCGGGCTTTCCGGCGGCGAGGCTCCGGCGGGCTTTGCGGACGTGACTTTCGAGGTGGCGCGCGGCGAGATCTTCGCCGTGGTGGGCGTGGCGGGCAACGGCCAGGAAGAGCTGGCCGCCGTGCTGGGCGGCATGGAGCCCCCGGCCTCCGGCGGCGTGGAGGTGCTGGGCCGCTCCATCGGGCCGCGCAGCGGGCGCGAGCTGGTGGCCTACGTGCCCGAGGACCGGCACGGCACCGCCACCGTGCCCGGCATGACCCTGGCCGAGAACCTGCTGCTTTCCACCACGCGCGGGCGCGGGGCCTTCCTGCGGCGCGGGGCCGGAACCCGGGCCGCCCAGGCCGCCATCGAGGCCCTGAACGTCACGGCCACCGGCCCGGAGGCCCTGGCGCGGGAGCTTTCCGGCGGCAACCTGCAGAAGTTCATCCTGGCCCGCGAGCTCTCCAAGGGCGCGCCGCTGCTCGTTGTGGAGCAGCCCACCCAGGGGCTGGACGTGCTGGCCGTGAGCGAGGTGCGCGCGGCCCTGGCGCGCTCCGCCCAGGGGCCGGAATCCGCCGCCGTGGTGCTCGTCACCGGCGACCCGGCGGAGGCCCTTGGGCTGGCCCGGCGCGTGGCGGTCATGTTCCGGGGCCGCATTCTGGACGTTGTGGACGCCGCCGAGCCGGGGGCCTTCGACCGCGTGGGCAGGCTCATGGCGGGCATCGTGGACACTCCCGCCGGGGAGGCCGCGTGATGCGCCTAGCCCATCTGTCCGTCGAGACCCGCCAGAGCGGGGGAGGGGCGCGCGCGCTGCTCACCCTGGCCTGCGCCCTGGGCGCGGCGGCGCTGCTGGGTTCCGGCGTGTTCGCCTGGGCCGGGGCCGATCCGCTGGCCGCCTGGGCCGCCATGGCCGAGGGCGCGCTGGGCAGCGGCTATTCCATCAGCGAGATCCTGGTCAAGGCCGCGCCGCTCACGCTCACCGGGCTGGCCGTGGCCCTGTGCTGCCGCCTGAACCTGTGGAACGTGGGGGCAGAGGGCCAGTTCGTATGCGGGGCGCTGGGCTCCTGCTGGGCGGCGCTCTTTCTGGCCCCTGGCCAGCCCGCGCACATCCTGGTGCCCCTGGCGCTGGCTTTGGGCGCGCTGGGCGGCGCGGCCTGGGCGCTCGTTCCCGGCCTGCTCAAGGCCCGGCTGGGCGTCAGCGAGATCCTGTCGACCCTGCTGCTGAACTATGTGGCCGTGCTGCTCATGGAGCACCTGTACTACGGCCCCTGGCGCGATCCGGCGGGCATGGGCTTTCCCGGCACGGCGGAGCTGCCCGAGGCGGCCTGGCTGCCCACCTATTTCGAGACCCGCGTGCACCTGGGCCTGCCGCTGGCGCTGCTGCTGGCCGCGGGCCTGTGGCTGCTGCTCTCGCGCACGCGCTGGGGCTTCCGGGCCCGGGTGCTGGGCGCCAGCCCCAAGGCCGCGGCCTACGCGGGCTTCCATGCCCGGCGCATCACCGTGACGGCGCTGTGCCTCTCCGGCGCGCTGGCCGGGCTGGCCGGGGCCGGGGAGCTCATGGGCGTGCAGCACCGCATCCAGGACGGCCTGTCCTCGGGCCTGGGATTTGCGGGCATCATCGTGGCCTTCCTGGCGCGGCTCAACCCCTTCGGCACGCCGCTGGCGGCGCTGCTGCTGGGCGCGCTGCTGGTGGGGGCGGACCAGCTCCAGACCGACCTGCGCCTGCCCGGCACCGTTACCCTGGCCCTGGAGGCTGCGCTGCTCTTCGGCGCGCTGCTGGGCGAGTTCCTGGCCGGGCACCGGGTCGTTCTCAGGCGCGGCGAGGCGCGGGAGGGAACGCATGCCTAGCCTGGACGCAGCGAATCTGGCCCTGCTGGGGCAGGTGGCCGTCAAGTCCGCCACGGCGGTGCTGCTGGCGGCCTACGGCGAAATCATCACCGAGCGTTCCGGCGTGCTGAACCTGGGCCTGGAGGGCATGCTGCTCCTCGGCGCGCTGTCCGGCTTCGCCGCCGGGGCGGCCACGGGCAACCCGCTGCTGGCGCTGGGCGCGGCGGCCCTGGCCGGGGCGCTGGCGGCGCTGGTTCACGCCCTGTTCGCCGTGTGGCTGGGGGCGGACCAGGTGCTCTCCGGCCTGTCGCTCTCGCTGCTGGGCGCTGGTCTCACCGGCGTGCTGGGCCGCGACCTGCTGGGCGCGCCGGGCCTGGTCATGGACGTGGTGGCCGTGCCGGTGCTGGCGGATGTGCCCGTGCTGGGGCCGGTGCTGTTCCAGCAGCCGCTCTTGACCTATTTCGCATTGCTGCTGGCCCCGCTGCTGTGGTGGGGGCTTGGCTCCACGCGGGCCGGGCTGATGGTGCGGGCCTGCGGCGAGAACGCCTCCGCCGCGTATGCCGCCGGGGTGCATGTGCGCCGCATGCGCATGGGCTGCACCTGCCTGGGCGGGGCGCTGTGCGGCCTGGGCGGGGCGTTCCTGTCGCTTTCCTACACCCCGGGCTGGCGCGAGGGCATGAGCGCGGGCCAGGGCTGGATCGCCATCGCCATGGTGCTGTTCGCCTCCTGGCGGCCGCTGCGGGCGCTGGCGGGCGGGCTGATGTTCGGCGCGCTCACCGCCGCGCAGTTCAGCTTCCAGACCGAGGGCGCGCAGTGGATGCCCGTGTGGGTGCTGCGGGCCGCGCCCTACCTGCTGACCATCGGGGTGCTGGCCCTGGCGCAGACCAGCGCGCGGCTGCGGCGGCTCTCCGGCGCGCCCGCGGGCCTGGGCAGGCATTTCCGGCCCGGAGCTTAGCCTCTCGGCCTCCCGCAGAGCTTTTGCTTGAGGTTCTGCGCGGTTTGCTGATAGGGTTTCCTGCAAGACCCGGCACGTTCGCCCGCGCACCTTCAACGCCACCGATGCAGGAACATGACCGAGCCGACCAACACTCCTCCGGACAGCGCCCAGGCCTGCATGGAACCGATCCGACCGGCCATGACCCGCATGCGCTTCCTGTCGCAGGTGTGGAAGCTGGCCGGACCCTATTGGAACTGTGAGCGCAAGGCCAAGGTGCGCGGGGCCACGCTGCTCTTGCTGCTCCTGACCATGGGCCAGGTGGCGCTGACGGTGTGGGGCAACTACTGGCACGGCGCGCTCTACGACGCCCTGGAGCAGAAGTCCGTGCGCGGGGTGCTCATCCAGGTGGCCGTGTTCGTGGTCATGATGGTCTGCTCGCTCCTGGTGACCGCGGCGCACCTCATGGTCAAGCGCTGGATCCAGATCGACTGGCGGGCCTGGCTGACCGAGCGGCTGGTGGGCAGCTGGCTGGGCGAGGCCCGGCACTACCGCCTGCTCTACGCCCAGGGCGACCACGACAACCCGGACCAGCGCATCGCCGAGGACATCCGCATCGCCACCGAGAGCGCCATCGGCCTGGGGCATTCCCTGACCTACTGCGTGCTCACCCTGGGCCTGTTCATCGATATTTTGTGGTCCGTCTCCGGGGCCATGGACGTGCCCGGCACCACGGTGCACATCCCCGGCTACATGGTGCCCCTGGCCTTCCTGTACGCCATCCTGGGCAGCGCCTTCGGCTGGGCCTTCGGACGGCCCCTGGTGCGCACCACCAACAGCCTGCAGACCGCCGAGGCCACCTTCCGCTTCGGCCTCTCCCGCGTGCGCGAGCACACCGAGGCCATCGCCATCATGCGCGGCGACGCCCTGGAGCGCTCCGGCTCCACGCTGCGCTTCGGGCGCATCGTGCGCGACTGGAACGCCCAGTCCCTGGCCTTTCTGGGGCTGGTGTCCTTCGGCACCGTGTACGGCGGCATCCTGCCCGTGCTGCCCATCCTGGTGGCCGCGCCCCAGTACATCGCCGGGGCCATGACCCTGGGCATGCTGATGCAGGCGGCCCAGGCCTTCGAACGGCTCACCGCCTCGCTCTCCTGGCCCGTGGACAGCATCGGCGAGATCGCCCGTTGCCGGGCCTCGGCCGAGCGCGTGCTCTCCTTGTACGAGGACATGGAGCAGATCGACGAGAACGCCAAGAATCCCTGCGGGCCCACCATCAGCGTGGAGCGCTGGGACCGCGACAAGCTGGTGGCCGAGGAGCTGTGCATAGCCGAGTCCACGGGCCGCGTGCTCACCGAGGGCCTGAACCTGGACATCCGGCGCGGCGAGCGGCTGCTCGTCACCGGCGACCCTGCCGTCACCGGCGCGCTGTTCAAGGTCATGGGCGGCATCTGGCCCTGGGGCACGGGCAAGGTGCGGCTGCCGGGCAACGGGGACATGATGCTGCTGTCGCAGCGGCCCTTCCTGCCCGAGGTGACGTTGCGCGAGGCCATCTGCTACCCGCACGCGCCCCAGGACTACCCCGACGAGGACGTGCGCCGCGCGCTGGAGACCGTGGGGCTCTCGCGCCTGGCCCCCCGGCTGGACGAGCACGACACCTGGGAGCAGAACCTGCCCCAGCGGGTGCAGCAGCAGCTGGGCTTCGCCCGCGTGCTGCTGCAGCGTCCGCCGTGGATCTTCCTGGAGGAGGCCACCGACGCCTTCGATCCCGAGGGCGAGCGCCACATCCTGGAGATCCTCCAGCGCGAGCTGCCGGGCTCCACGCTCATCAACGTGAGTTTCCACTCGGGCCTTGAGGACCTGCACCACCGCAAGCTCACCCTGGGCCGCAGCCCGGAGACCAGGGTGCTCTTCGGCAGCCGCCGCCAGAGAAACGGCGAGAACTAGGGCCTAGTACCTGTCCGGCAGCCAGCCGCGCTCCACGCAGTCGCGGAAGCACCACTCCGGCGTGGTCTCGGTGCGGTAGCTCCAGAAGAACCAGCCCTTGTAGCGCTCGTAGGTGAGCAGCTGGGCTGCTCCGTAAGCCCGGTAGGCCAGGTCGCGGGCGAACTCGCTCATGCCCGTGAGCGCATGGTCGTAGGGCCCCTCGGCCCACAGCGACACCACCTCCAGGTTCAGCCCCAGGCTCCACTCGCCCACCACGGTGGGCAGCTTGAGCTCCGTGTTGATCTCGTGGGCCTCCTGGCCCCACTCCACGCCGGACTTGCGCAGGTGGCCGTGGATGTCCATGTCCAGGTCCTCGCGGCTGAAGCACTGGTAGCGGTGGATGTCGTAGACCACGTTGTGGTGGGTGGGGGGCTGCATGAAGCCCAGGTACTCGGTGTGGGGGCGGAAGCCGTCGTGGAACACCACGGCCACGCTGTCCGCCGGGCAGTGGGCGCGGATGGCCTCGTAGCCGCGCAGGGTGTAGTCCTTCAAGATTTCGGTGGGGATGTCCCAGCGCGGTTCGTTCAGCACCTCGATGCCCCAGAGCATGGGCTCGGCGCGGTAGCGCTCGGCCAGGCGGCCCAGGGTGGCCACGGAGTGCGCGATGTACTCCTCCTTGGTGTGCCACTCCACCACGTTCATGATGCCGCCGTTGTCGAAGCCGTTCTGGCAGCCGGGGGCGGCGTGCAGGTCCAGCAGCACGCGCAGCCCGAACTCATTGGCCCAGCCGAAGGCCCGGTCCAGCACGTCCAGCCCGCCGGTGACGAAGGGGTGCGGATTCTGGCCGTACTTCTCGTGGTAGGGGTAGGGCGGGCCGAAGAGCCAGTGGCCCACCGGGATGCGCACGCAGTTGACGCCGCGCTCGGCCAGCCAGGCGAAATCCTCGCGGGTGATGAACCTGTTCCAGTGGGCGCGCAGGCGCTCCGGGGCGCGGTCGCCCAGCTCGGCGCACCAGGTGGTCTCGTCCGTGGCTTCCAGCCCGTCGAACAGGCTGGGGGCCATCCACTTTTCCAGCAGCAGCCAGCCGCCCAGGTTGACGCCGCGGATGCGGGCGGGGTGTGCGCTTGCGCTCATGGCTCCCTCGCAGGGCCGTCGGCGGGTTGTGCGTGCGGGCAGGGGCGCGGGCCGGGCCGACGGATCGGGCCTGCGCCGTGAAGTGCCATTCAATGTTCTTATTGTCCGAAATAACGGGAAAAGCAAGAGTGGGACCGGGACGCGGTGGCGGCTGCGGCTCAGTGCTACGAATCAAAAATATACCAGCAAATCAGTATTGACTCTTTTTCTCTCTTGCTCCATGTTCCGCACGCCCTGGCGCCACGGCCCAGGGTGAGCAGAGCGATCAAAGCCGGCGCAGTTCTTCGCCGCACCTCCCCCCCCTTTCTTCGCTCGGCGTCCCTACTGCGCCAAGGCCAACACGCTGGCGCACGGCTTTGCATGTCGGAGGAGCATGAACGATCACGTCGGCGGGTTCCCGGAAGGGCGCAGGCCCGCTTCAGGACACGCCTGGTTCTCCAACGCCTCAATCGCCGTCCTGTTCGCCGTTTGCGCCTTTGCCACCATGCTTCTCGCGCGTTCGGTCCAGTCCGCCCTGGAGGCGCACGGCCAGGAAATGCACGAAATCCAGGCCAGGGAGCTCATCCACCTGATCCAGGACCGGTTGCAGGACTACGAACTGGTGCTCAAGGGCGCGCGGGCCACGGCCACGCTGAGTCCGGACCTGGACCGGGCCTTCTGGCGCTCCTACGTGGAGCGCCTGGACCTGCAGCGGCAATACCCCGGCGTGCTGGGCATCAGCGTTGCGCCGCTGGTTCCGGCGGATGTCCGGCACGCCGCCCTGGAACGCCTGCGCGCGAAGTGGGGGCCGGACTCCGCCATCTGGCCTGCGCCCCGGGGCGTGTCGGCTCCGGTTGCCTGCATGGAGCCCATGGACGAGGCCAACCGCAGGGTCATCGGGTTCGACCTGTTCTCGGAGCAGACGCGCCGGGAGGCCCTGGAGCGTGCGGCCGAGACAGGAGCCACCACCATCACCGGGCAGCTGCGGCTGGTCCAGGACGCGGGCGGCCAGGAAAGGGACGGCTTTCTCATGTGCCTGCCGGTGTACGCGCCGGGTGCGCCGGTCTTTACGCCGCAGGAGAGGCGCCGGGCCCTGGTCGGCTTCGTCACCAGCGCCTTCCGCATGCGGGACTTCATGCGCTCGCTGGAGGCGCGGAGTCCGAAGGCGGCCGGGTTCCGGCTCTACGACGGCGGGCGGGACGACGCGGACCGCCTGTACTTCGCCAGCGCCAACCTGGACGAGCTTGCGCCGGGGGAGGGGACCGTCGAGAGCGTGCGGACCTTTGAAGTGTTCGGGCGCTCCTGGACCCTGCGCATCCTCTCCCGGCACTATGCCGACACGGCCTTCGAGCGCCACGCGGGCACGCTGGTGCTGGCCGGCGGCCTGTCCATCAGCCTGCTTCTGGCGCTGGTGCTGCTGTCGCAGCGGCACACCCGCGCCAGGGCCGAAGGGCTGGCCCGGAGCATGACCGCCGCCCTGCGCGAGAGCAAGGAGCGCTACAAGGCCTTTTTCTCCAGCGCGGAGTCCGTGCGCCTGATAGCCGATCCCGAGGACGGGCGCATCGTGGACGCCAACGAGGCCGCCGTGCAGTTCTACGGCTACGGCCAGGCGCTCAAGGGCATGCACGTCACCGACATCAACACCCTGCCCCGGGAGCAGACGCTGGAGGAACTGCGCCAGGCCGCGGCCATGGCCAAGAATCTGTTCCGCTTCCGGCACAGGCTGGCCAGCGGCGAGCTGCGCGACGTTGAGGTGCACACCAGCACCATCCAGGTGGAGGGCAGGCGGCTGGTGGCCTCCTCCATCCACGACGTCACGGAGCTGCGGCGGCTGGAGCGCATCCGGGCCGACGTCGAGCTGATCATGCGCCATGACCTGAAGGCCCCGCTCTCGGCCTTCATCACCCTGCCCAAGCTCCTGAGCGAGGATGCGCGGCTGTGCGAGGAGCACCGCGACGCCCTGCTGGTGCTGCACCACACCGCAAGCCGCATGATGCAGAACATCAACGCCACCCTGGCGCTGCACAAGATCGAGTCCGGCGACTACGCGCCCGCCGTGGGCGAGTGCCGCCCGGTGCAGGCCGTGCTCCACAACGTGGAGCTGCTGGCCGTGTGCCGGAACGTGGCCAGGGGTCGTGTGAGCGTGACGCCGGGCGAGGACGGTTTCGTGGTGCGCACCGACCCGGTGCTGTTTGACATCGCGCTGATGAACATCCTGACCAACGCCCTGGAGGCCGGGGGCGCGGACGATCCGGTGCGCGTCGAGGTCCGGCGGGAGGGCGGCCTGGCCGAGGTCAGCGTGTGGAATCCACGCGCCGTGCCGCAGGACATGCGCTCCCGGTTCTTCGAGAGGTACGCCACCTTCGGCAAGGTGGGCGGCACGGGCATGGGCACCTACAGCGCCAGGCTCATGGCCCGGGCCATGGGCGGCAGCGTCGGCATGGAGACCAGCGAGGAGGGCGGCACCACGGTGACGTTGCGCGTTCCGGACCGTGGCCCGGCCAATGGCCCGGCCAATGGCCAGGCAGGCTCGCCGGAAGGGTAGCCCGGCTCCGGGCCTCAGACGTCGAGGTCGATGAGGCCCATGCGCGCGGCGTAGCGCACCAGCTCCACCGGGCTCTTGATGCCCAGTTTGTTCAGCAGGTTGGTGCGGTGGTTCTCCACCGTCTTGCGCGAGATGAACAGCCGCTCGGCGATGTCCGGCGGGGCCATGCCCTCGGCCAGCATGCGCAGGATCTGCTGCTCGCGGCGGGTGAGCGAGTTGTAGGAGGCGTCGGCCATGCGCGGCTCCGTGCCGGAGCGCGCCAGCAGCTCGCTCATGACCCGGGGCGAGAGCGAGCCGTCGAGGTACTGCCTGCCCGAAACCGCGGCCTCCAGGGCGTGCAGCAGCTGCTCGCGGCTGGAGTCCTTGGCCAGGAAGGCCGAGGCCCCGGCCTGGAAGGCCTTGACGATGAAGTCGATCTTGGAGTGCATGCTGAGCACCAGCACCCGGCAGCCGGGGGCGTGGTCCAGGATGTTCCGGGTCAGGTCGATGCCGTTGCCGTCGGGCAGGGAGATGTCCACGATGGCGATGTCCGGCTGCAGGCTTCTGGCCAGGCTCAGGCCCTCGGCCCCGGTTCCGGCCTCGCCCACTATCTCGTAGCCCGGGCTGGACCGGACGATGGACGTGATTCCGTCGCGGACCATGGGGTGGTCGTCGATGACCAGGATTCTGTGTCTAGGCGCCATGAACACCTCGGATGGGGATCTCGATGTGGATGCGCATGCCCCGGCCGGGGCGGGACTTGAGGGCGATGCGCCCGCCCAGCAGGCGCGCCCGCTCCCGCATGCCCCATATGCCCAGGCGCTTGGCCTGGTAGAACTCGTCCATGCGCTTGTCGATGTCCACCCCGCGCCCGTCGTCCTCGATGCGCAGGATGACGCTGGGGTGCGAGCAGATGAGCTTGACCGTGACCCGGTTGGCCTGGGCGTGCTTGCGCACGTTGGTCAGGGCCTCCTGCACCAGCCGGTACAGGTTGATCTGGCTCTCGAAATCCAGGCGCACGCCGTCCATGCCGTCGGCGAAATAGTCCACGGCCAGTCCGCTGCGCTTGGCGAAGTCCGTGCAGTAGTGCGACAGCGTCGTCACCAGGCCCAGATCCTCCAGGCCGGGGGGCAGCAGGTCGTAGGCCAGGTCGCGGATGCCGGTGATGGTCTTGGACAGCTGCCGGGTCAGCTTGGTGATGCCGCTGGCCAGGGCCGGGTTGGCGGCGCGGGAGAGCTCCTCGATGCCGCCCAGCTCCAGCTTGATGGCCGCCAGGTCCTGGGCCAGGTGGTCGTGCAGCTCGGTGGCGATGCGCAGCCGTTCCGTCTCCTGGGCCTTGATGAGCTCGCGCGAGAGCACGCGCATCTGCGCCTCGGCCCGGTTGGCCTGCACCAGGCGTGCGAGCTTGTCGGCCACGGCGTCGATGAGGTGCCGCTCCTCCAGCAGGAACGGCCCCTCGTGCTCGCGCGGGCGCGGCTCCAGGTAGCCCACCTCGATCTCCCCGATGTGCTCGGAATGGATGAAGATGGGGCTTTTCTGGCTGTCGGCGCAGGGGCCGTGGTTGGGCGTGCGGCAGACCAGCCCGCCGATCTGGATGCGGGCGCAGGCGATCTCCGGGAATTGCCAGGACTGGCACACCAGCGCGGCCACCTCGCGGATGAGTGCCTCCATGGGCAGCTCCCTGGCTTGCGCCAGGCGCGAGATGCCGTAGAGGCAGTTCAGCTCCTTCACGCGCTCGCGCAGGTCGTGCACGGCGCGCGCGTGTTGCCGGGCAAGGGCGGATGAGGGGGCCTCGTGTTTGGCTGGCATGGGTGGCTTCCGGTTGCGTTCGGGAATGTGTCAGAATCTATCACGCCCGGCGTATGTCGCCAAGCCTGAAACAAGGGACCCCTCTCCGCGCACCCCAAATACTGCGGAGAGGGGTCCGGGATCGGGGGACTAGGACTCCAGAATCTTCCGGGCGGTCTCGTCCTGCACGTCGGTGATGAAGGGCAGGCCGGTCTCAAGCGCGGTCTCGCGGTTGGCCGCGGCGATGTCGGAGCGGCTGATCTGTCCGAGCTGGAAGCGGCGCGCGCCCGCCAGGAGCTGCTGCAGGCCCGCGGAGAGCTTGTCGGCCATGGTGCAGAAGGCGATGGCCCCGTAGGGGATGTTCTTCATCTCCTTGGCGCCCACGCGCTTCTTCACGTCCTCGTAGCAGGCGAAGATCTGCTCCGGGCTCTTGCCCAGGTCGGCCACGGTCTTGGGCAGGGCGTCCCAGTTGCCGCAGACCTTTTCGCGGCGCTCGGGGTGCAGCGCGCCCTCGATGTTGGCGCCCACGAAGCCGGGGATCATGATGGCCCGGCCCATGCACACCAGCTTCACGAAGGGCGCGCCCAGGGCCATGGCCTTGAACACGTGGTCCTCGCGGGCGAAGCCGCCGGCCAGGCTCATGTCCACCACCTTGTGGCCGCGCGCGGCCAGCAGGGCGGCGTACTCGCGGGCCTTGGCGTGCAGCAGGATGGAAGGCACGCCCCAGGTCTCCATCATGTTCCAGGGGCTCATGCCCGTGCCGCCGCCGCTGCCGTCGATGGTCAAGAGGTCCAGCCCGGCGTCGGTGGCGTACTTGATGCTCATGGCCAGGGCTTCCATGCCGTAGGAGCCGGTCTTGAGCGAGATGCGCTTGTAGCCCAGCTTGCGCAGGTAGGCCACGGACTCCATGAAGCTCTCGCGCACCTGGGCCTCGCTGGAAAGGTCGGTGTAGCCCAGGCGGCTGTGGCGGGCGAAGCCGTGGATGGCGCCGCTCTTGAAGGCCTCCTGGACCTTCTTGTCCTCGGGGTCGGGGTCAACCAGGTAGCCGCGCTTCTTGAGGAACAGCGCGTAGTCCAGACTGGTCACCTCGATCTCGCCGCCGATGTTCTTGGCGCCCTGGCCCCACTTGAGCTCCAGGCAGACCTTGTCGCCGTACTTGCCGATGACGTACTCGGCCACGCCGTTGCGCGTGTCCTCCACGTTCATCTGCACGATGATGGCGCCGTAGCCGTCGTTGTAGCGCAGGTAGGTCTCCACGCGGCGGTCCAGCTCCGGGGCCTTGGTGATCTTCTTGCCGGTGAGCTTGCTCTCGCGGTCCACGCCCACGACGTTTTCGCCCACCACCACCGGAATGCCCACGAGCGAGCCGCCGATGGCGAAGGAGTCCCAGTACTTGGCGGCGATGAAGGTGGAGCCCAGCGCGCCGGTCATGAGCGGCAGGCGGCACTTCACGGGGTCCTGGCGGCCAAAGCTGGTCTCCAGGTCCACCCGGGTGAACAGGCAGTTGTCGGGCGAGCTGGACACGCCCTTGGCCAGGCCGTCCGCACCGTAGTTGTAGCCCTGGATGCGCAGGGAGTTGTAGCTGACGCCCACGTGGCAGGTGTTGTTGCTGCCGGCCGTCACGGAGCCGAAATCACGGGGGTAGAGTAGGCTGCGGCCTTTCAGGCTGGAAAGCCAGGTCTCGCACTTGCCGGAGCAGTCGGCGCGGCAAAGGGTGCACAAGCCCGACTCGCAGGGATTGCCCCTGTTCACCGTGTTCAGGACGTCATTGCTTTTGGACCACTGAGACATACTTCCTCCCGTTACATTGATTGCGACACTTGCCCCTGCCGCGGCCTACGCCGCGCTCCGCGTCGGCGCGCCGGGCCAGGC
>JAEXRD010000066.1 GCA_023438245.1 Pseudomonadota bacterium | reverse complement strand
GGGCGGGGGAATCTTTTTGGAAAAAAGTTCCCCCGCCCTCCCCCGACTTACCCGACTATTCTCTCAATGAGGGCGGCGGCTTCGGCCAGGTCCGCCACGACATGGTGCGGGGCGCAGTCGCCCGCCTGGGCGTGCCGCTGGCCGTATCCCGTGCGCACGAGAAACGAGGTCGCGCCCGCGCCCAGGCCCAGGTCCACGTCGCAGGGCTTGTCGCCGATGACGAAGCACTGCGCGGGGTCGAGCCCCAGCTCCCGGGCCGCGCGCTCGATGAGCCCGGGGCCGGGTTTGCGGCAGCCGCAGGACTCGTCCGGCGCGTGGGGGCAGGAGTAGATCCCCGCGATCTCCACGCCCTCGGCGGCCAGCAGCTCGATGAGCCTCCCGTGCACGCGCTCCACTGCGTCCATGCCGAAATAGCCCCGGCCCACGCCGGACTGGTTGGTGACCACCACCAGCGGCAGCCCCAGCGCGCGCATGTGGCGCAGGCCCTGGGCCGCGCCCGGCAACAGTTCCACCCCGGCGGGGTCGGAGAGGTAGTGGCGCTCGGCGATGATGGTTCCGTCGCGGTCCAGGAACACCGCCGCGCGGCCGTTGAAGCTCCCCGCCAGGAAGCGCCCGGCCTGGGCGTAAGATTCCGGGGTGCCGATGTCCAGCAGCCCGCCCTCCGCCGGGTGGCCGATGAGCCTGCCGGAAGCGGCCAGCGCGGGAAAAACGTCGGTCTCGATGGAGGCGGGCTCTCCCGGGGCGACTTCCGCCAGCGCGCCCGGCCTGAGCAGGTACACCCCGGCATTGATGAGGCCCGCCCCGGCGCGCCCTTTCTCGGCAAACCCGGCGATGCGGCCCGGGCCCTCCTGGGCCAGCTCCACGCTGCCGAAGCGCGCGGTGTCCGCCACGCGGGCCAGCAGCAGGGCCGCGTCGCAGTCCTGGGCGGCGGCCCACCGGGCGAAGGCCCCCAGGTCGGCGGTGGCCAGGGAGTCGCCGTTCATGGCCAGGGCCAGGGGCGCGGGGTGGCGGCTTGCGGCCAGGGCCAGCGCGCCCCCGGTGCCCAGGGGCTGTTCCTCGCGCGAGAAGTGCACGCGCATGCCCCGGTACTCGCCGCCCACGGCCCGTTCCAGCGCCTCGGCCATGTAGCCGGTGCAGAACACCACGTCGCGGATGCCGAGAGGGACCAGCCGGTCCAGGATGTGGAACACGAAGGGCCGTCCCAGCACCTCGGCCAGCACCTTGGGCCTGTCGGCCACGACGGGCCGCAGGCGGGTTCCGAAGCCTCCGGCCAGGATGAGGGCGGTGGCCCCCGGAAGCGGGGCGGTGTTGCTGGGCGCGCGCATGTGTCCTCCGTGGTGGGGCCTGCAGTGCGCGGGAATGTATGGGGCCGGGGGTGGGCAAGTCAACCGGGGCAACGGACGTCCGCGACCGTTGCTCGCGGGGCGCGGCCTTGCGGTACGGAGGGGGGTGTGGTAGGTATATTTTGTTGTGCGAGCAGGGATAAAGGCGTATTTCCGTGCGGTTCGCGCACCGGGATGACGTCTTTTTGAGGGGTGAATAATCCGATTTCCCTCACCTTTTTGGGCGCACGGCCCGAATGCGATGACCGCGGATCACCTGAAGGAGAGTGTCGTGGCCCATTTTTTTGCTGGAAAAAAAGTGCTCGTGACCGGCGGGACCGGTTTTGTGGGGAGCCATTTCGTCGACAGCCTGGTGGAGCTTGGCGCGCAGGTGCGGGTGGCCGTGCACGAGCGGCCGCTGCACCGCCCGGACCTGCCCGTGGAGGCGGTCCAGGCCGACCTGTCCGTTGAGGCCGACGCCCTGCGCGCCTGCGACGGCGTGGACTACGTGGTGCACTGCGCCGGGGCGGCCACGGGCATCGGCGTCAGCCCCGCGGGCAAGATGCGCGGCATCGCCATCAACATCATCCTGGCCGCGCAGGTGCTGCACGCGGCCTGGGAAAAGAAGGTCAAGCGGGTGCTGGTGTTCGGCAGCAGCACCGGCTACCCGGCCCTGGACCATCCCGTGGCCGAGGACGAGTTCTGGACCGGCGACGTGTACCCCGGCTACTTCGGCTACGGCTGGATGCGCCGCTACACCGAGCGGCTGGCCGAGTTCGTGGAGCGCGACTCGCAGACCGAGATCACCATCGTGCGCCCCGTGGCCGTGTACGGCCCCCGGGACTGCTTCGACCCGGCCTACTGCCACGTGGTCCCCGCGCTCATCCGCCGCGCGGTGAAGGGCGAGGCCCCCTTCGTGGTCTGGGGCTCCTCCGAGGTGGTGCGCGACTTCCTGCACATCAAGGATCTGGTGCGCGGCTCGCTCATGGCCCTGGAGAAGATGCCCGGGGCCGACCCGGTGAACATCGCCTACGGCCGCCAGACCACGGTGGGCCAGCTGGTGGACGCGGTGCTCAAGGCCGCCGGGCGCGACGGTGTCGAGGTCATCTACGACACCACCAAGCCCACGGCCCTGCCGTTCCGCATGGCCGACACCACCAAGGCCAAGGAGCAGCTCGGCTTCGAGCCCGCCATTCCCCTGGAAGAAGGCATCGCGGAGACCGTCCGCTGGTACATCGAAAACATCCGAGAGTGAGCGCAATGAGCTATTTCAAGAACAAGAAGGTTTTGGTGGCCGGCGGAACCGGCATGATCGGCATCCCCCTGGTGAACATGCTGCTGGAGCTCGGCGCCACCGTGCAGGTGGCCTCCCTGGACGCCCCGGAGCGCTGCCCCGAGGGCGCGAAGTTCATGCCCCTGGACATGACCCGGGAGGAGAACTGCATGGCGGCCTGCAAGGGCATGGACCACGTGTTCAACCTGCTGGGCGTGAAGGCCTCCCCGGCCACCGCCCGCGACAAGCCCGCCAGCCACTTCATCACCAACATGCTGCTCCAGCTCCAGCTCATGGAGGCCGCCCGCAAGTGCGACGTCGCCTCCATGCTGTTCACCAGCTCCGTGGGCGTGTACGCCCCGGCCCAGGTGCTCAAGGAAGACGACGTCTGGAGCGGGTTCCCCTCGCGCAACGACTGGTACGGCGGCTGGGCCAAGCGCATGGGCGAGCTGCAGATCGAGGGCTACCGCAAGGAATACGGCTGGGATCGCCTCACCGTGGTGCGCCCCACCAACGTGTACGGCCCGTGGGACTGCTTCCAGGGCGAGCACGCCATGGTGGTGCCCTCGCTCATCCGCAAGGCCTTCGAGGCCGAGGGCGAGATCAGCGTCTGGGGCGACGGCTCGCCCCGGCGCGACTTCATCTACTCCCGCGATGTGGCCGCCGGCATGATCGCGGTGGTGGAGAAGAACCCCAGCGAGCCGGTGAACCTGGGCAGCGGCAACGCCCGGTCCATCAAGGACCTGGTGGAGATCGTGGTGGCCAAGGTCAACCCCTCGCTCAAGGTGGCCTGGGATGTCGACAAGCCCGCGGGCGACGCCCTGCGCTGCATGGACACCACCCGCGCCGAGTCGCTGGGCATCCGCGCCGCCACCTCCCTGGAGGAGGGCGTGGCCGAGACCATCGACTGGTACCGCACCCACCGGGGGCGGGAGACCGGAGTGTTTAATGCCTACAAGTAGCACGGACCGCGCCGCGCGGCTGATCGGCGAGGCGCTGGGCCGCACGGCCCCCTTCCGGTCCTTCGCCCGGCGTCCCCTCTGCTACGTGGACGTGGGCGCGGCCGGGGGCATGCCCCCGGCCATCGCCGCCGTGGCGCCCTTTGTCCAGGCCGTGTTCTTCGAGCCGGACGCCGAGGAGTTCGAGCGCGTGCTGGCCGCCGTCCGCGGCCAGGGCTTCGCCGATGTGCACGGCGTGTCCTCCGCCCTGGGCGGCAAGCGCCAGACCAGCCGTCTGCACCTGACCGTGAGCCGGGTGAACAGCTCCCTGCTGGCGCCCAACGAGGCCTTCTGGACGCGCTACGGCAACAAGGGCGGCGCTGTGGAGCGCGTGGTGGACATGGGCTGCGCGCCCATGGACGAGGCGCTCTCCGGCCTGCCCGTGCCGCCGGACATCATCAAGACCGACTGCCAGGGGCTGGACTGCGAGATCCTGGAGGCCGCCCCCAAGTGCCTGGAGAACGCCGTGTGCGTGGTGGCCGAGGTCATCATCGCCCAGGCCTACCATGGGCAGAAGGGCCTGGCGGAGATCTGCGCGCTGCTCTCCGGGCGCGGCTTCTCCCTCTACGGGCTCATTCCCCACTACGTGTCCTGCAAGCTGCTGGACCGCCGCGAGAACGAGACCAACGAGCGGCTCATGCACGTGGACGCCATTTTCTTCCGCGATCCCCTGAGCGAGGCCAGCCCGGCGCCGAAGCTTACGGAGCGGCAGGAGCAGGCGCTGTTCGCCGCAGCCTGCATCTACGGGTACTACGATTTCGCGCTGGAGCTTTGCCGGCACATGCCCGAGGGGCCGGAGCTGGCCGCCGGGGTGCGCCAGCTGGCCCGGGCCGCGGGCCGCTGCGTGGAGGAGGAGCTCGGTGCGCTGCTGGGCGGCGCCCAGCCCGCCGGGCAAAGCCCCTACCTGCGGGCCAAGCTGTTCGCCGAGGCGGCCCAGGGCTTGAACGACGTGGCGCACCTGCGCGCGCGCAAGGGCTAGGCGGGGGGCACACATGCAACAACAAAACGCACGCGGGACCGGCGACATGCAGCACCACTCCACCACGGCCAAGGGCGCTGGGCGCGCCCTGATCACCGGCATTTCCGGCATGGTCGGTTCGCACCTGGCGGACTACCTGCTGGAGCACACCGACTGGGAAATCTACGGCTGCTGCCGCTGGCGCAGCCCGCTGGACAACCTGGAGCACCTGCTGGACCGCGCCAACCGGCACGACCGGCTCCATTTCATCGACGCCGACCTGGCCGACATGCTCTCGCTCACCCGCGCGGTGGAGATCTCCCGGCCGGACTACGTGTTCCACCTGGCGGCGCAGAGCTACCCGCTCACCAGCTTCACCTCGCCCTTCCTCACGCTGGACACCAACATCATCGGCACCGCGCGCCTGCTGGAGGCCCTGCGGGCCCAGAAGGACATCGACCCGGTGATCCACGTGTGCGCCTCCTCCGAGGTGTTCGGCCGCGTCCCGCGCGAGATGCTGCCCATCCACGAGAACCTGCCCTTCCACCCGGCCTCGCCCTACGCCATCTCCAAGGTCGGCACCGACCTGGTGGGCCGGTACCATGCCGAGGCCTACGGCCAGAAGGTCATGACCACGCGCATGTTCACCCATACCGGCCCGCGCCGCGGCGACGTGTTCGCCGAGAGCACCTTCGCCAAGCAGATCGCCATGATCGAGAACGGCGAGATTCCGCCCGTGGTCAAGACCGGCAACCTGAACTCGCTGCGCACCTGGTCGGACGTGCGCGACGCCGTGCGGGCCTACTTCATGCTGGTCACGGTGAACCCGGTGCCCGGGGAATACTACAACATCGGCGGCAACTTCACTTGCACCGTTGGCGACATGCTGAAACACCTGGTGTCGCTCTCGCCCATGCGGGATGAGATCCGCGTGGAGACCGAGGACGCCCGCCTGCGCCCCCTGGACGCCGACGCGCAGATTCCCGACACCGCGAAGTTCACGCGGCACACCGGCTGGAAGCCCGTCATCAGCTTCGAGCAGACCATGCAGGACCTGCTGGACTACTGGCGGGAACGCGTCCGGTCCGGGCGCAGGCATTTGACGAGGTAGGCCGCTTGGCCGGAGTCCATACCGCTGTCGGCCAGGCGCTTTCCCCCGCCCAGGACACGCAACAACGCAAACCGGGTGCCACCAGATGATACTGACCAGAACTCCCTACCGGATCTCCTTCTTCGGCGGCGGCTCGGACTACCCGGCCTTCTACGAGGAGCATGGCGGCGCGGTGCTCAACGCCACCATCAACAAGTACTGCCACATCATCTGCCGCTACCTGCCGCCCTATTTCAACCACAAGCACTACATCCGCTATTCCAAGACCGAGGCCCCCAACAGCATCGACGAGATCAAGCACCCCTCGGTGCGCGAGTGCCTGCGCTTCATGAAGGTGGCCCACGGCGTGGAGATCACGCACAGCGGCGACATCCCGGCCATGTCCGGGGTGGGGTCGTCCTCGGCCTTCACGGTGGGCCTGCTGCATGCGTTGAACGCGCTGCAGGGCCGCCTGGCCACACGCCACGACCTGGCCATGGACGCCATCCACGTGGAACAGAAGATGATCGGCGAGAACGTGGGCTCGCAGGACCAGGTGGCGGCGGCCTTCGGCGGGCTGAACCTGGTGGAGTTCTCCAAACAGAAGACCTTCGTCGTCACCCCGCTGCCCATCTCCCAGGAGACCGTGGCGCACCTGCAGGACAACCTGATGCTGTTCTACACGGGCATCTCCCGGTTTTCCTCGGAGATCGCGGCGGAGCAGATCAGCAAGGTGTCGCTGAACATCCGCAGGCTCACCGACATGCGCGCCATGGCCTACGAGGCGGCGGGCATCCTGACCAAGGGCAAGGCCCTGCACGAGTTCGGCGAGATGATGCACCAGGCCTGGCTGGAGAAGCGCAGCCTGGGGACCAAGGTGTCCAACCCGGAGATCGACGGGATCTACGAGGCCGCCATCAGCCACGGGGCCCTGGGCGGAAAGGTCTGCGGGGCCGGGGGCGGCGGGTTCATGATGTTCTACGTGCCCAAGGGCAAGCGCAAGCAGGTCCGGGCCGCGCTGGAGGGCCTGCTCCAGGTGCCGTTCGCCTTCGAGCAGCTGGGCTCCCACATCGTCTCCTACACCAGCGACAAGCTGCTCTTGTCTTGACCCCGGGGCTGTGGCATCCGGGTCGGCGCCATGCGCGGCGCGGACCGGGGCGGTAAACGGATTGCAGAGAGGACGGACAACGAACACATGTCTCAGCACGCAATGACCATCGGCGAGTTGGCGGAACTGCTGCACGAATCGCCCGAATTTCTGGAGCGCCACGCGGACCAGCTGCTGGGCCGACACGCCCTGGAGTACGAGCCGCTCACCGACGCCGAGCGCGAGCAGACCATCCTGCAGGTGCTCAGGCGCCTGGACGGCGACCTCAAGGTCTCCGGCAGCCACCGCGCCCAGGAGTGGCAGCAGGGCTGGCAGGAGAACCTGGACGCCTACAGGCAGCAGGGCGCGGCGGAAAGCCTGGTGCCCCGGTATTTCGGCAAGCCGGAAAACCGCGACGTGGCCCGGCTCATGGGCCGCTTCGTGCGTTCGGCGGAGCCGGGCTTCATCATCGCCCTGTGCGAGCTGCAGCGCACCTGGATGATGCTGCGCTTCCTGCGCGGGCACGAGAGTGTGTACGAGTTCGGCTGCGGCACGGGCTGGAACCTGCTGCGGCTGGCCGAGCTGGACCCGGGCGTGAAGCGCCTGGTGGGCCTGGACTGGGCCGAGAGCGCGGTGAACCTGGTCAACGCCATCGGCGCGGACAAGGGCTTGCCGCTGACCTCGAAGCGCTTCGACTTCTTCCACCCGGACGACACCCTGGAGGTGCCGCCGGGCAGCGCCATGTTCACCCTCACCGCCCTGGAGCAGGTGGGCGACGGCTTCCAGCCCTTCCTGGACTTCGCGCTCAGCAAGCGCTTCGCGCTGTGCGTGCACGTGGAGCCCGTCATCGAGTTCTACGAGGAGGACAGCCTCTTCGACTACCTGGGCATGCGCTACCACACCAGGCGCAACTACCTGGGCCGCATGCTCACCGCGCTGCGCCAGATGGAGGCCCGGGGACTGGTGGAAATCGTGTACGCCCAGCGCATCGCCATGGGCAACGTGTTCAGCGAGAACGTCTCCACCATCGTGTGGCGGCCAATTTAACAAGCAAAAGGATTGTGCCATGTCGATTCAGGTTGTTCAGACCAAGCTTCCCGGCGTGCTCCAGATCATTCCCCAGGCCTTCGAGGACCACCGGGGCATCTACCTGGAGACCTACAACCGCGAGATGTACACCGCCGCGGGCATCGACATGGATTTCGTGCAGGACGACATCTCCATGTCCTACCGCTCCGTGCTGCGCGGCATCCACGGCGACGCCGAGACCTGGAAGCTCGTCTCCTGCCTGCAGGGCCAGTTCTACCTCGTGGTGGTGAACAACGACCCCGCCTCGGCGCACTACCGCAAGTGGGTCTCCATGACCCTCTCGGAGAGCAACCGCATGCAGGTGCTCATTCCGCCCATGCACGGCAACGGCCACCTGGTGCTGAGCGAGCGGGCCATCTTCCACTACAAGCAGACCACCTACTACAACCCCAAGGGCCAGTTCACCCTGCGCTACGACGACCCGCAGCTCGGCCTCTGGTGGCCCTGCAAGGAGCCCGTGCTGTCCATGCGCGACGCGCTGGGCCGCTGGCCCGACAGCGACGGGAAATAGCCCGGAGCGGCCCACCCAAGCGCACATGAGCCAACGAGGAAACCCGAGTATGTCGTCCAGAGCCCCAGTCCAGACCGTGGCCCTCATGATCCCGACCCTCAACGAAATCGAGGGGCTGCGGGTCACCCTGCCGGAGATCGACCGCTCCCTGTTCTCCGAGATCATCGTCACCGACGGCGGCTCCACCGACGGCACGGTGGAGTTCTGCCGCGAGCAGGGGCTCACCGTGGTACGCCAGCCCGGGCGGGGCGTGCCCGACGCCGAGGAATGCGCCTTCAAGCTCTTGAAGAGCGACGCCTTCATCCTCTACACCCCGGACGGCAATTCCCTGGCCTCGCTGCTGCCCCGGATGTGCGAGCTCATCCGCCAGGACTACGACATGGTCATCGCCTCGCGCTACAAGGACGGGGCCACCAGCGACGACGACGACTTCCTCACCGGCATCGGCAACGCGGCCTTCACCGCCGCGGTGAACCTGCTGTTCCGGGCCAACTACACCGACTCCCTGGTGGGGCTGCGGGCCTACCGCTGCGACGCCATCACCAAGATGCGGCTGGTGGGCATCGCCGAGGAGAACTGGCTGCGCAGGCGCTTTTTCCAGATGAACAGCTGGGAGCTGGGCAGCGCCACGCGCGCCGCGCGCCTCAAGCTCAAGGTCGTGGAGATTCCCGGCCCCGAGCCCAAGCGCATCGGCGGCGTGCGCAAGCTCTCCGTGCTCAAGAACGGCACCGGCGCCGCGCTCCAGATCCTCAACGACTTCTTCTGCTTCTGGGGCTGAGCGGGCCAGGCCGTGGCGGACGCCCATGCCTCCATAGCCGTGCGGACCCTGCGCACCCTGGCGCAGGCGGCCATCGCCGCGGGGCTGCTCTGGGCGCTGGTGGCCTTCGGCTACATCCGCATGGAGAACCTGGCGGGCCTGCGCGACCAGCCCGGAGCCGTGGCCCTGGCCGCGCTGCTGGCCTGGCTCACCATTCCCGTGGGCGCCTACCGCTGGCTCTTGCTGCTCAGAAGCCAGCAGATCAGCCTGGGGGGCGGCAGGGTGTTCTGGCTCACCTGGTTCGGCATCTTCGCCAACAACTACATTCCCGCCAGCCTGGGCACGGACTTCTCGCGCGCGGTGTTCCTGTTCCGCGAGTATCCGGAAAGCAAGACCCCGGTGGTGGTGTCCATCGTGCTGGACCGCCTGGCCGCGCTGGGGGGCATCCTCTCCGCCCTGGCGCTGTTCAGCGTCAAGCTGCTGTTCATGGAGCACGTGCCCGGCTGGGTGCTGATGCTGACCTACTGCGCCTACGTCGGGCTGGCCGCCACGGTCGGGGCCGGGCTGTACTTCCGCTACCGCCCCAGCCACCACAGCCTCTCCGCCTGGCTGGAGACGCGCCTGGGCCACTCCGGCCTGGGCCGGAAAATCTGCTCCTTCATCGTGCTGCTCAAGGACTGCAAGGACTCCCCGGGCACCGTGGCCAAGGCCTGCGCCTTGTCCACGCTCAACGCCGTGCTGATGGTCCTGTCGTTCTTCGTGCTGGCGCAGGCGGCCGGGTTCCACCAGCTCGACCTGTACACCGTGGGCTTCGCCTCGCCGCTGAGCCTCATCGCCAACATGCTGCCCATTTCTCCCGGCGGCCTGGGCGTGGGGGAGGGCGGCTTCGCCCAGATCACCATGATCCTCATGCCGCAGGCCCACCTGGAGGGCACCGGGGCGGTGTTCCTGGCCTTCCGCCTCGTGGTGCTGGTCATCTCCCTGCCGGGGCTGCTGCTGCTGGCCGGGGGCCGGGCGGGCCGCCGGGCCTGATTTTCGCCGCAAGCGGCCTTCGGGCCGAGGATTCAAGGAGGGAGACCATGCGCTTGCTGATCGCCGGAGCCACCGGCATGGCCGGTTCGGGCCTCATCGACGAACTGGTGCGCACGCGGCCCGGGGTGGCCGTGCGGGGCACGTACTGGAACACCGCGCCCTTTCTGCACACGGAGGCCGTGGAGTACGTGCGGGCCGACCTGACCACCGCCGAGGGCTGCCGCCTGGCGGCCCAGGGCTGCGACGCGGCCATCCTGGTGGCCGCCGTGACCGGCGGCGCGGCCCAGGCCCGCAACAACCCGGCGGTGTCGGTGACGGCCAACATCGTCATGGACGCGCTGCTGCTCCAGGCCCTGCACGACGCGGGCGTGCAGCGTGTGGTCTACGTCTCCTCGGCCACGGTGTACCAGGAGTTCGACGGCCACATCGCCGAGGACGGGCTGGACTGGAACCGCGACCCGCACAGCGCGCACATGGGGGTGGGCTGGGCCAAGCGCAGCGCCGAGAAGCTCTGCCAGTTCTGGCACGAGAAGTACGGCATGCAGGCCGTGGTGGCCCGCGCGGCCAACATCTACGGGCCCTACGCGGCCTTCCACCCGGACCGCTCGAACTTCATTCCGGCGCTGATCCGCAAGGCGGTTGACCGTATGGACCCCTTCGAGGTATGGGGGCGCGGTGATGTCGTCAGGGACGTCATCTATTATTCCGACTTTGCGCAAGCCGCCCTCGCCCTGCTCGAATGGGACGGCCCCTTCGGGGTGTTCAACCTCGGCACGGGCCAGGCCGTCACCGTCGCGGAAGCCGTCGAGCAGGCGCTTCTGGCGGCCGGGCACACCCCCTCGGCCATCCAGTACGTCGGCGCCAGCCCCCAGAGCGTTCCCAGGCGGATGCTGGACTGCGCCAGGATCACCGGGGCCACGGGCTGGCGGCCCAGGGTCGGCCTCGCCGAGGGCATCGCCCGGACCACGGAGTGGTGGACATCCAACAAAGGGACATGGAACAAATGAAGACCAACCAGTACGGATCCATCGTGCTTTCCAGCAACTCCGAGAAGGAGTCGCTGGGCATGTTCACCGAGCTTCTGAAGAACACCCCGCTGCCCGACGACGAGCTGCTGGCCAACCTGGGCCTGTACCTCACCTCCAAGAACCTCTCGCGCATCCTGTTCTTTGCCGAGCTGTACAAGCAGCTGATCACCACCCACGGCGTGGTCATGGAGTTCGGCGTGCGCTGGGGCCAGACCCTTTCGCTGCTCTCGGCCCTGCGCGGCATCTACGAGCCCTTCAACCGCCACCGCCGGATCATCGGCTTCGACACCTTCGAGGGCTTCAAGGGCATCTGCGAGCAGGACGGCTCCACCTGCAAGTGCGTGGACGGCTCCTTCGGCGTCAGCGCCGGGTACGAGCAGTGCCTGGACCGCATCATGGCCCTGCAGGAGGCCCTCAACCCCGTGCCGCAGCTGGTGAAGTACGAGCTGGTCAAGGGCGACGCCCGCGTGACCATCCCCGAGTACTTCGAGCAGCACCCCGAGACCCTGGTGAGCATGGCCATCTTCGACTTCGACATCTACGCGCCCACCAAGGCGGCCATGGAGGCCATCGCCCCGCGCCTGTTCAAGGGCAGCATCCTGGTGTTCGACGAGCTGTGCGACCCCTACTTCCCGGGCGAGACCACGGCCCTGCTGGAAACCATCGGCATCCGCGGGCTGCGCATCCAGCGCATGCCCATCGCGGCCAGAATCTCCTACGCGGTGATCGAATGATGGACGCCAGAAAGCAGATCCGGAAGGACATCCTCGCCATTTCCCACGCCAGCGGCCACGGCCACCTGCCCACCTGCTTCTCCATCGTTGAGCTCTTGCAGGCCCTGTACGAGACCATGCGCCACGACCCGGCCAACCCCGGCCTGGCCGACCGCGACCTGTTCGTGCTGAGCAAGGGCCACGCCGCCCTGGCCTACTACGTGGTGCTGGCCCGCCAGGGCTACTTCCCCCTGGATGCGGTGGCCAGCTTCGGCTCCTGCGGGGCCACCTTCGGCTGCCACGCCGACCGCTCCAAGATCCCGGGCGTGGAGGTCTCCACCGGCTCGCTGGGCCACGGCATCGGCGTGGCCGTGGGCATGGCCCTGGCGCTTAAGATCAACAAGCAGCCCGGCCGCCGCGTGTTCACCCTGGTGGGCGACGGCGAGGCCAACGAGGGAACCGTGTGGGAGGCCGCGCTGGTGGCCGAGTCCCTCAAGCTGGACAACCTCACCGTCATCTACGACAACAACCGCTCCCACGGGCGCGGCCTGCAGATCACCAATCCCGGCGAGAAGTTCGCCTCCTTCGGCTTCGACGTGGAGGAAGTGGACGGCCACGACATGGAGGCCATCAAGGCCTGCTACCGCAAGCAGGGCGACAGGCCCAGGGCCGTCATCGCCAACACGGTGAAGGGCTGCGGCTGCCGCACCATGGTGGCCGACCAGTACGCCTGGCACCGCCGCTCCCCCAAGGACGCGGAACTGCAGACGCTTTTGGAGGAACTCGATGCGCCGTCAGTTTAAGGACACCTTCCAGGACCTCGCCGGCAGGGACGCCTCCCTGGTGCTGCTGCTCGGCGACGTCAGCGTCTACCTCTTCCGCGACTTCCAGGAGCGCAGCCCGGAGCGCTTTTACAACCTGGGCATCTGCGAGAACACCATCATCAGCACCGCTGCGGGCCTGAGCAGCCAGGGGCTGACCCCGGTGGCCCACACCATCGCGCCCTTCCTCACCGAGCGCTGCTACGAGCACATCAAGCTGGACCTGAGCTACAACCGCTTCCCGGCCTGCATCGTCACCTGCGGCGCCAGCTTCGACTATTCCTGGGACGGCGCCACGCACCACTGCTTCACCGACCTGGAGCTGATGCGCATGCTGCCCAACATGGAGGTGTTCCAGCCCGGCTCGGAGAAGGAGCTCGACGCCCTGTTCCGGCAGCGCTACAACTCCCCCAGCGTCAAGTACTACCGCCTCTCCGACCACCCCCACACCATCGACCTGGATGTGGAGTTCGGCAAGGGCGTGGTGCTCAAGGACAGCGGCGCGCCGCTCACGGTCATGACCGCCGGGCCCATCCTGGGCAACGTGCTGGAGGCCTGCCGCGACCTGCCGGTGAACCTGGTGTACTTCCACACCCTCAAGCCGCTGGATGCGGAACTGGTGGCGCGCTTCCGGAACACCCGCGTGCTCACCGTGCACGACGCCTTCGGCCTCAAGGAGGCCATCCACGAGGTGCCGGAGATGCGCGTGACGCACCACGGCCTCTGCGGCGAGTTCGTCACCTGCTACGGCAAGCTGGACGACGCCCGCCGCAGCTGCGGCCTGGACGTCTCCGGCATCGCCGAGCGCGTGCGCGCCGAGCTGGCCAAGGCCTAGCGGAGAGCCGCCGGACTCCCTGCCGGGCCAGCGCCGCATGGACGTCTATCTCTCCACCAACTGCCTGCGCTGGGACAGCATCAACGCCATCGTCGACCGCATGGTCGGCGATGGCGTTTTGCGCATCGAGCTCACCGGGGCCACTTCTCCAGCCAGCTACGACGAGGCGGCCCTGCTGCGGCATGCGGCCGCGGGCGTGCGCCTGCGCGTGCACAACTACTTCCCCCCGCCGGACGAGCCCTTCATCATGAACCTCTCTTCCCCGCGCCCGGAGATCGCCCGGCCCACGGAGCGCCTGGTGCGCGAGGGGCTGCGCGTGAGCGCGCTGCTGGGGGCGGACTGCTACAGCGTGCATGCCGGATACGGGCGCGACCACCTGCCCGAGCCGGACGGGGACGGCTTCCAGCGCAGGATGCCCGGCCCCTCCCGCACGGACGAGGAGCAGCACCGGATGATCGCCCGGCTGCTGCCCGACCTGCCGCCGGGGGTGCGCCTGGCCCTGGAGAACGGCCTGCCCAGCACGGAGAGCCACCTGGCCTCGCCGGAGGCCATGGAGCGCTTTCTGGAACGCTACCGGGACGAGGAGCGGGTAGGGCTGCTGCTCGACCTGGGGCATCTGAACGTGTCCGCGCGCACGCTGGGCTTTGACCGCGACGCGGCCTTCGAGGGGCTGCTGCTGCGGCACGCGGACAGGATCTTCGAGATCCACGTGAGCGCCAACGACGGCAGCCGGGACACCCACCGGCCAACGCCGCCGGGCAGCGCGGAGATCGGGCTGCTGCAGCGCCACGCGCAGGCCTTGGGAAACACTGCGGTGGCCCTGGAGTGGCACGGTTGCTACGATGCGGCCACCCCCGGCCTGTGGCGCGAGCTTTCGAGCCTGTTGGGCTAGGCCCGTGTCGAGGTAATAAGCGATTCAAGGTGTCTGCATTGACAAGGTGTGCCTTTGCCAGTAATTTTATTGAGTTCTTGTGGCGAGGACATACCGCTGCAACCTCAATACCCACCTCCCACCGTGCCTTGCGTCAAGGCGTGGATTCGGGTCAGCATAGCGTAGGAGCGACAGTGCATATTCGGCCCTTCAACAGTGTTCTCCTTGAGAGCCTGCCCCTTCTCCCTGTCCTTGTCTCCTACATGCTCATTGCCCGGCTCCATCCAGAGCTTGGGAACGCGCCCTTCCTCTATGCTGGATTTTTCGTGGCGTTCATGCTGCTGCCCTCCATCGCCTTGTCACGACTGTTGCCTCTGCCCGACCTTGGCGTGGCGGAGCGGGCCTTCCTGGGATTTCCCATTACCTTGGCAGTGCTGTTCCTCGCTGTCTGGGGGGGCTCCCGGGGCACGGGCTTCTGGTGGCTGGGCTATCTTTTGCCCGTTATTGGTCTGTACGCCGTCATCGACTTGGCCTGGAACCGGAAACGGCTCAAAGGCAGTGATCCCGCATCACTATTGCTCACGACCGCCATCCTAAGTTTGGCGCTGCTGCTCAGTTTTGACTATTTTTCGCACATCCCCATCTACGCCTCCGGCCCGAAGCCGTGGGGATACGGGGACGACGGCTACCTAACCGCCGTGACGTTCAGCATCATCAAGGCCATGGAGAGCGGCAAGCACGCCATGGAGGCTAATTTCTACGGCATCAACTATGTGTATCACATTTTGATGAATATTTCCATCGGGTTCACGTTTCTTGTGACGCGCATCCACCCGCTGTTCATGCAAATTTATCTGTACCCGGTGTTCCACTGGTTCATGCTCGCGGGGGCTGTTGTGGCCGGGGCGCGGCACATCGCGAAGTTCGACAGCTTCCAGGCCGCGTTGGCCGCAGTGCTTCTACTGTTCGTGACAGGGCACTCCTGGGATTCCCAGGCCTCACTTCAGATGTACTCGACATTCCACACCTACTTCTTCGGTTTGCCGGCGACGATTCTTCTGGCCATGCTTGTGTTCGGCTATCTTAATGGTACACTTGGAAGGTTGCCAGTTCTGTACACAACGCTGACGTTTCTGACGGTGTGCAGCGCTAAGAGCGTGCCGCTCGTTCTTGTGCCTTTGGCTTTGGTTCCAGTTTTCGTGTATCGGCTATTTAAGCGGAAGGTCACCAGGGAGGAGTTGCTGTTCGTCGGCTCTTCCTGCCTTGTTGTCCTGGTTCTCAAGCTTATTGAGTATGATGCGACTGGTGTCGTTGTTATGCGCAAGTTTAATTTGTTTAACAGCGTAATGCCAGTTTTCCATACGCTTGTGGATGTGTTGCCGTTCCTCTCCGTTTTTTTGATGATGGCTGCGCATAATGAGTATTATGCAATGCAATTCCGTAAAAATCGCGAATACATATTGCTTGTCGTCGCAATGTATATGGTGTCCGCAACGTTGCCTCGGTTCGTGAACTTTACCGGTGGCGATCAGTATTTCTTTTGGTACACGAGAGTGTTCTTTTTTGTTTTATGCGCGTACGAAACGTCGAATGCGTTGCGTTCCCACTCCAGGCATGTTGTGGTCGGCGCGCTCGTCGCCATGCTTGTCTCTGTAGGCATGTTCGGATGGCATAGATATGTGGAGCACTTGAAGATGGTGTCTAAAACTGACGCATATGCGTTGACACGAGCCGAATGGGATGGACTCATGTGGGCTTTCAATAATCTTGACAGACATGCGCGATCAATCTGCAACGGTTCTTATGCGTCCTTGTTGGGTGACCGCCCTTTGTTGGGTGTGGAGCGTAACAGCATCATGGACTACTCGGGTCTCTCTGGACTCTATAGCTATGCCAATCCACAGCCGTTTATTGATAGCGCAAAACGAGCAGAAACCGATAGGCGGATAGTCAACATGGTCAGCTTCTTCGAAGCCTCGACCGTGAAGGAGCGGCTCTCCTGGATGAAGCGCATGGACGTGGACTATGTGTTCTACTGCAAGCGCTGGCCGCGCGGCGCGAATTTTTCGCTCCCCCCGGAGTACACGGTGGTCTATTCCAATCCGGATTTCGAGATCTACAAGGTCCCTTCGAGCGGATCATAAAACCATAGGGCAACGCCATGACTGAAGAACAGAAGTTGGAATACTATCTTGCCAGGGACTACAACATCATCGTCGCCAGGAAGGGCGGTTCGTTTGTCTTCTGCATCCGCGAGCTGAACCTGCTGCACACCGATTCCTCGCTTGCGGACGGCCACGCCGCCATTCTGAAGAAGAAGGATGCCTGGATCCGGGAGCTGTGCGCCAACGGCCACTACGACTGGATCGTGCTCCCCGGGGAGGGCGTGGACGCGTGCCTGCCCGAGTCCGAGGGGCTGGCCAGGAAGCTGCTGCCGTTCTTCATCAAGCTCACGGCGACGACCCTCGTGCTCCTCGTCCTGGGCGCGTTCGTCTCCAATGCCCTGCGCGACTTCGGCTACAACATGGAGAAGAAGCTCGACAAGGTCGTGGCCATGACCCCGCAGGACGTGGAATTCCACCAGAAGAAGGCCCACGCCATCGCCGACCGCCTGCGGCCGATCATGCTGGAGGTCCTGTCCATGTTCCGGCCCGAGGCCCAGGCCAACGCCACCGCCACCCCTGAACAGAAGCCCTAGCTTCCGCCGCCAGGACACCAGGCGCAAAAAAAGCCCCCGGACCCGCAAGGGACCGGGGGCTTTGCGTTGGCTTGCGCCTAGCCCAGCTTCACCAGGCCGTAGTTCTTCTTGCCCTTGCGCAGCACGCAGAGCTTGCCGCCCAGGAAGTCCTCGCCCGCCAGGGCGCGGGCCGGGTCGGCCTTGTCACCGTTGACGCTGATGGCCCCGGCCTGCAGGTCCTTGCGGGCCTGGCCCTTGGAGGGGCACAGCTCCAGGTCCACCAGGATCTGCGGCAGGTCGGGCAGTTCGCCCTGGTAGCTCTTGCTGGGCGCGCTTTCCAGCGCGGCGGAGAGCGTGGCCGGATCGATGGAGCGCATGTCGCCCTTGCCGAACAGGGCCTCGGTGGCGGCCAGCACCTTGTTCAGCTCGCCCTCGCCGTGCACCATGGTGGTGACCTCGGCGGCCAGGATCTTCTGGGCCGAGCGCAGGTGCGGGGCGGCCAGGTGCTCCTGCTCGATCTGTTTGATGCGCGCCTCGTCCAGGAAGGTGTAGTACTTGAGGAACCGGCAGGCGTCGGCGTCCTCGGTGTTGATCCAGAACTGGTAGAAGGCGTAGGGCGTGGTCATCTCCGGGCTCATGAACACCGCGCCCTTCTCGCTCTTGCCGAACTTCTTGCCCGAGGCGGTGGTGATGAGCGGGAAGGTGAGCGCAAAGGCCTCGCCGTGCGACTTCTTGCGGATGAGTTCGCACCCGGCGGTGATGTTGCCCCACTGGTCGCCGCCGCCGATCTGCAGGCGGCAGCCGTGCTCCTTGTACAGGTGGTAGAAGTCGTAGCCCTGCAGGATCATGTAGCTGAACTCGGTGTAGCTGATGCCCACCTCGTCGCGCTCGATGCGGCCCTTGACGCTGTCCTTGCCGAGCATCCAGTTGACGGTGAAGTACTTGCCCACGTCGCGCAGCAGCTCGATGGCGCTCATGCGCTTGACCCAGTCGTAGTTGTTCACGATCCAGGCCTTCTGCCCGGTGTTGCGCTCCACGAAGGCGTTGACCTGGCTGGCGATGCGCTCGGCCCGGGCGTGCAGGGCGTCCTTGTCGGAGAGCTCGCGCTCCTTGTCCTTGCCCGAGGGGTCGCCGATGAGGCCGGTGGCCCCGCCCATGAGGTACATGGGCTTGTGCCCCGCGCGCTGCATGCGCACCAGGCAGAGCAGGGGCACAAGGTTGCCGATGTGCAGGCTCTCGGCGGTGGGGTCGAAGCCGCAGTACAGGGTCTGGCCGGGCTTGGCCAGGTAGGCGCGCAGGCCGGGCAGGTCGGAAACCTGGTTGATGAGGCCACGCCAGGTGAGTTCGTCCAGAATGTGCATCGTGGGAAGGCTCCTAGATGATGTCGCGCCGCCAGGCCTGGATGCTCCGGGCCTGGCCGCTTGCTTCGTCGATGTCGAGGATGGCGCCGCAGAGGGCCACGGGGCCGTCGGCCACTTCAAACCGTTCCGGGGCCGCCGTCAAGAACTTCCGCAGGATGGGCGCAACGCTCATGCCCAGGCAGGAGTCCACGGGGCCGCACATGCCCAGGTCCGTGATGTAGGCCGTGCCTTTCTTGAGGAGCCGGGCGTCGGCGGTCTGCACGTGGGTATGCGTGCCCAGAACGGCGCTGATGCGCCCGTCCAGGTGCCAGCCCAGGGAGATCTTCTCGCTGGTGGCCTCGGCGTGGAAGTCGATGAGGCGCACCTTCACGTCCGGGCGCTCCACATCCAGCCGGGCCAGAATCTCATCGGCGGCGCGGAAGGGGCAGTCCAGCGGGGCCATGTACGTCCGCCCCATGAGGTTCACCACCGCCACGGGCGGCAGGCCGGGGTTCTCCAGCACCATCCACCCGCGCCCGGGCGAGCCGGGGGGGTAGTTGGCCGGGCGGATGAGCCGGGGCTCGCGCCCCATGTAGGAGGGCATGTCCTTGAATTTCCAGATGTGGTTGCCGCTGGTCAGGCCGGCGATGCCCGCGCCGAACAGCTCCTTGGCCCCCTCGGCGGAGAGGCCAAGCCCGCCGGAGGCGTTCTCGCCGTTGGCCAGCACCAGGTCCGCGCCCAGTTCGGCGCGAATGTCCGCCAGATGCTGCTTCACGGCGGTGCGGCCCGGACGGCCCACGATGTCGCCAAGAAAGAGGATGCGCATGGGGCTGTGCTTACTGCAGCACGCCTGAATGGGCAAGTGCCGGGGCAGGGGCCTGAAATGGGAGGAGGTGACAGCCTCCGGCGGCCGGGGGGCCGTGGCCCCCCGGCCTGCGGAGCATGTGCTTCCTTTACTTGGCCTTCGGGACACTCAGCCCCAGGGCCTTGGCCACGCCAGCGCCGTAGGCCGGGTCGGCCTTGGCGCAGTTGCCGATGTGCCTGAGCTTGATCTCCTTGGGGGCGTCGCCCATGGCCCGTGCGGTGTTCTCGAACAGCACCTGCTGCTGCTTCTTGCTCATGAGCCGGAACAGCGCGCCGGGCTGGCTGTAGTAGTCGCTGTCGTCCTGGCGGGCGTCCCAGTGGGCGGCGGCCCCGGAGAGGTTGAGCGGCGGCTCGGAGAAGTCCGGCTGCTGCTGCCACTCGCCGTAGCTGTTGGGCTCGTAGCCCAGGGTGGAGCCGTGGTTGCCGTCCACGCGCATGGCCCCGTCGCGGTGGTAGCTGTGGAAGGGGCAGCGGGCGGCGTTCACGGGGATGAGGTGGTGGTTGACCCCCAGCCGGTAGCGCTGCGCGTCGCCGTAGGAGAACAGGCGGCCCTGGAGCATCTTGTCTGGCGAGAAGGAGATGCCCGGCACCACGTTGGCCGGGTTGAAGGCGGCCTGCTCCACCTCGGCGAAGTAGTTCTCCGGGTTTTTGTTCAGCTCCAGCACGCCCACTTCAAGCAGCGGCGCGTCCCCATGCTTCCAGACCTTGGTGAGGTCGAAGGGGTGGTAGGGCAGCTTCTGGGCCTGCTCGTCGGTCAGAACCTGCACGTACATGGTCCAGCGCGGGAAGTCGCCCTTCTCGATGGCCTCGTAGAGGTCGCGCTGGTGGGATTCGCGGTCCTTGGCCACCAGCGCCTCGGCCTCGGCGTCGGTGAGGTTCTTGATGCCCTGCTGGGTCTTGAAGTGGAACTTGCACCAGAAGCGCTGGTTCTTCTTGTTGATGAAGCTGAAGGGGTGGCTGCCGCACCCGTGCATGTGGCGGTAGGTGGCGGGAATGCCCCGGTCGCTCATGACCACGGTGACCTGGTGCAGGGCCTCGGGCAGGGAGCTCCAGAAGTCCCAGTTGTTCTTGGCGCTGCGCTGGTTGGTGCGCGGGTCGCGCTTCACGGCGTGGTTCAGGTCGGGGAACTTCAGCGGGTCGCGCAGGAAGAACACCGGGGTGTTGTTGCCCACCAGGTCCCAGTTGCCCTCCTCGGTGTAGAACTTGATGGCGAAGCCGCGGATGTCGCGCTCGGCGTCGGCCGCGCCGCGCTCGCCCGCCACGGTGGAGAAGCGCAGGAACAGGTCGGTCTTCTTGCCGATTTTGCTGAAGATCTTGGCGCGGGTGTATTTGCTGATGTCCTTGGTGACGGTGAAGGTGCCGTAGGCCCCGGAGCCCTTGGCGTGCATGCGCCGCTCCGGGATGACCTCGCGGTCGAAGTGGGCCAGTTTCTCCAGGAACCAGACGTCCTGCAGCAGCATGGGGCCGCGCGGCCCGGCGGTGAGCACGTTCTGGTTGTCGGGCACGGGCGCGCCTGCATTGGTGGTGAGCAGCTTCTTCTTCGCCATGGGGGCCTCCTTGTCTGGATTGGGTTTGGGGGGGGCGGGCTCCGGTTCGGGCTTTGGGACAACCCATAGCACGCCGTCCGCTTTATTCTCAAGCAGCGATACGCGCTGTCCGCGTTATGGAGAATTGTTATCCGTAAAGAATGATTCTTGTCAACACGGCGCAACGGAAAAGGCGAAGAGGCGGAGAGGGAGGAGGGGGGCTAGTCCTGGCAGCAGGACTGGCGGCAGTCCTGGCACAGGCCGAAGAGGTCCAGGCGCACGGAATCGACCATGTGGCCGGACCGGCGGGCCAGGCGGTCCACCAGGGCGGTGAGCTGGTCCTCGGCCTGGGCGTTCTCCGGGGAGTCGTCGGGGTCGCTGATCTTGCCGCAGCGGGTGCAGACGAAGTGCGGGTGGGGGCGCGGGCGGCGGCCGTCGAAGCGGCAGCCCGGGCCAGCCTTGCCGCCCAGCCCGTCGGTGGCCAGCTCCAGCACCTCGCCGTGCTCCTTCAGCAGGGCCAGGGTCTTGTACACCGTGGCCAGGCTGGTGGTGGGGAAATCCGGCAGGATGCGCCGGTGCAACTCGTCGGCGGTGGGGTGGCTGGCGTCGCGCACCAGGGCGGCCAGGATGGCCACGCGCTGCGGCGTGAGGCGGTGGCCGCGCTCGCGCAGGGTGCGCACCAGGGCGTCCAGTCTCGTTTCGGCGGTGCTGTCCATGGTCGGGAGTGTATGACAGGCGGGGGCGAGGGGCAAGGGGGCGGGGGGAGGACGAAAAAAAGGGCCGGAAGGTCTCCCCTCCGGCCCGGAATGGTCGGCTTGTGGCGTCGAGCTACTTGGCGTAGCCCACGGCGCGCTTCTCGCGGATCACCGTCACCCGGATCTGGCCGGGGTAGGTCATGGTGTCCTCGATCTTGGTGGCGATGTCCTTGACCAGCAGGTAGGTCTGCTCGTCGGGCACGCGGTCGGCGTCGACCATGACGCGCACCTCGCGGCCGGCCTGGATGGCGTAGGCCTTGGTAACGCCGCCGAAGCTGGTGGCGATGCCCTCCAGGTCCTCCAGGCGCTTCACGTAGTTCTCAAGCAGCTCCTTGCGGGCGCCGGGGCGCGCGCCGGAGAGGCTGTCCGCGGCCTGCACCAGGGTGGCCAGGGCGGTCTGGGGCGGCACGTCCTCGTGGTGGGCCTGGATGGCGTGGATGATCTCCTGGGCCTCGCCGTACTTCTTGGCCAGGTCCGCGCCGATGACGGCGTGGGGGCCTTCCACCTCGTGGTCCACGGCCTTGCCCAGGTCGTGCAGCAGGCCTGCGCGCTTGGCCATCTTCTCGTCCAGGCCCAGCTCCGCGGCCATGATGCCGCACAGGAAGGCCACCTCGATGGAGTGCTGCAGCACGTTCTGGCTGAAGCTGGTGCGGTAGTGCAGCTGGCCCAGCAGGCGGATGACCTCGGGGTGGATGCCGTGGACTCCGACATCGAAGGTCGCCTGCTCGCCGATCTCGCGCAGCTTCACGTCCATTTCCTGCTCCACCTTGCGCACGATGTCCTCGATGCGGGCGGGGTGGATGCGGCCGTCGTGGATCAGGCGCTCCAGGGCCTGCTTGGCCACCTCGCGCTTGAGCGGGCTGTAGGCGGAAAGCACCACGGTCTCGGGCGTGTCGTCGATGATCAGGTCCACGCCGGTGGCGGCCTCCAGGGCGCGGATGTTGCGGCCCTCGCGGCCGATGATGCGGCCCTTCATTTCCTCGCTGGGCAGGGTGACGGCGGTGACGGTCTGCTCGGAGACGTAGTCGCCCGCGTAGCGCTGGATGGCCAGGGAGAGGATCTCCTTGGCCTTCTTGCTGGCCACTTCCTTGGCCTCGGTCTCGATGTTGCGGACCATCTTGGCGGCCTCGTGACGGGTGCGCGACTCGACCTCGGCCATGAGGCGCTCCTTGGCCTCTTCCACCGTGAGGCCGGAAATTTCCTGGAGCTTGCGTTCGTGGGCGTCGGCGGCGGTGGCCAGGCTCTCTTCCTTCTCGGCCAGGGCCTTCTCCTGCTTGATGAGCCGCTTTTCCAGCTCCACCACGCCGGATTCCTTCTGGGCGACCTTCTCCAGCTTGCTCTCCAGGCGCTCTTCCTTCTCCTGCAGGCGGGCCTGCTCGCGCTTGAGGGCCTGGTCGCGGTCCTTGAACTCGCTTTCCTGTTCCTTCTTGAGGGCGAATATTTCGTCCTGGGCCTGCAGGCGGGCTTCCTTGCGCGTGGCCTCGGCCTCCTTGCGGGCCTCCTCCACGATGCGATGGGCCAGATCCTGGGCGTCCTGGTGGCGTTTCTTGCTGACGTAGCTGCTCAGGTAGTAGCCTGCCACGATGCCGACCAGCAGCGAGAGGGCATCCATGGCCACGAGCAGAAATGGGGAATCGAACATGATCCGCTCCTTACCGGTTATATGGACAGGCCGTGCGGCCTGATGCCGCGCCAACCGACGCAAAAGTTCGGCGGGCGCACGTGTCCGTGTCGTCCGGAGCGGTTGGAGGGCGTTTGTTTTGGGTGCGGCGGAGACGGGCGGGGCCAATGGAACGCGTCAAATCTGGCCAAGCGGCCGTATGCTGCGTATGTGGACCCCGGGGCGCCGTGTCGTTGTTGAGTTTTGAACCTCGCATGTGCGAGGGGGGCTCCTCCGGCTCACCGTCAGGCTCCCCGCTTTCGCGGGTGTGCACACGGGCGCGCAACTGGCGGATCCCATTATATTAGTATTGGCTCAAGAACTCGAAAACAATCACGAACTCCCCAGGGTTGCTCCCGTAAGTCTCCTATGCGCAAGGCCGGTGGCCGACCTATTAATGCCTCTCCAAAAGCTCCTGCATGCGGGCCTCCAGACCCGCAAGCCTGCGGCGGACCTCAAGATAGTCGTCCGCCATTCCAAGGGCCAGCAGGGTGAGCAGTTTCTCCCTGCTGATGTAGCGCCCGTCCCGGCTCAGGTCCGCGAAGCGTTCCTCAAGCAGGGTCTGGGCCTGTTTGATGCGGCCCTCGTCCGCATCGGTCTTGAACGAGAGTTCCAGCCCGTTGACCGTGATGGTGTAGCGCGGCATGGAAGCTGTCCATTAGTCCAGCGCCGACTGCACCTTCGAAAGAAGGGCCTCGATGCGGCTTTGGATCTCGTTCTTCCTGCCGAGCTCCGCCTCAAGTTGGGCGGCAAGCTCCCGGTTGTCCTCTTCCAGCCGCCGGATGCGCTCCAGCAGTTCGCCAAAACGCGCTTCCAGCCTCTCGATAACGTCCATGATCGCTACGTAACCACTTCCGGGGCCGAAATCAAGACTTCGCGCCGCGTCGGACCAGATTGGTCTGTTTTCCTCGGGCGATGGCCAGGGCCTCGTCCGGCACGTCCTTGGTGATGACCGAGCCGGCCCCCACCAGCGCCTTCCTGCCCACCTTCACCGGGGCCACCAGCGCGGTGTTGCTGCCGATGAAGGCCCCTTCGCCGATGTCCGTGGCGTGCTTGTTCACCCCGTCGTAGTTGCAGGTGATGGTGCCCGCGCCGTTGTTGGCCCCGGCGCCCACAGGGGCGGCGCCCAGGTAGGCGAGGTGGCTGGCCTTGGCCCCCGGCCCCAGGGTGGCCTTCTTCATCTCCACGAAATTGCCCACGCGCGAGCCATCCTGCAGGACCGCCCCGGGCCGCAGGCGCGCGTACGGCCCGGCGATGGCCCCGGGACCGACGTCGGCTCGCTCCAGGTGGCAGTGCTCGCGCACCTCCGCCCCGGCGGCCACGCGGCTGTCCAGCACCTGGCTGAAGGCCCCGATGCGCGCGCCGCGCTCCACCACGCTGGCCCCGACGATGCGGCAGGGCCCGAAAATTTCCGCGCCAGGCGCCACGGAGGCGCGCGGGCCGATGACCACGCCCTGGGGCTGGTGGATGAGCACGCCGTCGGCCAGGTGCCGCAGCACGATGCCGGAGCGCAGGTGCTCCTCGGCCTGGGAGAGCTCCAGGGGCGAGTTGACGCCCATGAGCTCGCGCGCGCCCTCGCGCCTTGCGGCGTGCACGCGCAGGCCCGCCTCCACGGCCAGGCCCACCAGGTCGGTGATGTAGAATTCCCCGGCCTTGTTGGCGCTGGTCAGCTCGAAGAGCAGGGGCTCCATGGCCATGACGCGCATGCAGAACAGCCCGGTGTTGACCTCGCCGGTGTCCGGGCCGTGCCTGTCCGGATCGTAGTCCTTGGCCTCCACGATGCCCGTGACCTCGCCGCCCTCGCCGCGCACCACGCGTCCGAAGGCCCCGGCGCTTTCCAGCACGGCGGACAGGAAGGCCAGGTCCGCCCCCTGCCTGCAGGCCTCGGTGAGTTCCAGCAGGGCCTCGGCGGTGACCAGCGGGGTGTCGCCGTTGACCACCAGGCAGTGGCTGGCGCCGCTGGCGCGCACGCGCTCCCAGGCCACCTGCAGCGCGTGCCCGGTGCCCTTCTGTTCCGTCTGCACCACAAAGCCCGGGGCCAGCTCCGGGTGGGCCTTCTCAACCATCTCGCGCCCGTGGCCCACCACGGTGAGCACGCTTCCGGCGGCCTGCGCCGCCGCGCTGGCGGTGTAGTGGAGCATGGTCTCGCCCAGAAGCGTCTGGAGCACCTTGGGCTTGTCGGAGTGCATGCGCGTGCCCTTGCCCGCGGCGAGGATGACGGCGACGGTGGTCTTGTCCGGCATGGCTGGTCTCCAGTGGGGAAATGTCGGCGCTGCGCGCCACAGGCGGTGTACCCCATGCGGGGCAAAAATGAAAGGCGGGCCGGATTGCTCCGGCCCGCCTGTTTGATGGGCTTGTGCGCCTTGTCAGGGGTGGGCTAGCAGGTGCCGGCCTTCTCCCCGGAGTTGCGGCTGGTCATGCGGGCCAGGGACCGACGCAGCGCGGCCTGGGCGCGGGCGTAGTCGATCTTCTCCTGGGACCGGGCCAGCCGCTGCTGCGCGCGCTCCTGGGCCTTGCGGGCGCGCTCCACGTCGATCTCGGCGGCCTTTTCCGCGGCCTCGGCCAGGATGGTGACCTTCTCGGGGCTCACTTCGGCGAAGCCACCCGACACGAAGACGTAGTGGGTCTTGCCCGCGTCCTTGTAGTACAGGTTGCCAACGCCCAGCGCCGACAGGAAGGGGATGTGGTTCGGCAGCACGCCGAACTCGCCCAGGGCGCCCGGAGCTCCGACGTAGTCAACGTCCTGCGAGAGGACCTTGCGGTCGGGCGTTACGATTTCAAGCAACAGCTTCTTGGACATGGCGTCCTACCTTATGCCTTCTTGGACTTTTCGATGGCCTCGTTGATGTCGCCAACCATGTAGAAGGCGGCCTCGGGGATCTCGTCGTGCTTGCCGTCGATGATCTCCTTGAAGCCCTTGATGGTGTCCTCAAGCTTGACGTAGCGGCCGGGGGTGCCGGTGAAGGCTTCGGCCACGTGGAACGGCTGGGACAGGAAGCGCTGGATGCGGCGGGCGCGGCCGACGAGGAGCTTGTCGTCGTCGGAGAGCTCGTCCATGCCCAGAATCGCGATGATGTCCTGGAGTTCCTTGTACTTCTGGAGGATCATCTGCACGGAGCGGGCCACCGAGTAGTGATCCACGCCGAGGACCAGCGGGTCAAGGATGCGGCTGGTGGAGTCCAGCGGGTCCACCGCGGGGTAGATGCCCAGCTCGGCGATCTGGCGGGAAAGCACCAGGGTGCCGTCCAAGTGCGAGAAGGTCGTGGCCGGGGCGGGGTCGGTCAAGTCGTCGGCGGGCACGTAAACGGCCTGCACCGAGGTGATCGAACCCTTGGTGGTGGAGGTGATGCGCTCCTGCAGTTCACCAAGGTCGGTGCCCAGGGTGGGCTGGTAACCCACCGCGGAGGGCATGCGGCCGAGAAGCGCGGACACTTCGGAGCCAGCCTGGGTGAAGCGGAAGATGTTGTCGACGAAGAGCAGCACGTCCTGGCCGTCGGCATCGCGGAAGTTCTCGGCGATGGTCAGACCGGTGAGGGCCACGCGGGCACGGGCTCCCGGAGGCTCGTTCATCTGGCCGTACACCAACGCGGCTTTGTCCAGAATGCCGGCGTCCTTGAACTCGTGGTAGAGGTCGTTGCCCTCGCGGGTACGCTCGCCCACGCCCGCGAACACGGACAGACCGCCGTGGTGCTTGGCGATGTTGTTGATCATCTCCATGAGAATAACGGTCTTGCCCACGCCGGCGCCGCCGAACAGGCCCATCTTTCCGCCCTTGGGGAAGGGGATGAGCAGGTCAACGACCTTGATGCCGGTCTCGAGCACTTCGACCTTGGTGTTCTGGTCGACGAACGGGGGAGCGGAGCGGTGGATGGACAGCATCTTGTCGGTCTTGATGGGGCCCATTTCGTCCACGGGGCGGCCCACGACGTTGATGATGCGGCCCAGGGCGGGAAGGCCGACGGGCACCTGGATGGGCTTGCCGGTGTCGGAGACTTCCATGCCGCGGACCAGACCCTCGGTGGCGTCCATGGCGATGGTGCGAACCACGTTGTTGCCCAGGTGCTGCGCGACTTCGCAGATCAGCTCCGGCGCATCCGTGTTGTTCGGATTTTTGATCTCAAGCGCGGTGAGAATGTGCGGCAGGTGCCCCTCAGGGAACTCGACGTCCACGACGGCGCCGATGACCTGCGTGATTTTACCGATGACTGCACTCATGTGTTTGGCCCCCTTTTAGCCTTTCAGCGCTTCAGCGCCGCCGACGATGTCCATAAGGTCTCTGGTGATGGCAGCCTGGCGCGTCTTGTTGAACAGCAGCGTCAGCGATCCGATCATGTCGTCGCAGGCGCGCGTGGCGTTGTCCATGGCGCTCATGCGGGCGGCGTGCTCGCTGGCGCTGGTGTCAAGCATTCCACGGTAAACCTGGACCTTGATGAACCGGGGGAGCAGTTCCGCGAGCAGCCCCTCGACGGAGGGCTCGTAGATGTACTCCTTGCCGGAACCAGAGCTTTTTTCTTCGGCCGCAGCGTCGGACATGGGCAGGATCTGCTGCACCACGGGAACCTGACGGCCAATGCTGATGAATTCTCCGTACACCAGGCACACTTCGTCCAGGCTGGCCTCCAGGAAGGAGGTGATCAGCTCCTGGCCGAGCTTGCTGGCCAGGGTGAAGTCGAAGTGGTTCATGACGTCGCGGTACTGCACGGCGATTTCGTAGTCGGCCTTGCGAACGGCATCGCGGCCTTTCTTGCCCACACAGTAGAACTTGACGCCCAGGCCCTCGGCCTTCTTCTCCTTGGCCAGCTTCAGCGCGGCCTTGATCAGGTTGGAGTTGAAGCTGCCGCACAGGCCGCGATCGCTGGTGACGAGGACGATACCTACGGTCTTTTTTTCCTCGCGCTTGGCCAGAAGCGGATGGACCGACTCGTCCGCCCCGGTCGCCAAGTCGCCAAGCATCTCATAGAACTTCTGCGCGTACGGCTTGAACCGCTCGATGCGGCTTTGCGCGTTGCGCAGCTTCGCCGAGGCCACCATGTTCATGGCCTTGGTGATCTGCTTGGTCTTCTTGACCGCGCCGATTTTCGTTTTGACGTCCCTCAGGGAAGCCATTGCACCCTCCTGCGCCGGTTAGGCGCGGAAGCCCTTCTTGAACTCTTCGATGGCGGCCTTCAGACGGCCTTCGAGGTCGGCGTCCAGGGCCTTCTTCTCCACGATGTCTTTCAGGATGTCGGCCTTGGAGTTGCGCAGGAACTCGAGCATCTCGCTCTCGAACTTGCGGACGGCGTCCAGGGGCACCTCGTCCATGAAGCCGCGGGTGCCGGCGTAGAGGCTGGCCACCTGCTCCTGCACCGGCATGGGCTGGTACTGGGGCTGCTTGAGGAGCTCGACCATGCGGGCGCCGCGGTTGAGCTTCTGCTGGGTGGCCTTGTCCAGGTCGGAGCCGAACTGGGCGAAGGCGGCGAGCTCGCGGTACTGGGCGAGGTCGAGGCGCAGGGTGCCGGCCACCTGCTTCATGGCCTTGATCTGGGCGGCGCCGCCGACGCGGGAGACCGAGAGGCCGACGTTGATGGCCGGGCGGATGCCGGCGTTGAACAGCGCAGGCTCCAGGTACACCTGGCCGTCGGTGATGGAGATGACGTTGGTCGGGATGTACGCGGACACGTCGCCGGCCTGGGTCTCGATGATGGGCAGGGCGGTCAGGGAGCCGGCGCCCAGGGAATCGTTGACCTTGCAGGCGCGCTCCAGCAGGCGGGAGTGCAGGTAGAACACGTCGCCGGGGAACGCTTCACGTCCCGGGGGGCGGCGCAGCAAGAGCGACATCTGGCGGTAGGCCACGGCCTGCTTGGACAGGTCGTCGTAGATGATCAGCGCGTGCTGGCCCGAGTCGCGGTAGTATTCCGCCATGGTGCAACCGGAGTAGGCGCCGATGAACTGCAGGGGCGCGGGCTCGGAAGCGGTGGCGGAGATGATGGTGGTGTACTCCATGGCGCCGTAGCGGCGCAGGGTGTCGGCCACCAGGGCGACGGTGGCCTTCTTCTGGCCGATGGCCACGTAGAAGCACTTCACGTCGCCGCCCTTCTGGGCGAGGATGGCGTCGATGCAGACCGCGGTCTTGCCGACCTGGCGGTCACCGATGACCAGCTCGCGCTGGCCGCGGCCGACCGGGGTCATGGCGTCGATGGCCTTGAGGCCGGTGGCCATGGGCTGGTGGACCGACTTACGGGCGATGATGCCGGGGGCCTTCAGCTCGACCGGGCGGGTCTCGGTGGCGGCGATGGGGCCCAGGCCGTCGATGGGCTGGCCGAGCGGGTCGATGACGCGGCCGAGCACGGCCGGGCCGACGGGCACGGAGAAGATCTTGCCGGTGCGCTTGACCGGGTCGCCTTCCTTGATCTCGGTGCACTCGCCAAGGAGCGCGACGCCGACGTTGTCCTCTTCGAGGTTGAGCACCATGCCCATGAGGCCGCCGGGGAACTCGAGGAGCTCCATGGCCATGGCGTTCTTCACGCCATGCACGCGGGCGATGCCGTCACCGACGTACAGAACGGTGCCGGTCTCGCTCATCTCCACGCGGGACTCGTAATTCGAGATCTGTCCCTCAATGATTTTGCTGATTTCTTCCGCTTTGATCTGCATGGCCCTACTCACCCCTCTTGATGGTTTCTTTCAAAATGTTCAGCTGAGCGCGCAGGCTGGCGTCGAGCACGCTGTCGCCGATCTTGAGCACCACGCCGCCCAGGATCTCGGGGTCGGCGGCGTACTCAAGCACCAGCTTCTTGCCGGTCTGCTTCTCAAGCTGTTCTTTCAATGCCACCTGGCGGGATTCGGAAAGGGGGACCGCCGTGACGAGCTTGCCGCTGACGATGCCGTTGGCCTCGTCAATCATGGCCTTGTAGTCGGCGGCGATTTCCGGGAGGACGGCCAGACGGCTCTTGTCGGCCAGCAGGTTGGCGAAGTTGGCCACCGCACCGGTGAGCCCCTGCTTCTCCAGGATCTGCTTGAGGACAGCCTTCTTCTCCTCCACGCTGAAGACCGGGTTCTTGAAGAACCGCATGGCCTCCGGCGCCTGCGCCAGTGCCCCAGCCAGGTCCGAGAGCTGACTACCGTAGGCGTCGGCCTCACCCGACTTCTTGCCTACGGTGAACAGCGCCCCGGCGTACCTGCGTGCGACGATGTTCCCGCTCAATTGAGCACCACCTTTGTTAAGTATTCATCCACGAGGCGCTCATGATCCTTGTCGGTGAGCTTCTCGCGCACGATTTTCGTAGCCTGCTCGATGACCTGGTCGGCGATCTCGGAGCGGACGCGGTCGAACGCGGCGCGGGCCTCGTTCTCGGCGCTGACCTTGGCCTGGGCGCGCATGCCTGCGGCGTCCTTCTCGGCCTTCTCGATGATGGCGGCCTTGATGGCCTCGCCCTGGGTCTTGGCTTCGGCCAGGATGGCGGCCTTTTCCTGCTCCAGGTTGCGGATGCCGGTCTCAACGTCCTTCAGGCGCTTCTCGGCGTCGGCCTTGCGGGCGTCCAGGTCGGCCAGGTCCTTGCGGATCTGCTCGCGGCGTCCGCCGAAGAAGGAGGCGATCTTGTCGCCGGCGAACTTGTAGATGAGGAAGATGAAGATGACGAAGTTGACGATGCGGAAGGCGAAATTGCCCCAGGGCAGAGGCTCGTGCGCCTCGCCTCCGCTGGCGTGAGCCAGGGCCGCGGTGGCCAGCACCGTCAGCAGGCCGAGTGCGATGTGTCTTGCGACTTTCAAAGTGGTCCCCCTCCTTGTTCCTGTGGGCTTACTGGCCAAGGATCTTGGCCGTGGCCTTCTGGGCGAATTTTTCCACGTCGGCGGCCAGGGTCTGCTTGGCGCTGGCCACCTGCGCGGCGATGTCCTTCTGGGCGGCCTGCAGTTCCGCGGCCACGTCCTTGCCGGCGGCAGCCATGATCTGCTGCTCGCTGGCGGCGCCGTCGGCGCGCAGCTGCTTGCGCAGCTCCAGGCCGTCGCGGCGGGCGGCGTCCAGGGATTCCTGGTAGCCCTTCATCTTCCCGTCCGCATCCGCGGTGAAGCCCTCGATCTTGCCGAGCTGGTCGGCCATCAGATCGTTGCGCTCCTTGATCTTCTCCCGGATGGGCCGGATGAGCAGCGCGTTGAGGCCCACCACGGTGATGAGGAAGTTGACCATCTGGATGCCTAAAGTCTTATCAATATCAATCATGACGGCCCCCGCACCCCTCGAAAAGGGATTGTGAATTTTGGTCCAAAGTCAGAGGGCTTCGTACACGCTCAGGCCGCTCCCGTCAAATGCTTTTTTCCTTTTTCCCGCTTCCTTTTGGGCGGAAAAACGGCCTGTTGCAACGGTTCGCAGGAAATGCGGGGAGATTGGCAAAAAAATCACGTGCAGCGCGTTTTGCCCATTTGCGGCAAATAATGCCCTGCGGCGAGGTGGGGAAAAACAGGGGGGAAATCAGGTCTGCTTGAACAGGTAGCGGCGCATGCTCACATTGAGAACAAGCCCCACCAGGCTGAAGTTCACCAGCGTGGCGCTGCCGCCGTAGCTGATGAACGGCAGCGGGATGCCCACCACCGGCATGAGCCCCATGACCATGCCCATGTTGATGAGGATCTGCCAGAAGAAGTAGAAGAACACCCCGGCGGCCAGGTAGCTGCCGTAGGCGTCCTTGGCGTCGCGCGAGACGCAGGAGAGCTGGTAGAGGAACAGGCAGAACAGCGTCAGCAGCACGGTCATGCCGAAAAAGCCCCATTCCTCGCCGAACACGGCCACGGCGAAGTCGGAGTGCTTCTCCGGCAGGAAGCGCAGCTGGCTCTGGGTTCCGGCCAGGAAGCCCTTGCCGAAGAACCGGCCGCTGCCCAGGGCTATCTCGCTCTGCAGGATGTGGTAGCCCGAGCCCAGCGGGTCGGTGGCGGGGTCCAGGAAGGCCGTGATGCGCCGCTTCTGGTAGTCCTTGAGCACGAACCAGAACAAGGGCAGCACCAGGGGCACGATGAAGCACAGCACCTTGAACAGCCTGGGCTTGATGCCCCGGTACAGGATGAGCCCGCCCAGGAGCAGCAGCACGGAGAGGCCCGTGCCCAGGTCCGGCTGCTTGATGATCATGAGCGCGGGCACGCAGCCCACCAGCAGGATGTAGCCCAGCCTCCGCAGGTCCAGCAGTTCCGGCTCGCTGGAGAGGATGCGCGCGCCAAGGATGAGCACGGTGAACTTGGCCAGCTCGCTGGGCTGGAAGCTGAACACGCCGAAGTCCAGCCAGCGCCGCGCGCCGTACACGGTCTTGCCCAGGAACGGCACGGACAGCAGCAGCAGGATGGTCAGCGCGTACATGGGCCAGGCCACGCTGCGCAGGCGGCGGTAGTCGAACACCATGCAGGCCAGCATGCCGCCCATGCCCATCAGCCCCCAGATGAACTGCTTCTGGTAGAAGTTCTCCACCTGCACGCCGTCGCCCATGCGCACGCCGCTGGCGGAGTAGAGGTTCATGACCCCCACCAGGAACAGCGCGCCCAGGATGCCAACCAGCGCCCAGTTTACGTGGTAGAACATGCGTCTGTCGATGGGGCTCACTGGGGCTCTCCCACTTCCTGCACAGGCTCGGGGAACTGGGTCTCCACCTGCTCGGGGTTGTAGCGGGTGCGGCCCTCCGCGCTGTCCTTCTGCGGCAGCTCGCGCTTGCCCAGGAACAGCGCGTCCAGCATGGCCTTCATGGTCGGGCCCGCGCCGGAGGCGCCGTGCAGGCCGTGCTCCACCATCACGGCGATGACGAAGCGCCTTCCGTTCGCCTCGCCGAACCCAGCCATCCAGGCGTGGTCGCGGTACTTGTAGGGCACGTTGTCGCCCATGCGCTTGAGTTCGTCGGTGAGCTTGACCACCTGGGCGGTGCCGGTCTTGGCCCCCACCACCACGCCGGGGGTGAGCGCGCGGCGGCAGGTTCCGCCGGGCTCCTCCACTGTGGCCACCATGGCCTTCTTGATGAGCGCGGCGTGCTCGGGCTTGAGCGGCAGGGTGCCCTGCACCTCGGCCTTGGCCCCGCGCACCAGCTGGGGCCGGAGCACCTTGCCGCCGTTGATGAGCGCGCTGATGAAGCGGGCCACCTGCAGCGGGGAGACCACGGTGTAGCCCTGGCCGATGGACATGTTCAGGTCCTCGCCCTTGGTCCAGCGCACGCCGAAGCGCTTCTGCTTCCATTCCTTGGTGGCGATGAGCCCGCCCTTCTCGTGCGGCAGGTCGATGCCCGTGGGGGACCCGAAGCCTCCGGCCTTGGCGAAGGCGCTCATGCGGTCCACGCCCAGGCGCATGCCCATCCTGTAGAAATAGGAGTCGCAGCTTTCCACCAGGGCGCGCTGGAAATTCACCGTGCCGTGGCCGCCGCGCTTCCAGCAGCGGAACACGTGGTTGCCCAGGGCCACCTCGCCGGTGCACTGCACGGTCTCCTTGGGGTCCACCGAGCCCTCCAGCGCGGCGGCCGCCACGGCCAGCTTGAACACCGAGCCGGGCGGGTACACGCTCTGGGTGGCGCGGTTCTGCAGCGGGTGCATGGGGTTGTCGCGCAGCTCCGCCCACTGGGCGCTGGACAGGCCCGCGGTGAAGGCGTTGGAGTCGTAGGACGGCTCGCTGACCAGGGCGTGGATCTCGCCGGTGTCGGGGTCCATGACCACCACGGCCCCGGCCTTGCCCTCCAGCATGCGGTGGCCCAGTTGCTGCAGCCCCAGGTCGATGGACAGGAAGACCTCCTCCCCGGCCTTGGGCTCGGCCTTGAGCTCCTCGGAGAGCTTGCGCCCGGTGACGTCCACCTCGATCATGCGCTTGCCCTTGGCGCCGCGCAGGCGGTCGTCCAGGCGGTTCTCCAGGCCCTGCTTGCCCACGAAGTCGCCCAGCGAGAGGCGGGGGTCGGCCTGCATTTCGGCCTCGTTGGCCTCGGCCACGTAGCCCAGCACGTGGGACAGCAGCTGGCCGTAGTTGTACTTGCGCCGCGTGCGCGAGAGGATCTCCAGCCCGGGCCAGCGCACCGCCGACCCCTCGACCTTGGCGATGGTCTCGAAGTTCATGTCCGGCACCAGCACCAGGGGCTCGAAGGGCTTCACCTTGGGCTTGCCGCGCGCGTACACGTCCTTCAGGCGCTCCAGGGGGATGCCCGTGAGTTCGCTGACCTTGGCCAGGGTGGCGGGGATGTCGTCGGCGTCCTCGCGCACCAGGCCCAGGGCGAAGGCGGGCTCGTTGACGGCCAGCAGCTCGCCGTTGCGGTCGCGCAGGAACCCGCGCGGGGCGAAGAGGTACTCGGTGCGCAGCTGGTTGTTGCGGCTCTTCTCGGTGAACACGGGCCCCAGGTGGATCTGCAGGTACCACAGGCGCAGGAAGAACAGGCAGAACAGCCCCAGCACCAGGCACTGGAGCAGGCCCACGCCCAGGCGCGGGGCTTCCTGTCCGTACGGGCTAGGTGCGCTCTTCATCGTGCTTCAGCATCTCCGGGAACAGGTTCTCCGCCAGGTACCACACCACGGGGTAGCTCAGGGCCTGGAGCAGGCCCTCCAGGGCCACGCGGCCCACGGGAAAGGCGCGCATCTCCAGCACGGCCATGAGGTAGAGCAGGAAAAAATGGGCGATGCCCAGCGCCGCGCCCAGGATGACCTGGAACTGGAGGCTGGCCGGGTCCAGGAACCAGCGCCCGGTGTTCAGCAGGGCGAAGAGCACCGAGTACCACAGCACCCCGTAGCCGAAGGCCAGCCCGCCCGCGCCCTCCTGGATGGCCACCCAGATGAGCGCCAGGAGCAGGGTGGTCCAGGGCTTTTGCCAGCGCAGGGAGAGCGCCAGCCCGGCGGCGAAGAAGTCCACCCCCGGCACCAGGGCCTGGCCCCAGATGCCGAAGATCGTGAACAGGCTCCACCACAGCGCGGCAAGCATGGCCTAGTCCCAGAGGTCGGAGGTGGCTTCGGGCTTGTCGGCGCGGGTGAGCAGCAGCACCTCCTCCAGCCGGGCGAAGTCCACCAGCGGCTCGGCGCGCACCATCATGAACAGGGTGCCTTCCTCGCGCTTGACGCTGGTGACCTTGGCCACGGGCAGGCCCTTGGGGTACACGCCGTCCATGCCGGAGGTGACCAGCACCTCGCCGGGCTCCACGTGCGAATTGACGCCCACGTACTTCACCACCAGCTGGTCGTCGGCCCCGTTGCCGTAGACCACGCCCGTGGCGCGGCCCAGGCGGCCCACCACGGCCACCCGGCTGGAGGGGTCCACCAGCAGCAGCACCGTGGCCACGCCGCGCCCGGCGCGGTAGATGCGGCCCACCACGCCCTCGGGGCAGAGCACCGGAGTGTCCTCGGTGGCGCCGCTGGCCTTGCCGCGGTCCACCAGGATGGTCTCCAGGATGGCCGTGGGGCCGATGCGCTGGGCGATGACGCGCGCGCCCTCGCGCTTCCAGTCCGGCGGGGCGGGAAAGCCCAGCAGGCCCTCCACGCGCGTGGTGGCCTCGGCCCGCTCGCGCAGGGTCATGTTCTCCAGGCGCAGGGCCTTGATCTCCTCGGTCAGGGCTTCGTTCTCCTGCTTCAGGCCCACCAGGTCCACGTAGCGCTCGATGAAGTTGCCCGTGGCGCTCGACGCCCACTTGCCGGGGCGCAGCACAAGGCCCACGCTGTCGAGCCCTGTGTACGTGCTCAGCCGGGTCAGGTGGCCCGTGCGCAGGTTCCAGGTGTAGAGGCTCAGGTAGAGGAAGAGCCCGACAACGAGGAGGATGACGATCCGTTTCGGATTCACTTTAGTCCGTGGTCACTTCCCTGTACAGGTCGATGCACTCCAGCGCCTTGCCGGAGCCCAGCACCACGGCCGTGAGGGGGTCGTCCACCACGGTGATGGGCAGCTGGGTCTCGTGCTGCAGGAGCTTGTCCAGCCCGCGCAAGAGCGCGCCGCCGCCGGTGAGCACGATGCCGCGGTCCACGATGTCGGCGGCCAGCTCGGGCGGTGTCTGCTCCAGGGCGATGCGCACGCCCTGCACGATGCCCTCCACCTGCTCGCTGATGGCCCCGCGCACTTCTTCCGCCGTGATGATGCGGTTCTGCGGGATGCCGGTGACCAGGTCGCGGCCGCGCACTTCCATCTCGTTGGCGCCGTCCACGGGGTAGGCGCTGCCGATGGTCATCTTGATCTCCTCGGCGGTGCTCTCGCCGATGAGCATGTTGTACTTGCGCTTCACGTGCTGCATGATGGCCTCGTCCATCTTGTCGCCGCCGATGCGCACGCTCTTGGCGTAGACGATGCCGGACAGGGAGATGACGGCGATCTCGGTGGTGCCGCCGCCGATGTCCACCACCATGTTGGCCGTGGCCTCGGTGATGGGCAGGTTGGCGCCGATGGCCGCGGCCATGGGCTCCTCGATGAGGTAGACCTCGCGGGCGCCTGCGCTCTGGGCGGACTCCTTCACGGCGCGCTTCTCCACCTGGGTGATGCCGGTGGGCACGCAGATCATGATGCGCGGGCGCACCAGGCGGCGCGAGCTGTGGACTTTGGAGATGAAGTGGCGCAGCATGGCCTCGGTGACCTCGAAGTCGGCGATGACGCCGTCCTTCATGGGCCGGATGGCCACGATGTTGCCGGGCGTGCGGCCCAGCATCTTCTTGGCCTCGCTGCCCACGGCCAGAACCACCTTGCCGCCGCGGCTGTCGCGCTTCACGGCCACCACCGAGGGTTCGGAGAGCATGACGCCGGAACCCTTCACGTACACCAGCGTATTGGCGGTGCCCAGGTCGATGGCGAGGTCGGTGGAGAAGTATTCAAAGAATCTGTCGAACATTTTGGCCATAAGCCCCCCGGTTCTTGATCTATTGTCTCGCGGCCGCTAGGTTTGGATTTTGCGGCGGTCGAATGTGGACGTGCTAAAAACGTCATCTCGTACCAAAAGAACATCCGGCAGGCAATACATGAGCACACGCCCCGCCCCGCGGGAGACGCAGAATTCGCCCTGGCGGACCCAGGGTGAGTTCTTCCGCCGAAAGGTCGGCGCGGCGGCCCGGAAGGTTCCGCTGGACGCCGGGCTGTCCTGCCCCAACCGCGACGGGACCGTCTCGCGCTCCGGCTGCCTGTTCTGCAACGCCTCCGGCTCCGGCACCGGTCTGGCGGCGCGCGGGCTGGACCTGGCCGCGCAGTGGGCCTTCCAGGCTCCCAGGGTGCGCGCCAAACATCCCCAGGCCCGCCTGCTGGCCTACCTTCAGGCCTATAGTAACACACACTGCGAACCCCAGCGCCTGCGCGGGTTGCTGGAGGCGGTGGCGGCTCTGCCCGGTGTGGCGGGCCTGTGCCTGGGCACCCGGCCCGACTGCCTGGACGCGGACACCACGCTGGAACGCCTGGACATCCTGGGCGAGTTCGCCGCGCGCCTGGGCTTCCTGCAGCTCGACCTGGGGCTGCAGAGCGCCGACCCGGCGGTGCTTTCGCGCATCGGCCGGGGCCACGGGCCGGAGATCTTCGCCCGGGCCGTGCGCGGGGCCGCCGAGCGCGGCCTCTCGGTGTGCGCCCACCTCATGCACGGCCTGCCCGGCCCTGACGGCGTCTGCGGGCCGGACGACCTGACGCGCTCGGCGGAGTTCGTGAGCGGCCTGCCCGTGGAGTCGGTGAAGTTCCACAACACGCTGGTGTGCCGGGGCACGGGGCTTGAGCGGCTGTGGCGGGAGGGGGCCTACGCGCCGCCGGGACGCGAGGAGTACGTGGCCGACCTGGCCCGGGCCCTGGCCCGCCTGCGCCCGGACATCTGCGTGCAGCGCCTGGCCGCCGACCCCGCGCCGGGCGAGCTCGTGGCCCCGGACTGGGGCGCGGACAAGCGCGGCACCATCGAACTGCTGCGCGCGGAGCTGGCCCGGCTTGGTTTTCGCCAGGGCTGCCTGGCCTGAGGCGCTGGCGACTTGCGCGCAAATGCGCCAGAGGGTATTCAGAAGCATGCGGTCCTCAGGCGTTCCGGCCTGGACGCCTTTCCCGGGCCGCCCCCCCAACCGTGGAGGCCCACATGAAGCGAGCGGACACGAGCCCCGGACGGGACCGGCGCACCGAGACAGCCGCCGCGATCCTGCCCGATGGACGTTTTCTGACCCTTGAGCTGGAATGGCGCGGCGCGGACATCGCCAGCGCGCGGCTGGGGCTGGCCAAGGCCCGGCCCAAAGGCGGTTCGTCCGAGGCCGCGCGCTTGGTCGAAAAGGGCATGGCCGACCTGGTGGCCGGGCGCGACGCCGATTTTTCCGCGCTGCCGCTGGACTGGGAGGCGCTCACCCCCTTCACGCGGGAGGTGCTGGAAGCCCTGCTGCGCAAGGTGCCCTGCGGGGCCACCGTGACCTACGGGCGGCTGGCCGAGCTGGCCGGGCACCGGGGCAAGGCCCGCGCCGTGGGCGGGGCCATGGCCCGCAATCCCTGGCCGCTCATCGTGCCCTGCCACCGCGTGCTGGGGGCCGACGGCTCGCTCACAGGCTACACCAACCCCCACGGCCTGGACCTGAAGGCCCTGCTGCTGGGCCTGGAATGCCAGGCCGCCGCGGACGGGGAGGGCTGATGGCCTTCGCCTTTCGCCGCCGGAATCCCCGGCTGGTGTTCATCCGCATCAGCCGGGCGGACCTGGAGATCAAGCGCCCGCTGGTGGCGCTGGTGGTGGGGAGCACGGGCCACGCCGTGGCCGGGGCGGCCATCCGGGGCGACATCGTCACCATCGACGACGCCCTGTGCCAGGTGGAGCGCGTGGTGCGCCTGGCCGGAGAGAGCGGGCTGGGGCTGCTTGTGCGCGACCAGGACGGGACCGTGCCCGACCACGTGGAGCCGCTGCTGTTCCACCAGAGCTTTTTCCTGCCCTTTTTCGACTACGCCAGCGCCGTGCCCCAGGGCGGCTCCGCCAGCCCCGGCGGGCCCGGCGGGCCTCCGGGCAGCGGCAAGCCCGGCCTGCTGGCGGCCTTCACCCACGCCTTCGACGACGCGGAGATGCTGCGCTACTGGGTGGACCACCACGCCCGGCTGGCGGGAGCGTCCAATCTCTATGTCATCGACCACGGCTCGGCCAGCCCGCTGCGCGGCGCGCTGCCGCCGGAGGTGAACGTGGTGCCCCTGCCGCGCGGCCTGGTGGACCACGCCGACATGGCCCGGTTCTGCGGGCATTTCCAGCGCTTCCTGCTCACCCAGTACCGCTACGCGCTGCACACCGACGCCGACGAGCTGCTGGTGTTCGAGCAGGGCGAGGAGGCCCTGCGCGGGCTCATGGAGCAGGGCAGGCTCTCCGGCATCCTGGCCCCCCAGGCGGCGCTGGAGGTCCTCCACGACGTGCGCGGCGAGGCCCCGCTGCGGCCCGGCGAGCCCGTAAGCCGCCAGCGCGCGCTGGCCCTGCCCGGCCCCCGGACCATGCTCAAGCCCGTGCTGGCCGACCGGCCCGCCAGCTGGCGCCAGGGCTTCCACCAGGTGTACGAGCAGGAGCAGGTGCGCCAGGTGCGCGGCCTGTGGCTCGTCCATCTGCACGCGGCGGACGCCCGCCTGCTGCAGGGGAAGAACCGGCGCTGGAACGCCGTGGCCCAGACCGGGGTGGACAGGGGCATCAGCCCGCAGGCGCGGCCCGAGAGCCGCGAGGAGCTGGCCCGCTGGTATGGGGAGAAGCTGGGGGACGAGCGTATCGCCCCCCTGCCGGAGGTTCTGCTGGACCGCTTCTAGTGGGTCACCATGGCGGTGTCCACCACCACGATGTCCGACGCCGAAATGCTGTGCACCCCGCTCAGGGTGGCGATGGTCTGCGCCCCCGTGGAGCCGTGGCCGTCGGCGTCGTACATGAGCTGGTGCGAGGTCTCGTTGAAGTAGAAGCAGGGGCCGGTTTCCGAGGTCGCCGCCGCGTAGGCCGTGCTGTTGGCGTAGACGTGCTCGCTCAGGTTGAAGGCCATGGTGATGTCGAAGCTGCCGCCTGCGGCGGTGGAGTAGATGCCGATGTGGTCGTCGCCGCGGGTGAAGTCGGTGATGGTGTCGCCGCCTTCCGCGGGGGCCTGGTAGACGAAGAGGTCGCTGCCGCTTCCGCCGGTGAGGGTGTCCGCCCCGCCGCTGCCGAAGAGGGAGTCGTTGCCTTCGCCGCCGGTGAGCGTCTCGGCCGCGCTGCTGCCCTTGATGATGTCGTCCTGCCCCGTGCCGATGACCTTCTGGAACTCGGGATCGAGGCTGCCCACCACGATGTTCCTGTCCGCGGCGGAGACCAGATCGCTGTAGAAGCCCGCCGTGCCGTTGTCCAGGTCCACCTTGACGCCCACGACGGTCTCCTGGCTGAAGTCCAGGGTGTTGACGCCCGCGTCGCCATACACGCTCAGCAGCGTCGGGCAGTCCGAGTTGTAGGTCAGCACCACTGTGTCGTCGCCGGCGCCGCCGGAAAGGCTCGAGCCGAAGCCGTCGTTGTACAGGATGTCGTTGCCGTTGTTGCCCAGCAGGGTGCTCAGGTGGGAGCCGCCGTGGATGACGTCGTCGAAGTGCGAGCCGTAGACCTTCTCAAACCCGACCAGGGTGTCCGTGCCGCCCCAGCCGTCCAGGGCTGTTCCGGACGCCACGGTGTGGCCGTCCACAGTGATGGCGGCGGAGGACAGGTTGACGATGACGCCCTTGGTCGAGCCGTCGCGGGCGGGGTCGTAGTCGTAGCTCACGGTGTCGCTGGTGGAGCTGCCGCCGGTGAGGGTGTCGTCGCCGCGCAGGCCGTTCATCCAGATGGGGCCGGTGGCGTTGGCGGCGTCGATGACGTCGCCGTGGAAGGAGCCCTGGATCTCATCCACATAGTGCAGGGTGTCGCTGCTCCCCAGGCCGTCGGAGGCGGTTGCGTCCATGCTGGTGGTGAAGCTCAGGTTAATGCCGGAGGTGGAGGTGCCGTACATCGCCACGTCGTAGCCGCTGATGCTGCCGTTGAGGGTGTCGTTGCCCTCGCCGCCCAGGAAGCCGTGCACGTGGCCGTCGTCGTAGCCGTTGAAGGTGTCGTTGCCCTTGCCGCCCCAGAAGTTGTCCACGTTGGCGTCGAAAGAGTCGGTTTCGGCGGGGCCGCCGCTGACGGTGGCCTCCAGGGCCTGGATGTCCACCGTGACCGTGTGCGCGTTGTCCAGGTAGGACCAGCTGAAGGTGTCGAAGCCGTGGTCGCCGCTGTTCACCGCGCCGTGGAAGGTGTCGTCCCCGCCGTGGCCCTCGAAGTAGTTGATGTAGCTGTTGGCCGAGCCGGCGACATAGTCCACGGAATTGCTGCCGATGAGGCCGCTGATGCCCGTCAGGGAGTCGGTGTCGCTGCCGACGACGACGTCGAAGGTGGTGGTGGAGTCGATGGTGAGGTAGTCGCCGCTGGTGCCCAGGCCGCTGGCCGCGTCGATGTAGCTGGCCACGTCGAGGAGTTCGGTGTAGGAGATGATGCCGGTTCCGTAGTTGCCCGCGCCCAGGCCCGCGCCGCCGCCGACGATGGTGTCGCTGCCCGCGCCGCCGATGAGCACGTCCGCGCCCGTGCCGCCGCTGAGCACGTCCGCGCCCGTGCCGCCGAAGAGGATGTCGTCGCCCGCGCCGCCTCCGAGGGTGTCGTTGCCGTCGCCGCCGAAGAGGATGTCGTTGCCCGCTCCGGCGCTGATGTTGTTGACCCCGCCGTCTCCGAAGATGACGTCGGCGTAGGCGGAGCCGATGGCGTTGGCGAAGCCGGTCACGGTGTCCGTGCCGCCGTCGCCCAGGGCCTTGATGGCCGTGTAGGCGGACAGCGGCCCGTGTTCCGTGCTCTGCAACGTGCCGCTCAGGTTCAGCAGCACGCCTTGGGCGTGCTCGTAGCTCACTGTGTCGGCCGCGGCGGTCCCGCAGATGAGCGTGTCGTTGCCGTTCAGGCCCTCGATGACGTTGGCGGTGGTGGTGTCGCCCTGGATGATGTCGTCGCCGTTTGAGCCGATGGCGTTCTCGAAGTTCTGGATGGTGTCGATGACGACATAGCCGCCGTTGACATACGTGGCGTAATTGAGGTTCAGGTAGATCTGGAGATCACTCAGCCCGGACGCGAGGTGTTCGTAGGAGATCGTGTCGTTGCCCGTGCCGCCGTCCAGGTGGTCGCCTGCGGTGTCTGAAACGGGGTTGGCGAGTATGTCGACGCTCCCCCGGCCCTCGATGATGTTGGCCGCTGAGCTGCCCACGATGTAGTCGCGGTGCACGGTGCCGATGATGTTCTCGATGTTGAGCAGGGTGTCGTTGCCGATGTCGGTGCCGGTCTCTGGCTCGCCAGAGACCTCGCCGGAGCCCAGGTTGGCCTTGAGCCAGTAGTAGTTCAAGTCGTCCGAACCGACGCTTTCGCCACGGTCGCTGTAGGTCACGGTGTCGGTTCCGCTCCCGCCGTCCAGCACGTCGCTGCCGCCCTTGCCGCCGAGGATGTCGTCCCCGGCGCCGCCGCTCAGGTGGTTGTCGCCGGTGTCTCCGTAGATGAGGTCGTTCTGCCCGCTGCCGACGATGTTCTCGACGCCGGACAGGTAGAATGCCGTCACCGAGCCGGGGTCGCTGGTGTCGACGTGGACGGCGTTCACCGACCCGTCAAGGTGGATGTCCATCTTGAGCGAGCTGTCCAGGCCGCTGAAGTCTGCAGTGTCGTTGGCGCTGTTGTCGTCGCTCTCGTCACCGCCATAGACCGTGACTTCCTGGCCCATCTGCCCGGTTTCGGCGGTGAGCTTGAAGGTGTCGTCGCCGTCGCCGCCGGACAGGGTGGCCTCGGTGGCGTCGTTGTAGAGGGTGTCGTTGCCGCCCGCGCCGGAGAGCGTGTCCGTGCCGGTGTTCGCCCCGCCGCCGTGGATGATGTTGGCGTTGTCGTCTCCGCTGATGGTGTCGTCGAATGCGCTGCCGACGATGGTGGACACGTTCTGGATGTGCTGGACCTCGCTCAGGTCGACGGACACCTGGCCGGTGGCGTTGGCGAAGCTCAGGGTGTTGGTGCCGCCGCCGCCGTCGATGTAGAGGTTCGTGGGGGAATTGTCGCCCAGGAAGAAGGTGTCGTCGCCCCAGCCGGTGGTGATGTGCTCCTCGCCGCTGCCGGTGATGACCGTGGTGTTGATGTGCGGATCCTGCTCCTCGGGCAGCCCCGCGCCGGGGCCGGTGATGGTGTCGTCGTTGCCGCCGATGATGACCAGCGAGTCGTGGGCGTTGTTCCAGCCGGTGAAGCTCAGCCCGGTCAGGTCGAGTTCGGTGCCGGAGCCGTTCTGGATGACGGCCAGCACGTGCGCGCCGCTGCCCTGGGCCGCGATGTTCCAGCTCTGGCCTGTGGCGTCGGAGCCGTTGAAGGCCGCCGCGGCCCCGCCGCCGACCGAGCTGTCCAGGATCACCTGGTTCAGCCCGGTGAAGGAGGTGATGTGCCCCTCGCCCATGTTCTCAAGCAGGGCCTTGCCGGGAATGCCCGTGCCGATGTCCCCGCTGTCGATGGTCGCCTGGCTCAGGTTGGCGGTGGTGGTCACCTTGATGACGTCCACCCCGCCGCCCAGGGCGATGGTGGTGACGTCCGACATGTTGTCGGTGTCGTTGGCGTGGATGGTGTCGGCCAGGGCGGTGCCGACGAGATGGTGCAGGCTGCTGCCGCTGATGGTGTCGACGTAGCCGTAGGTGTCCTTGATGGCGCTTTCGCCCGCGTACACCGCGATGCCCTGGCCGCCGCCCTCGGACCCGTAGTCCAGGGTGTCGCCGTAGGAGCCTGCGCCGCCGCCGCTCAGGAGGTCCTCGCCCTTGCCGCCGGTGATGACGTCGTCGCCCGCGCTGCCGGTGATGCTGTCCTTGCCGTCGCCGCCGAAGATGTGCATGTGGTTGCCCAGCGCCTCGGCGGTGGAGGTGCCGCCGTCCACCGTGCCCGGCGCGCCGAAGGTCACGCCGCTATTGTCCAGCAGGACATTCAAGGTCTGGACCTGCACGGGCTGGCCGGTGCCCTGGTCCACCAGGCTGCCGTCGAACTGCACTGTGCCCACGCCGTCGAACAACCCGGCGTTCGCCGTGACGGTGGCTTCCGCGCCCTCCACCACGATCTTTCCGATGCTCGTCGCGCCGCTGACGGCCAAATGGGTCAGGTCCACGGTGCCGATGGCCTTGATGATGTCGCCGTAGCCGCCGACGATGATGGTCTTGGTGGCGGTGTCCATGGTCTCGGATCCGCCCCGGAACACGTAGGTGTCGACGCCCGCGCCGCCGTGGTATTCGTCCGCGCCCTTGCCGCCCTCCATGGTGGTGCCGCCGCTCGCGGCGTACAGCACGTCCGCCTTGGCCGTGCCCACGATGCTGTTGAAGCCGTCCAGATAGTACGAGACGCCGTCCAGCTCGGCCACGCCGTCGCCCAGGGCCGCCTGGACGCCGTTGGTGCTGGTTGCGCCGCTGAAGTCGATGGTGTTGTTGTTGAGGTAATCGGTGTTGAAGGTGTGGAAATTGGCGGTGAAGGCCAGGGTGCCCGGGCCGTTGGAGCTCTCCAGGTCCACCACGGTGTGGGTGCCGATCTTCACGCTGACGTCGTGGATCATGCTCGTCAGGTCCAGGGTGTCGTCGCCGCCCACGCCGTTGAGCGTCACGGTGTCGTAGGCGTGCATGCCGTCCAGGTCCAGGCCGGCCAGGCTGAAGGTCTCCGCGCCGGAGGCGCCCTTGAGCACGAGCTCGGCCCCGTGGCCCGAGGTGGAGCTGCTGGTGAAGGCCAGGTCGGCGTTGGTCAGGCCGAACTGGGCCATGGCGTCGCGGCCGATGGTCAGCTTGGCGTCCGCGCCCAGCGAGACGGTCTGCGTGGTGTTGACGACGTCCTTCAGGGCGAAGCTCACCGAGTAGGCGGTGAAGTCCACGTTGCCCGCGATCTTCAGGATGGAGGCCTCGGTCGTGTCGTTGATCTGCTCGCCGTTGGCCAGGTCGCCGGTATTGAAGACGTAGGTGTCCACGCCGGTGCCGCCGTTCAGGATGTCCGCGCCCGCGCCGCCGATGAGGGTGTCCAGCCCGGTGCCGCCGTTGAGCGTGTCGGCCCCGGCCCCGCCCTCCAGGACGTCGTCCTGGCTGCCGCCGGTGAGGATGTCGTCTCCCGCGCCGCCCACCAGGTGGTCCGCGCCGCCGCCGGTTTCGATGACGTCGTTTCCGGCGCCGCCGATGATGTAGAAGGAGTAGTAGCCCAGGACGTCGTGCGCGTCGAAGTGCAGGGTTTGGCCCGATTCCAGGGCCGAGCCGTCGATGGTCACCAGCTTGGGGTAGCCGTCGTTGTAGTCCACCAGCTGGCTGGCCTTGGCGTCGCTGGCGACGACGATGTTCGCGCCCGTGGCGGTCTTGCCCAGCACGATGGTCTCCACCTTGGTGACGCCGTCCAGGTCGTCGGTTCCCTGGCCGTTGTCGGTGAAGTACAGGGTGTCGCTGTCCGCGCCGCCGTCCACCACGTCCGCGCCGGTGAGCGTCGCGCCCATGGAGATGATGTCGTTCCCGTCGCCGCCGTAGATGTGCACGTCGCCGGTGCCCACGGAGATGATGTCGATGCCGCACTTGCCGTCGATGTAGTCGTTGCCGCCGTTGCCGGAGATGACGTTGGTCTGGTCGTTGCCGAAGATCTTGTCGGCTTCCGTCGTGCCCACCACGTTCAGGACGGTGCTGGCGAGCTGGTGCACGCCTTCGTCGAAGGCGGAGCTGGGGCTGGCTTCCCAGTTTTCGTGGTTGGCCTTGTCTTCGTAGTAGGGCTGGAACCGAACGACGGACCAATTGGCGGTATCTGGGTTCGCGTCCAAATCCACGTACTGCGCGGCGGTCTTGCCGGAGAGGTCGATGATGGTCTGCACCACCTCCGGGGGCGGAGGGGGGACGATGACCGGAGGCACGGGCGGCAGCACCGGGGGGGGCTCGGTCACGCCGGCGGTGACGATGACCTGGAACGTGCCGCCGCCCGTGCTGCCCGTGCCCGAGGAGGTCGAGCCGCTGCCGCTGCTGGTGAGCGAGGACAGGGTGAAGATGGTGCCCGGGGTCAGGCTGAACGTCTGCTGCTGACCCTGCTGCTGGGCCTGCTGGGCGGCCAGGTCGGCCGCGGCCTTGGCCGCCTCGGCCAGGGCCTGGGCCTGCATGGCCG
>JAEXRD010000003.1 GCA_023438245.1 Pseudomonadota bacterium | reverse complement strand
GCCCTGTACCTGCAGGCCGCCCGCGCCGCTCGCCCCGTGGCCTGGAGCGGCCTGCGCGCCACGCGCCGGGCCCTGGCCGCGCTGCCGCCGGAGTCCTTCGCCGGGCTGCCGGGCCTGCTGCCCGCGCTCCTGGAGATTTTTCGCGCCTCGGGCCGGGAGACGGACATGGCCCCCCTGGGCGTCACCCCGCCGCAGAAGCCCTCCGGCGGGCTCACCCGCGCCCTCAAGAGCTTCTTCGCCCCGGCCAAGGCCCCGGCGTCGCCCTCGGAGAAGGCCCGGCCCGCGCCCGACGCCCGCGAGTGCGTGCCCAGCGTGGCGGGCGCGCTCCAGTCCATGCTCGACACCGGGCTCCTCACCGCGCTGGTGCCGGAGTTCCGCACGGTGGAGCACCTGGTGCAGTTCGACGACTTCCACATCCACCCCGTGGGCAAGCACACCCTGGAGGTGGTGCGCGGCCTGGCCGCCATGCTGAACGGGCCGGAGTCCTGGCAGGGCCGCATGGCCGCGGAGCTGGACGGCCAGGGCCTGTTCGACCGCCTGCTGCTGGCCGGGTTCTGCCACGACCTGGCCAAGCCCAGCCGCGACCACTCCGCCGACGGCGGCGGCCTGTGCGAGGGCTTGCTGGGCCGCCTGGGGGCCGACGCGGAGACCATCGCCGACGTGTCCTTCCTGGTGCGCCAGCACCTGGTCATCCCCAAGACCGCCACCCGGCGCGACCTGGCCGACGAGGCCGTGGCCGCGGGCCTGGCCGAGCTGTGCGGCAGCCCCGCCCGGCTGGACATGCTGCTGCTTCTGGCCGTGGCCGACAGCCAGGCCACCGGGCCGCGCGCCTGGAACCCCTGGACCGCCACGCTGTTCACCGAGCTTTCCGGCAAGGCCCGCAGGCTCCTCACCGCCGGTCCCCTGGCCGAGCCCCACGCCGTGGAGCATGGCCGCAAGGTGCGCGAGGAGCTGCTGAAGCTCTCCGCCGCGCCCGGTTCCTCCGTCAGCCCGGAGCGCGCCCGGGAGATCTTGGAGCGCATGCCCGCCCGCGCTCCGCTGGTGCTCTCCGCGCCCACGCTGATGCGCCACATGGAGCTGGTGCGCCGCTTCGAGGCGGCCATGGAGGAGGATCTGATCCGCAAGCCCAGCGGCAAGGGCGGCGTGGGCGTCACCGAGATCGACGCCGTGGCCCTGCCCCACGGCCGCTTCCAGGTCAGCATCGCCGCGCCGGACCAGCCGGGCCTGTTCGCGGTGATGGCCGGGGTGCTGGCCCTGCACGATTTGAACATCCTCTCGGCCGAGGTGCTGACCTGGAAAGGCCCTTCCGGGTGGCAGTCCGGGCCCATCGCGGTGGACGTGTTCGTGGTGGAGGAACCGGGCGAGGGGCTGTACCTGGAGGACCTCTGGCAGCGCATCCGCCGGGCCATCTCCTACGCGCTCACGGGCAAGCTGGCGCTGGACTACCGCCTGGAGCAGAAGCGCACCTCGCCGCTGACCCTGGCCAGCAGCGCGCCCAAGGGCAGGCGCAAGGTGCGCGTGGACAGCGAGGCCAGCGACTTCTACACGCTCATCGAGGTGGCCGCGCCGGACCGCCTGGGCCTGCTGCACGACCTGGCCAGCGCGCTCTCGGGCCTGGGGCTGATCCTGCACCTGGCCAGGATCGCCACCAGCGCTGGGCGCATCCACGACACCTTCTACGTGCGCGACGAGGGCGGCCTCAAGATCACCGACCCGGACCGCGCCGAGGAAATCCGCAAGGCGCTCTTGGCCGCGGCCAAATAGCGGCCTGCTCCCCGCACTCCCCGCATCAGGTGCGCGCCCGCAGGCGCATCCATAGCCAGATGGCCAGCCAGCCCGCCGCCAGCGTCAGCAGGTGGTGCAGCGCCAGCCAGCTGTGCCGGGCGTAGCAGATGAACAGCCCGTACAGCGCGAAGGGAAAGAGCACCGCCCGGCCCTGGGCCAGCAGCGCCGAGAGCGCTCCGGCGAAGGCGAACACCGCGTTGCTCGATCCGTAGTCCACCTCCGCCAGGGTGGCGGCCCAGGCTTGCGGCGCGGGCACGGCCAGCAGCGCCCAGCAGACCAGGTGGGTGAGCGGGTTGGACAGCCACAGCCCGGCGGCCAAGAGCGCCAGGAAGGCCGCGCGGCCCAGCAGCAGCTCGATGATCCCGCCGAAGAGCACGAAGGAGAGCTGGTCGCCGGTGAGGTGGAACCAGTGGTTGTGGAACAGCGGGCCGAGGAGGACCCCCTGCCAGGTGACGTTTCCCGGCACGTAGCCCGAGGCCGCGAACAGCTCCTGCAGCCAGGGGACGTGCAGCCTGCCCAGGTGCAGGGTGATGAAGCCGAGCGACAGGCAGCAGGTGAGCCAGGTGCGCCGGAGGAGGTCCAGCGGCCCGGCGGGCAGGCGCGAGGCCAGCGGGCCGGGCAGGAGCTTCTGGGCCTCGGGGGCCAGCGCCAGCGGGTTGCCGGGGCGCGAGAGCAGGTGCGCCGCCGCCTGGCGCAGCCCCTGGGGGAAATGGGCGCGGGCGGCGTCGGTCAGGGCGCGGAGCGGGCGCGGGTCGCTGGCCACAAGATACAGCGGCTCCAGCCGCGTGGGCGCGAGCTTGAGCTTGAATTCGTGCAGCGAGCGGAAATTGTAGCCCAGGGTCCAGGTGCGGCCGAGCAGGGCGTACAGCGCCGGAGCCTGCTCCCAGGCGCCCCGCCGGGAAGCATCCAGGCTGGCCAGCGGGGCCATGCCCAGGCGCACCTGGCGCTCCCCGGAAAGCCACAGCAGGCGCATGGCCAGGATCATGAGCAGCTCGGAGGATCCGGCGCGGGCGTCCGTCCTGCGGGGCATGTCCTGGAAGTACCAGGCCAGGGTCCGGCCCTCGGACATCACCGGCGAGGCCGCCAGGAAGGCCTGTACCCGGCCCCGGGCGCGCAGCACGAAGTAGCGCCGCCGCTCCAGGCGCGCAAAGGGCTCCACCCTGGCCAGGAAGCTGAGAGGCAGGCAGTCGCGGCCCGCCAGCCATTCCCCGGCCACCTCGTCCAGCTCCGCGCGCAGGGGCGCGCCCTGGCGCAGGTCCTCCGGCGCGGCCTCCAGCACCTCGGCCCCGCGCTTCAGCAGGGCGCGGGCCAGGGGATGCCGCGCGAGCGGCCCGGCCAGGGGGCTGGCCAGGGCCTCGGCCCCGCCGAAATACTCCTCCAGGTCGAACACCGGCTCCGCGCCGATGGGGATGGCATGGAGGCCCAGGCTGCGCGCCTGACCGGCCAGCGGGGCGCCCACGGGCATGGCCAGCAGCCGCTTGCCCTGCTCCCGGCAGCGCGCCGCCAGGG
>JAEXRD010000160.1 GCA_023438245.1 Pseudomonadota bacterium | reverse complement strand
GCCCAGGCCCCGCGCGGCCCCGGCCACGGCCCCCAGCAGGCGCGAGGCCTGCTCGGCGTCGCCGCGCCCGGCCTCCAGCTCGGCGTTGAGGCGCGAGAGCAGCCGCCCGGCGCGTTGCAGGGCCACGCAGAAGGTGGCCACGGCGTCCTCCTCGTCCAGGCTGAACAGCTCGCGGCGCTCAGCCAGGCGCTGGCCCACCGCCTCCTTGAGCTTCTCCACCTGATGGAAGCTGAGGTCCATGCGCTCCAGCAGGAAGCGGCGGCGGGCAAGGGCCGGGCCGTCCAGCGGCTCGGCCAGCACCTCGTGGGCCAGGATGTTGCCCAGGGCCACCAGGTGCAAGAGCCCGCCGTGCTCGTCCATGTCGGAGAGCACCTCCTCGGGCTGGTGGTGCAGCCAGGCCACGTCCACGAAAACCTTGGGCAGCGCCCAGGACTGGGTGATCCACTTGCCCGCCTCGGCGTGGTCCAGGCCGAATTCCTCGCCCTCCAACACGTGCAGGGGCTTGCCGGACAGCGCGGCGGAGTCCAGCAGGCGCTCGTAGCGCTCGCCCAGGGCGGAGAGCAGCGCCAGCTTGCCGCAGTCGTGGGCCATGCCGCAGGAGAAGGCCTGCTCGGCCAGCCTGGGGGCCAGTTTCTCGGCCAGCAGCTGGGTGGCCAGGGCGCTGGCCAGGCAGTGCAGCCAGAGCTGCACCAGGTGCGGGTCGTCGTGCCTGCGGCCCTTGATGAGCGTGTCGCGGATGACGATGCCCAGGAGCGCCTGCTTGAGCGTGACCACGCCCAGCATGGAGGCCGCGCGCTCGATCTTCAGGTTCTGCACCTGCAGGCCGTGCATCTTGGCGCTGGCCAGCTTCATGATCTTGAGGCTGAGCGAGGGGTCGGAGGACACGATGAGGCAGAGGTCGGCCAGGCTGGGGTCGGACTGGGTGACCCAGTCCAGCACGCGGGCGGCCACGGCGGGCGGCGCGGGCAGCGATTCCAGGCGGGCCAGGGTCTCGCGGGTCCTGGCCACGGTTGCGGGCGTCGCGCCCTGCCCGTCGCGCGGCGGTTTGCCTGGCTGCATCGCATTCCCCCATTGCCCGCGCGGGCCGTTGCTCCCTTTGGCTGCCCCTGCGGCAGGGGCTGTTCCTTCTATGGCGAATCGAGGGAAAGAATCAAGTGTTGGGAGCGTATGCGTACCCCATGCTTGCATTGGCCTTTTTCCTACTGTAGTGGGTCGAGACAAGTATTCCAGGCGGTTTCGGCGGCGCCCCCGCACCGCCTGCCCGACCACGAGCGGACGCAGAGAGACACGCGCACCCCGCGCGAAGGAGATTCGGTTGCCCGCAGCCGAGACAGTGACCCCGCCGCATGCCCGCCAGCGCATCCTGGTCGTCGAGGACGAGCCGGGATTGCGCGAGGCCTACGTGGAGGCTCTGGAGCTGCAGGGCTACGAGGTGGTCTGCTCCTGCGACGGCCACGAAGCCCTGGACGAGCTGGAGCGCGGCCCGGTGGACCTGGTGCTCTCCGACCTCAAGATGCCGCGCATGGGCGGGGAGGAGATGCTCCGCCAGATGGCCCTGCGCGGGCGGCACCCGGCGGTGATCTTCCTCACCGGCTACGGCACGGTGGAAAGCGCCGTCACCTGCCTCAAGCTCGGGGCCTCGGACTACCTGCTCAAGCCCTTCGACATGCACCAGCTGTTCGCCCGCGTGGCCGCCGCCCTGGCCGGGGGCCAGGGCCTGAACGGCCAGTCCGGCGCGCGCGGGCGCGGGGCGCGGGTGCGCGAGATCGAGGCCTTCTCCGAGCTTTTGCGCGGCCAGACCGACAGCGCCGAGGTGTTCAAGGCCCTGCTGCGGCAGGTGCGGCGCTCCCTGGCCCCGGACGACCTGGCCCTGTTCTCGGCCACGGGCGGCAGCGGCGCGCTGGCGCCCATGTTCCTGTGGGGCGCGGGCTTCCGCGATTGCGGCGAGACCCGCAGCTGGCTGCTGGAAAAGGCGGCGCTGGCCATGGGCCAGGGCGGCAGCATGATTTTCGGCCCCCAGGTGGGCAAGCGCGCCGAGGACCTGCGCGAGGGCGTGCGCCTGGGCAGCGCCGCCGTGGCGCCCATCGTGGGCATGCGCGGGGTGTACGGGGTGCTGGCCCTGGGCCGCGGGCCGGGCGCGGCGCCCTACAGCCGCGAGGACCTGCGCCTGCTCAACGTGCTTGCCGGCCACGCCGCGCCCTACGTGGAGAACATCCTCTCCAGCCGCCGCATGCAGGGCATCAGCGCCGAGGTCATCACCTCCTACGCCCAGGCCGTGGAGGCCAAGGACATCTACACCCGCGGCCACTCCGAGCGCGTGGGCGGCTACGCCGTGCTGCTGGGCCGGACCCTGGGGGTGGAGGGGCGCGACCTGGCCGTGCTGCGCACCGCCGGAATCCTGCACGACATCGGCAAGATCGGCATCCCCGACCACATCCTGAACAAGCCCAGCAGCCTCTCGCACGAGGAGTTCGAGGTCATGAAGCGCCACCCGGTCACCGGGCGCGACATCCTCTCGCGCGTGTCCAGCCTGCAGGACGTGGTGCCGCTGGTGTACCACCACCACGAGTGGTTCAACGGCCAGGGCTACCCCACCGGGGCCAGCGGCGCGGACATCCCGCTCATGGCGCGCATCCTCTCCGTGGCCGACGGCTTCGAGGCGCTGACCTCGCTCAGGTCCTACCACGCGCCCATGACCGTGCCGCAGGTCAAGCAGGCCCTGCTGGAGGGCGCGGGCAGGCAGTGGGACCCGGCGGTGGTGGCGGCCTGGGTCGACCTGCTGGCCGACGACGCGCTGCCCGACATCTCCGAGACCGTGGGCCAGGCCCTGGGCTTCAACTAGCGGCCCGACCAGGAAAATCATAGGAATCGTTCTCACGGCACTTCCCTGTACGTAGGCTTTGTGCTACTGTGCTCTTCCGGGGCCGCTCTTCTGGCCCGCATCCGCCATGGGAGAGTCCTCGTGCGCCACACTGCCTTTCGTGTCCGTCTTCCCCTCACATTGTTTCTGGCCCTGCTCGCGTGCGCCGCGCTGCTCTGCGGCTGTGGATCAGGCGAGCCGAAGGCCCAGCCGCAGAACGACGTGAAGGGCGCGGCCAACAACTGGATGGCCGAGATGGAGGCCGCCGAAAAGGCTGGCGAAACCGACGCCGCCGTGGCCGTCTGCCGCAAGGCCGCCGAGCAGGGCGTGGTCAGCGCGCAGTGGATCCTGGGCTCGCGCTATTTCCGGGGCCTGGGTGTGAAGCAGAGCTACGCCGAGGCCGCCAAGTGGTTCCGCATGGCCGCCGACGCCGGGCACGCGGGCGCGCAGTTCGCCCTGGGCGACATGTACGCCACCGGCCACGGCCTGCCCCAGGACAACGCCCAGGCCCTGCAATGGTGGGCGCTCTCGGCCAAAAACGGCGACAGCGGGGCCATGTACAACCTGGGCCTGGCCTATCGCGACGGCGTCATGGCCCCCCGCGACCAGGCCGCCTCCCTGGCCTGGCTGGAACAGGCCGTGAAGCACGGCAACCCCTACGCCCAGCACGACCTGGCCGTGATGTTCCGCGACGGGGCGGGCGCTCCGCAGGACAGCGCCCGCGCGCTGGAGCTGTTCACCCGGGCCGCCGAGCGCGACCACACCGGCGCGCAGGCCGCCCTGGGCCAGATGTACTACAAGGGCCAGGGAGTGAAGCAGGACCTGATCGCGGCCAGCATGTGGTTCGCCCTGGCGGCGGAGGGCGGCGACAAGTCCGCGCAGCTCTCGCGCAGCATCATCGCGCCCTCGCTCTCCGAGGCGCAGCTGGCCCAGGTGGACGAGCTGAAGAAGCGCTGGAAGGCCGAGCACCTGCCCGATCCCGTTCCGGCCCAGGCCGCCAACGAGACCGGCAAGGACGCCCAAGGCGCAAGCAAGGACGCCAAAGGCAAGGGCGGCGGGCACGGCTAGCCGCGGGCTGCGCTGGCAATAGGGAGGGGGGCATGCTCCTGGAATGGAACCGTGACCTGGACATCGGGCACGAGCGCATCGACGCCCAGCACCGCTCGCTGGTGGGGCTGCTCAACCGGCTGCACCAGGACCGGCTGTCGGGAACGGGAGCCCGCGGCATCCGCCCCGTGCTGGCCGAGCTGCACCGCTACGTGCTCTTCCACTTCGGGCAGGAGGAGGCGCTCATGCACGCGGCCGGGTATTCGCGCCAGGCCGAGCACGAGGCGGAGCACCGCCAGTTCGCGGACCGGCTGGAGGCGCTCTGCGCCCGCCACCTGCAGGGCGACGAGGGGGTGCCCGCGGAAACCTTCAACTGGCTGGCGGGCTGGCTGCTGGACCACATCGCCGTGCAGGACAAGGCCCTGGGGGCCTGCCTGGCCGCAAAGTAAGGACTCACCTCTTGATTCGCCGCGATGGCGCGGGTAGGGAAGTGTCTGGATTCCCCAGGCATACTCCCCCCATGTCCCAACAAGGAGACGCGCCATGGCAGCTCAGGCTAGCACCCCCGCACGCATCGGCTGGATCGGAACCGGAGTCATGGGCGTGTCCATGTGCGGCCACCTCATGTCCGCAGGCCACCCCGCCACCGTGTTCAACCGCACCCGGGCCAAGGCCCAGCCCCTGCTGGACCGGGGCGCGCACTGGGCCGACAGCCCCAAGGCCGTGGCCGAGGCCTCGGACATCGTGTTCACCATCGTGGGCTATCCCGACGACGTGCGCCGGGTGTACTTCGAGCCCGACGGGGTGCTGGCGGGGCTTAGGCCCGGCGCAGTGGCCGTGGACATGACCACCACCAGCCCCAGCCTGGCCGTGGAGATCTTCCGCGCCGCCGCGGCCAAGGGCGGGCAAGCCCTGGACGCCCCGGTGTCCGGCGGCGACGTGGGCGCGAAAAACGCCGCCCTGTCCATCATGGTCGGCGGCGAGCCGGAGGCCTTCGAGCGGGTGCGGCCGCTTTTCGAGAAGATGGGCCGCATCATCCTGCTGCAGGGCGGCGCGGGCGCGGGCCAGCACACCAAGATGTGCAACCAGATCGTGATCGCGGGCAGCATGATCGGCGTGTGCGAGAGCCTGCTCTACGCCACCCGCGCCGGGCTGGACCCCCAGGCCATGCTGGGGGCCATCAGCAAGGGCGCGGCGGGCTGCTGGAGCCTGGACAACCTGGCCCCGCGCATCCTCAAGGGCGACTTCGCCCCCGGCTTCATGATCGACCATTTCCTCAAGGACATGGGCATCGCCCTGGAAGAGGCCGAGCGCATGGGCCTGACGCTGCCCGGCCTGACCCTGGTGCGCTCGCTGTACCGGGAGTCCGCCGCCCAGGGCCATGGGCGCGACGGCACCCAGGCCCTGTTCCTGGCCCTGGAGCTTATGGCCGCCAAGGGAAAATAGCCCGGCGGCTTGACGGGATTCCGTCTCCGCTATAAGCAGATCGGTAGTTGCGTAGCGGTTTCTCCCCCCCCCCCACCCGCTCGAAGCCTCCTGGAGGCGCAATGCCGCAAGACTCCGGACCCCCCGCCGGGGATCAGCCTGCCCGGCTCAGGGCCGTGACGGATCTGCTGCGCCTGCTGGGCAGCGACATGCCGCGCGAGCGGATGCTGGCCGGCCTGCTGGAGAGCATGCGCCGCTGGAGCGGGTGCGGGGCCGTGGCCATCCGCCTGCGCCAGGGCGACGATTTCCCCTACTGGCAGGCCAGCGGCTTCCCCGAGGCCTTCGTGGCGCTGGAGAACTCGCTGTGCCCCGGCTCCACGGGCCTGTTCGCGGAATCGGGAGAGCCGCTGCTCGAATGCATGTGCGGCAACGTCATCCAGCGCCGCACGGATCCGTCCAAGCCCTTCTTCACCCCCTTCGGCAGCTTCTGGACCAACGGCACCACCGCGCTTTTGGCCTCCACCACCGAGGAGGACCGCCAGGGCACCACGCGCAACCACTGCAACACGGCGGGGTTCGAGTCCGTGGCCCTGGTGCCGCTGCGTTTCGGCGAAAAGTGCCACGGGCTGCTGCAGTTCAACGACCACGAGCCCGGGCGGTTCGACCCGGCCCTGCTGGAATTCCTGGAGTGCCTGGCCGAGAGCGTGGCCCTGTGGCTCTCGCGCCGGGAGCTGGAGGAGGACCGGGCCGAACTGGAGGAGCAGGCCGAGGCCCTGTTCGAGACGGGCAACGCCGTGCGCCTGCTGGTGGACCCGACCGACGGGCGCATCCTGCGCGCCAACAGGCAGGCCGTGGAGTTCTACGGCTATTCCATGGACCAGCTCAACTCCATGCGCATCACTCAGATCAACGAGGACGTCCCGGGCGAGGTGCGCAGGCGCATGCGCTCCCTGGTGACGGGCGAGGCCACGGGCCCGTTCTTTTTTCAGCACCGCCTGGCCGACGGCACCACCCGCGAGGTGGAGGTGCACAGCAGGCCCATGACCTACAAGGGCAGGCTGGTGTTGTTCTCCATCGTGCTGGACCTTTCCGAGCGGCGCAGGGCCGAGGAACACGTCCAGAGCATGGCGCGCTTCCCGGGGGAGAATCCCAACCCCGTGCTGCGGCTGGGAGCCGACCTGCAGGTGCTGTACGCCAACAAGCCGGGCCAGCGGATGCTGCAGCTGGGCCAGTGCGCTGGGGGCACGCCCTTTGCCGAGGCCGCCGCCAGGGAGGCCCGCCAGGCCCTGGAGACCGGGCGCATGCGCCGGTTCGAGGTGTTTTTCGGCCATCGCACCTTCGTCTTCCAGGTCAAGCCCGTGGCCGGCAGCGGCTATGCCAACCTCTACGGGTCCGACGTGACCAAGCTCAAGCGCGCGCTCTCCTCCCTCACCGCCAGCCAGGAGAACCTGCGCAGGCGCGAGGCGCTGCTCGGCGCGCTCATCCGCAGCCTGCCCTTCGACTTCTGGGCCAGGGACCGCGACATGCGCCTGACCATGCAGAGCCGGGAGAGCGTGCGCATCTGGGGCGACCTGGCCGGGCGGCCCTTCGAGGACGCCACCATCCCGGAGGATACCCGCGCGGTTTGGCGCAGGGACAACGCCAAGGCCCTGGCCGGCGGTGTGCTGGAGACCGAATACTATCAGGCCCTGCCGACAGGCGACCAGCGCTTCGTCCGCGCCGTGCTCGGCCCGGTGGTGCTGGCCGGGGGCAAGGCCCCGGAGGACGTCATCGGCATCCTGGGCGTCAACGTGGACCTCACCGAGCGCGTGAAGGCCGAGGAGGCGCTGAAGGTGGCCCGCAGCCAGGCCGAGGAGGCCAGCCGGGCCAAGAGCGTGTTTCTGGCCAACATGAGCCACGAGATCCGCACCCCGCTCAACGGCCTCATGGGCATGATGCAGTTGCTGGACATGACCCCGCTCTCCTCCGAGCAGCGCGAGTACACGGCCATGGCGCGCCGCGCCGGGGAGCGGCTCTCCAGCCTGCTCTCCGACATCCTGGACCTCTCGCGCATCGAGGCCGGGCGGCTGGCGCTCCAGGAGGCCGAGTTCGCCACGGCCAGCCTGCTGGCCGCCGTGCGCGAGACCTTCGCGCCCATGAGCGCGGAGCGGGGCATTCCCCTGGTGGTGGAGTCTGCTGTGGCCACGCCCCTGCGTTTGGTGGGCGACGAGCTCCGGGTGCGCCAGATTCTGCTGAACCTGGTGGGCAACGCCATGAAGTTCAGCAAGTCCGGCGAGGTGCGTGTCCTTGTGGAGCCGCTCCTGGCCCCGCCCGGGGGAGGCGCGCGCCTGCTGTTCGCCGTCAGCGACCAGGGCATCGGCATGGAGCCGGAGCTGCTGAACGCGATCTTCGAGCCCTTCACCCAGGGGCCGGGGGGGCTGGAGCGCGGCCAGCAGGGCGCGGGCCTGGGCCTGGCCATCACCAAACGCCTGGTGACCGCCATGCGCGGCAATCTGAGCATAGAGAGCGAGCCGGGCCAGGGCACCACGGCCTATCTGGTGCTGCCCTTCCGGCTGCCCGCGGCCACCGGGCGGGAGCAGGGCCTGGGCCTGGCCGGAACGGGCCAGGGGCCCAAAGGCCTGCGCATCCTGCTGGCCGAGGACGACCTGGTGAGCCAGCTGGGCACGGGGGCGCTGCTCAGGCGCATGGGCCACACCGTGGCCGTGGCCGGAAACGGGCGCGAGGCCCTGGACATCCTGGCCGCCCAGCCTGTCGACCTGGTGCTCATGGACGTGCAGATGCCGGAGATGGACGGCCTGGAAGCCCTGCGGCGCATCCGCGCAGGGCTGGACGCGCGCATCGCTCCGGATCTGCCCGTGGTGGCGCTTACCGCCTACGCCATGGCCGGAGACCGCGAGCGCATGCTGGACGCGGGCATGACCGGCTACCTGGCCAAGCCCTTCGAACTGGCCGACCTGGGCCGCGTCATCCAGGAGGCCGTGGCCGCCGGGCGCGCGGGCTAGTCCCTGGCGCCGCCCCGACCCACCCAGCCGCGCCTGCGGAAGAACAGCACCATGCCGCACACGATGCAGGCCATGGCCCCCAGCAGCACGAAGTAGCCGTACTGGGTCTTGAGCTCGGGCATGTTCTCGAAGTTCATGCCGTACAGCGAGGCCAGGAAGCTCAGCGGCATGAAGACGGTGGAGATCACCGTCAGCACCTTCATGATCTCGCCCAGCTTCAGGTTCACGGCGGAGAGGTACAGCTCCACCATGCCGGAGAGCATGTCGCGGAAGGTCTCCACCGTGTCCATGACCTGGATGGTGTGGTCGTAGAGGTCGCGCAGGTAGACGATGGTGCCCTCGTCCACGAAGTCCCCGGGGCCCTTGTCCAGCCGCGCCAGCACCTCGCGCAGGGGCCAGATGAACTTGCGCAGGAACAGGGCCTCGCGCCGCAGGCCATGGATGGTTTCCAGGGCGTCCGGCGTGGGGGTGGTCATGAGGCTCTCCTCCACCTCCTCGATGTCCTCGCCCATGCGCTCCAGCACCACGAAGTAGTTGTCCACGATGGAGTCGAGCAGGGCGTACATGAGGTAGTCCGGCCCGCTGCGCGCCAGCTTGCCGGAACCGGCGAGCAACCGCCTGCGCACCTCGCCGAACACGTCGCCGTTGGCCTTCTCCTGGAAGGTCAGCAGCAGCCCGCGCTTGAGCACGAAGCTGACCTGCTCGCTGTGCAGCGTGCGCGACTGCTCGTCGTAGCGCAGCATCTTGGCCACCACGAACAGCGCGTCGTCCAGCTCGTCCAGCTTGGGCCGCTGGCCGGTGTGCACGATGTCCTCCTGCACCAGCGGGTGCAGCCCGAACAGCTCACCCAGCCGGGAGACGCAGGCGGCGTCGTGCAGGCCGTCCACGTTGATCCAGGTCAGGCCCGGGGCATCCACGTAGGGCGCGCAGGCCTCGGTGGAGGCGGGGCGCAAGCCCTGGACCACGGGCTGGCCGCCCTCGCGCCCGGCTCCCTGGTCGGAGTGGATGACCTCGATGGTCACGGCCTGGCTCCGCTCCGGCCCGATGTAGGTCACCGTGCCCGGGGGCAGCCCCTTCTTGGATACGCGGCGGCGCAAGTTCTCGAACATGGGCTCTCCTGCGGTTGCGGATGCTTCATGCTCTGTAGCCCCACTGCCGGTGGCGGGCAAGCGCGGAGAGCGGTTCCGGAATTCAGTATTGATAAACTTGATAAATTTGATATTAAGAATTTGTGCTGGTAATTGATTTGCTCTTGTGGTATATGAAAATCGTGATATTGATTCAAGCGCACGCCAGAACGGCGGCGGCTCAGCATATCTGCGCGAACGGTGGATGCCCCCCATGCAGGTCAACGTAGCTCAGCGCATTCTGCTCTTCTGCACGGCCTCGGTGCTGGCCCTGGCGGGCCTGTATCAGGTTTTCGCGCCCGGCGGCTGGGTGCTGGCCGGTCTGCTGGCGTTCGTGCTGGCGGTCGGCGCGGCGTTTCTGGGTCTGGGCGGAGGCGCGGGCGCGGCCAACGGCGCCGCCCAGGCGGGCCAGGTCGGCCCGGCCGCTCGGAGGGACGGCGGCACCGCTTCCCAGGCCACCTGCGACGACTTCGTGCAGGTGGAGAAGTATCTGGCCATCACCGTCTCCGCCGCGGACGGGCTGTACAACCGGCTGGTGGAGCGCTTCCACTGGGACATGGCCGGTGACGAGATCGACTCCCTGCCTCGGCAGATCTTCCGCGAATCCTGCACCATCCTGGCCTACTACCTGGTGTGCCTGTCGCTCTCCGGCGGGGCCAACCTGGCGCTGCTCAGGCGCATCCAGCACAGCCTGAAGCACCGCACGGCCATGCACATCCTGCGGCTGGACAAGCGCTGCGGGCCGGAGGACCTGGCCGACAGCGAGATCTGCAAGGAGCGCAGCGCCCAGGGCCTGGCCCTCATCGACTCCTTCCAGTATCTCTTCGACCATACGGTGAAGTCGTTCCACGAGGGCAGGCCCTACCCGCTCAACGACCTCATGGGCGGCATCCTCATGCTCTTCGAGGGCCAGGTCTCACCCGAGGATGGCTACTGGGAAAGCAAGTACGGCGACGCCGTGCACGCCGAGCTCACCGAGATCACGCGCAAGCGGCGCACCCCGGCCTGAGGCCGGAGGCGGCGCAAGCAAAAGGGCTCCCCGCGGGGAGCCCTTTTGCTTTGCGCGGGGCGCACGGCGCTACCGGGTGCAGCCATGGGCCGATCCCGGGGGCAGGCCCTCCCGCAGGTCGGCTATGGAGATGGAGTCCAACTCCGCCTCCAGAACCCTGGTGGCGCGAGCCCAGGCCTGGTGGCTCAGGCAATCCGGCGAGCGGGGGCAGCTTGCCGGATTCTCGCAGCAGTGCGTCAGGCACAGGTTGCCCTCAATGATGCGGATGACGCTCGCCATGCTGACCTGGGCGGGATCGGCGGAGAGCATGTAGCCGCCCGCCGCGCCGCGGGTGCTGCGCACCAGCCCGGCCTTCTTCAGCGGTTGGAGGATTTGCTCGATGAAGCGCACGGAGATGCCGGTGTGGGCCGAGAGGTCGGCCGTGCGCACCGGCCCCTGGTCCGTGTGCATGGCAAGGTCCAGCAGCAGCCGGACGGCGTAGCGGGCTTTGGCGGAGGTTTTCATGCGGGTGCTCTTCCTTCTGTTGCCGGGATGGGGGGAGGGCGCCGCAGCGCCCACTACCGACACTTCGCGCAGCATGCACGATATGTCGGCTTTTGGCAATCCGGTGGGAGTGAAGGAAGGGTCGATCGCGCAAAGAATCGCGCAAAAAATCGGCTATGCCCAGAATGTTTAGCCGGTTACGAACGGGTTGAAGTAGCCGAAGCCGATCCAGGGGCAGGCCTTGCGCAACCGCTTGAGGAAGTTGGCCAGGCCCATGCACGGGCCGAAGTCCTGGCCCTGCATGAGCCGCAGCATCAGCTCCGGGTCCAGGTTCATGTTGCGCATCTGCACAAAGTCGAGCTTCGTGCGGCCGATGAGCTCCGCCAGGGCTTCCCATTCCAGCTCGCCGTCGGTGAGGCCCGGGAAGTACAGCAGGTTCAGCGAGACGAACAGGCCCGAGTCCTTGGCCGCCTGGATGCTCGCCAGCATGTCCTCGAAGGCGTAGCCGTTGGGCCGGTAATACGCCTCGTACGGGCCCTTGCGCGCGCTGTTCAGGCTGACGCGGATGGAGTTGACCCCGGCCTCGGCCAGGCCCGGCAGCACGCCCGGCAGGCTGGCGTTGGTGTTCACGTTCACCGTGGCCCGGCCCGGTCCCGGCTTGCCTTCGCCCTTGCGGAACAGGCCAACGCTCTTGCGGATGAGCTCCGCCTCGGTGAGCGGCTCGCCCTCGCAGCCCTGGCCGAAGGACAGGATGGCGCGCTTCTCCTTGCCCGCGTGGCGCTTCATCACGTCCGCCACCTCGCGCTCCGTGGGCCGGAAGGCGATGCGGTTCTGCGTGGACGGGAAGCCTGTGCCCTCGGGCTGGTACGAAATGCAGCCCACGCACCGCGCATTGCATGTCCTTGAGGTCGGCAGCGGGGCCTCGAACCGGCCCAGGGCCAGGTTCTTCGCCGCCGGGCAGCCGTAGGTCAGCGCGCAGCCCGTCAAATGGCGCACCAGCCGGTTGCCCGGCAGCTCCGTCAAAAGCTTCCGGGCGCCGTTCTCGATGCGTTCCCTCGGAATCCCCGTAAAAACCTGCCTCCGGTCCTGGTCCACCTTCCGGGCGCAGACCCAGAACCGGCCCTCGGCAAAGCCCACGGCGCCATAGGCGAACAGGGGCAGCGTGGGCGCGCCCTCGCGCGTGCGATACGCCGCATTGGCCGAGAGCGTGTGCGCGGGGCTGGCGAACACCGCCACGGCCAGCTCCTCCAGCTCCTCCACCTGGCCGCTCTCCGGATCAAACCCCAGCGCGCTGCGGCCCGGCAACAAAAAGAACTCGCTCTCCTCCGGCAAGGGCATCAGCTCGTCGGGCCTGGGCAGCTCCAGCTCGCCCCCGCGCCGACACAGCATCAGCAGGTCGGGATGGTCGTAGATGTTTCCGGATTCGTCCGCGAACACGAGGGTGGGCTGGATGTGGGTGCTTGCTGCCATGCCCAGGCCCATACCCCGCAAGGGCCCGCTCGAAAAACGCTGCGCGCATGTTGATCTGGGCCAAGGTCCAAT